>CAZNUK010000003.1:60541-65259 GCA_964576255.1 uncultured Butyrivibrio sp.
TCTCAGGCAAACTAAACCTCAACTTCGTCTCAGGCAAACTAAACCTCAACTTCGTCTCAGGCAAACTAAATCTCGCCAAAATAGAGCCGCCCCCATCCACTACGCAAAAAAGCCAGATTCTCTCCGGCTTTTTTAACTCCCTCTCATATATTTACTTAACCTCTGCGCCGCCCCACTCAACAACTGTAAATCCACTTCGCTCCGGTGCGGTAAGCTCTTGCGCAGGAAGCTCCACATAGCTGTCACTTTCCTGCCATGCCATAAATACACGAATCAATGTATCAGGTGTTGGATTAATTTCAAGCTTTGCCGCCTCAGTGTAGATGTCAGTCTGGAAAGAAATAATGTTGTACGGATTTTCCTGCATCATAGGTAACCAGTACACAATAAACTCATTGGCCTCCCTGCGTGTCAAGCCAAGGTCAGCCAGTGCTTCTTCAAGAAATGCCGCAGTGTCCTCCCCCTTAACACAGAAACCCTTTGAAAGGTCATACTGAGCGTATGTCAACCCCTCCCAATAGAGATAGTTGTAGGTCTGACCGCTGGCATCTGTAAGTGTGCCATCAGGACTAGCCATCACCTTCCAGCCCTCATTATAAGCCGGGTATGTGCAGGTAAGTCCACCATCAACTGTAAGCTTTACCAAAACCTCAAGCATTCCCTCCGGATACAGATATATTACAGGCTTATAACATGCATTTGGGTCAGGGCTGAAGTTACTAACTTTAATTGTAAGCAAATCCGCCTCAACCCGTTGACTTTCCGTATCATAATACACATTTTCATGAGTAGTGATTACCTGGTCCCCCACACACCATTCATCCGAAATTGAGCCATTGATTTTGATTTGATAAGGCATAGGTATTACTGTTTCCGCAAAAAAACAGTTGGAATATATTTCTGTAATAACAATATCCGAGAAAAAATCACCATCATACTGCTCTGCTGTTTCTTTGTCCACCCATTCGTCAGTGAACTCTTCATCACTTTTATCCTCCAGGATAGTAGTTGGTTCAGTGGAAGTTGGCTCAGTGTCAATAGGTTCCACTCCCACATATCTTGTACAACCAGACAACATCCCCAATAAAAGCATTGCAACTATTAACAAAATCAGTCCGTTCTTTTTCATAATTATCCTCCTTAGTCATACAAAAACTCATAATCGGGAAGTGCCTTCCACTCCTCAGTCTCCATCAACATGTCGCTGATTGTCTTGCAGGTATCCAAAAACTTCTGTCCTTTTCGGTTCTTAGAGCTATATGAATACGAAATGTCTTTTGCCTCAATAATTTTCTCCTCTTCCCCATTATTTATAACCAAAACCAAAGTCATTGACGGCGAAGACATCACGCCCTCATTTGGATTATAGCTATCCGGATAGGACTCCACATCAAGCTCTTTAATTAACTCATAAATCTCCTCAAGCTCTTCATCTGTAAGCTTGTAATTGGTAATATAATCCTCCGGGTGGGTGGCATCCTTGGTTTTTACTAATTGTCCCGTATCGCTATCGTAGGAACTGATGCCATAGCAGCCCCAGGTAAGGCTAAAAGAAAAATCTTCCAAGGTGCCCATATTTGTCTTACCCTTTTTGACATTAGTACATGCCGAACAAAAAATTGCTACAACTAACGTCACAATTAATGCTATTTTTTTCATAATCAAGCTATCTCCTCTTATCTACTTTGTTGTACATCATGCAGTGTCACATAGATGTCCTCTTCATCCTCCACTATAGTTCCTGCCTCCGGCTCTATCAAAATATGCCACTCAGCCATATCACAGGTTCCAATCTCCGGAATAATTCGGTCAATTTCTATTGTCATCATTTTGGCCTCATTAATGCCAATGACTCCTACATTGGTGACTTTATGGCTTATCGAGCCACTGCCTTCCTCTAACACCATAATTACAAGAATCTGATTTTCAAAATATGCCTCATCATATTTGTCACAAGCGTCAAGAAATCCCCTGGTATAATCTGATCCATAATTCTCTCTTCTCTCCAAATAGTAAATATCCTTATTAGCTTCATAGTAAGCCTTCAATTCTTCAACAGAGCGAATAATCTTAACTTGTGGGTATGTGATTCCCTCTCCAATAGCATTGGTACGGATGTACTGTGCCGAATATTCTATACTAACACTGGCCAAACTCCCCATAACAAGCTCGCTAGTTTTATCGTTGGAATTACCGTCTAACATCTCATCCTCAGCAGCCGGCTCTCTGTCTTCCAGCACAGAATTTCCATTACTATATTGGGGGCCACCATTACTTAAATCATTAGATACAAACGATAATGTAGATATCCATTTTACAGCACAGGCAATTATTATGGCGCATGCGGCCACGGAAATTCCACTGGTTAAAATAATATTGATTCTCTTACGTTTTTTAATTTTTTCTTCACTACGACGGAATATTTCCGCCTTACATTCATCTAAATTTCTCATATTAAATCTCCACCATCCTTTCCAAGAATAGTGCGAAGTTCCTTTTTGGCACGATACAGAAGATTGTCCACTTGCTTTCTGTTTTTCTTCATAACCTTGGCAGCCTCATCATAGCTCATCTCTTCAAAATAAATAAGATGTACCACCACACGCATATCCGCCGGAAGCTTTGCAAGCGCCAAATTCACCGCGCTTTTTCTCTCATCAGCAAGTACCATATCTTCAAGCATCTGATGGTCATCCGACACATTTTCGCCCTCCGAAAGCTCCACAAATGGAATTATCCTGCGACGTCTTATGTAATCCAATGCCCGGCTCCTGCCAATCATAAACAGATAAGTCTTAAGAGAAACGTTAAAATTATATCTGCTTCTATGTACAACCAAATCCGAAAAAGCATCAATTGCAATATCTTCTGCGGTGTGGATATCGTGCACGTAACGCTCAATGAAGAAAACCAGACTGTGGAACAATTCCTTCATCATGTCATCAAAAGCACTTTCATCACCATCAAGGAAACGGCGGTAGCTACTTGCGCCGTTATCCATAATTATCCTCCTAACATGTCAGGTAATAACTACCCTTTCACTTATTATACGATTAAGTGGTAATAAATTCCTTATATTTTTTAATTTTTTACATTCTAACAAGGCGTGCGACGAGGCATCATCCCTCCTATCTCGATTTTTCGTGCTTACGTGGGGCTAATTCAGTGGATTGGCACCCCTCCTCAACTCACTTTCTCTTATTTGTGCGGGGGCACATGAGACTTTAGCAGCCCCTCCTAACTTGCTTTTTGGCACTTGAGTGGGGCAAATTCAGTGGATGAGCACCCCTCTCAACCTGTTTTTTGTCGCTTGGATGGGGCTAATTCAGTGGGTTGGCCCCCTCCCATCTTGCTTTTTCTCTCATGCGTGGGGCTAATTCAGTGGATGAGCACCCCTCTCAACTCACTTTTTTGCCATTTACGTGGGGCGACACCACCGACACGCCAATTTAATCCACAAAAAATCGTCCATCCGTTATTTTCGTTATAGAAAAAGAACCTCAAAATGATATGATTCCCCTTAAGTAGATTTTGGTTATTTACCTTGTCTACTTAAGGGGAATCATATCAAAAATTTGAAGTTCTTTCTTTTACTTTATATACAGTTTAATTCAATACGGATAACAAGAGTTGAATTCGCTTTAATTATTCTTTACTGTTTTTAATAATTCCAGTTCCTCTTTAAGCATTGCAATCTCTGCTTCAAGCTTCTCATTCTCCAAAAGAAGCCTTTCCTTCTCCTCTTTCATATACTCCTCAAAAGCAACTGCTTCCCTACGTGCACGACACATATCACGCACTGCCTCTTCTTCGTTGGATTGCACGCATTGAAATCGCTATGCGATGGCGTGCAAGCAGGCACGGAGTTTACTCTGTAAATTCCGCACAATGATGGCAATGTCCGGATGATTTAATTCTGCCACTTTAAGCATAAATTTACTAGTATATATCCTGTGCGTTTTGATATTAAACATCATATATGTAGAACAGAATTCCGGTTCATCAGGAAATAAAGTAAAATCAATAAATCCTATATGAATAGCATTATTAACATTCTTATAATCCTCGCCTTTTTCAAGGCTGTCATAATTACGACACAGATAGCTTAATAACCTCTCCGGCCAATCTCCCCTATTAATTATCTGCATTTCAAGATTTACAATTGTGTAAATCCAAATGGAATAGTTCCTGTTGCGTTAACTAAATCATTATTAAATTCATTCATAGGCGTATCCTCCAAAGGTATTAGTATCACGCCTTCGCGAAGGAAATATATTGCATGCAACTGATATCTTGAAACCAACAATACGCCTTAATTCAATTTATTACAATAGCCAATTTAGCCAAATTTCAGAACAAAATTTCTGTAATTATTCAGTGTCAGGTTTTACGCTTTATTAAGCAAAAAAGTACCGCAAACCCTTATTTTACGGTACTTTTCGCAATGCGGATAACAGGAGTTGAACCTGCACGTCTGTTGACACTAGAACCTAAATCTAGCGCGTCTGCCAATTCCGCCATATCCGCTTAATCCTTCTATATAATATAGAAGAATTTTTCTAATGTCAAGTTTTTATGAATTGATTTCCCCAAACATTCTCTCCAAATAATATACGGTCTGCATTGCGTCCTTACCATAGAAATCCGCCCCAATCATATCCGCATATTCCTGGGTAAGCACGGCGCCACCAACCATTATTTTGCACCAAGGAGCCTTC
>CAZNUK010000004.1:0-65137 GCA_964576255.1 uncultured Butyrivibrio sp.
TGGAAACGATACCTACATCTTCAATAAGGGAGACGGAGTTGACACAATCTATGATTACCAGAACAGCACCACAGAAAGTCGCGCAGACAGAATCGTATTCGGTGAAGGAATAAGCCCAGACGACATAAGCATGGAGAGGGTAGGCAACGACCTTGTCATCATATACGGAGAAGGCGACCGTATAACAGTTGAGAAGGCTTACTACAATACAAGTGGTACACATTTTGTGGAGGGTATGGAATTCTCTGATGGAACCAAATGGGGAGTGTCAGATATCGTTGAACGAACCAGAGTAAGATACGGAACCAGTGGAAACGATACAATCACAGGCTACGACCAGACCACATATCATGACCATGATGAAATCCTGTATGCAGGAGCCGGAAATGACACGGTTTATGGATATGCCGGAAATGATGAGCTTTATGGAGAAGCCGGAAATGACTACATAGAAGGTGGTAATGGAAATGACGTAATTATCGGTGGAACTGGAGCAGATGACCTTAGAGGAGCAGCTGGCAATGATACTTACATCTTCAATAAAGGTGACGGAGTGGATATAATCTACGATTATTGTAACAGTACCACTGATAGCCGTTCGGACCGAATCGTATTTGGTGAAGGTATAACCATTGAGGACGTAAGTATAGCTAAAGTAGGTAACCACCTTGTTATCACATATGGTGAAGAAGATAAGATAAAAGTATGGGATGTATATTATAATTCGGGAGGTATATGTCAGGTCGAATATATGGAATTCGCAGACGGAACCATAGCTCGAATTGACAGTGAAAATATCTCTCTCGTCATCGAATACCAGCCTGAGCCAGTTACTGATGTTGATACCCTTTCACAGGATAGTGCAACCACTCTTACTGAGTTAATTGCAGAGGGTGATAGCGCGCAGGATACTGAGCTTTTAAGCAGTGGCACAGATTTGACACTTATAATGGAAGATGATTCAGATGTGGATTCCAGCTCGGATACAGGTGCAGCGCTTCTTGCACAGGAGCTGTCGGTATCAGAGACAGATAATAATGTATTTTCAGCAAATGATAGTGTAACTACAAGCGATACAACCCTGTTTACAGAGCAGTTTGCAGTGGAATAAGGAGCCGATATGGAGACTATTAATAATCAAAAGGAAATTGATTCAGGTATATTTTCCTTTTTGACTTTAGCTAAATTTCTGGGAGTTCAGGCAAAACAGTCAGAACTCATAAGGATTACTGAAAACTCTAATATTGAAGAAGTGGAAGTGTTACTTTTACAGTACGCTCGCCAATACAAGTTAAAGTCCAAGCTGTGTGTACTTAATATGGACAACCTTGTAAAGAAGATGGACAAAATCCTTCCCTTGATTGCCAAATCAAGGGAGGGCAAGTTCTTCATAATTGCCAAAGTACATAACGATAAAGCAATTGTTATGTTCCATGATAAGGGAGCGCCACAGAGCGTCTCCCTTGAAGAACTCAAAGCATTATGGGATGGAACTGCTGTGCTTATTACTAAGAGAGGTAAAGAGGCGGCAGAGACTTTCTTTAGTTTCAAATGGTTTATACCTACTATTTTGAAATTCAAAAAAGAATTTATTCTGGTATTAATAGCTACATTAGTTATTCAAATACTTGGGATATTAACTCCTGTAATGACACAGGTGGTTGTTGATAAGGTGTTGTCACACAGAACATTATCAACCCTGAATGTACTTGCAATTGCAATACTGGTAGTATATGTGTTTGATTTGGTTCTGGCACTTGCCAAAAACTATCTATTTACCCATACCACCAACAGAATTGATGTGATGTTAAGTGCGAAGCTGTTTAAACATCTGTTTGCACTGCCTCTCAGATATTTTGAGTCAAGAAGAGCAGGAGAAACTGTTGCGAGAGTAAGAGAACTTGATAGTATTCGTCATTTCCTCACAGGTACACCACTTTCTTCAATGATTGATTTGGTGTTTATCATTGTGTATATTGTGGTGCTTTTGTTTTACAGTAAATCCCTTACTGGAATTGTAGTTTTGTCAATTCCAATATATGTAATTCTGTCTTTGATAGTCACTCCATTGTTTAAGCAACGATTGGACGAAAAATTCAATGCAGGAGCGGAAACAAGTTCATTTCTTGTGGAGTCAATTAATGGTGTGCAGACGGTTAAGTCCTTTGCTATTGAGGATAAGTTTGAGAGCAAATGGGGGGATTTGCAGGCGGATTATGTTAAGGCCGGCTACAAGACAACTATGGTGTCCACTACCGCAGGAACGCTGGGACAGTTTATCCAGAAGGTTTTTGATTTGCTTATTCTGTATTTTGGTGCTAAGGCTGTTATGAATGGTGATTTCACAGTGGGACAGCTTGTGGCTTTCAGAATGCTTTCAGGACGTATAAGTGGGCCGGTTCTTAGACTTGTCCAGCTGTGGCAGGAGTACCAGCAGGCAGCTATGTCCGTAAGACGTATTGGGGATATATTTAATTCACCCCCAGAGGTTTCTGGGAACTCAGGAATATCAAGTATTCCTGAATTAAAGGGTAATATTAAGTTTGATAAGGTCAGATTTCGTTATAGAGCGGATGCATCAGAGGCTATTAAGGATATGAGCTTTGAAATAGAAGCAGGAAACATTGTGGGTGTTGTGGGACGAAGCGGTTCTGGTAAAAGTACCATATCCAAGCTTATTCAGAGATTGTATATACCGGAAAGTGGCAAAATTACCATTGATGGAATTGATATCTCCATGATTAATCCGTGGCAGTTAAGAAGACAAATCGGTGTTGTGCTTCAGGAGAATTTTATGTTTAACGGAAGTGTAAGGGAGAATATTTCCATACATATGCCGGGGGCAACCTTTGAACAGATTGTGCAGGCGGCGGTAACTGCGGGAGCACATGATTTTATTACATCTCTTCCAAATGGCTATGACACCATTATTGGTGAAAAGGGAGTTGGCTTGTCAGGAGGACAGAAGCAGAGAATTGCCATAGCAAGAGCCATTCTTGCTAATCCAAAGATTCTGATTTTTGATGAAGCGACTTCTGCACTGGATTATGAGTCCGAGAGCATTATTCAGAATAATCTTAAGGATATTTGTAAGGGAAGAACAGTAATTATTATTGCCCACAGGCTTTCAACACTAAGAGAGGCACATAAGATAATGGTTGTTGATAATGGTAATCTATTGGAATACGACACTCATGAAAAACTGATGGAAAATGGTCAGTTGTACCATTCCTTATATTGTATGCAGTTAAGGGGGGATACAAATGGCTGATAAACCAACAGGAAATCTTACAAAATATATATTGAAAAACAGTAAGAACAATGAGAAGAATCTGAAATATGATTTTATGCCCGCACTTTTGGAGATAATCGAGAGACCTTCTCATATAGCCGGCAGGGTAATAGTTATTGCCATTGCCACACTTCTGGTTTTTGCAATTATCTGGGCATCCATTGCCAAAATAGATGTTGTAATTAATGGAAGTGGTTATGTTACTACTGCCCTTGAGGAAAGTTCAGTTAGTGCACAGACCGGTGGGATTATTAAAACTGTTAATGCTGCCAGTGGGGATTATGTAGCCAAGGGAGATGTGTTAATTCAATTAGACACATCTGAAACAGAAATTTCAATTAAACAACTTGAAGAGACTCTTGCACTTTTAGAGGTGCAGAAAAAAGTGGCTGAAATGTATGTTGAAGATGTGAATGCAATCATTAATGTTGATGAATATCCGATTGAACATCAATATGCAGTAAAAAAATTAGTCTATGAGAATGAAACCGTTAAGCTACAGTTAAATAATTATCCTTCAAGTGCCGATAGCATTAAATTACAGTATGAATCCGGTCTGGTTGAACTGTTGTATGAGCTTACACATAACATTACAGTATATGAGGAAGAGCTGGAATTGCAGAGACTGGCTTATGAAAAGCTGTCTATAAAAGCTCCGGTTAGTGGATATATTCTAACATCTGAAGCGGTATATGTTGGTCAGATGATTCAAAGTCTGCAACCACTATTTGTTATAATACCAAGTGATTCAGAGTATATCTTTGAAGGGTATATAGATAATAAAGATATATCCAGTGTTAAGGTTGGTGATATGGTTCAGATAAAGCTACAGGCATACTCTTATTCGGATTATGGAGCTGTGGAGGGTGAAATTGTGTATATAAGCCCATCTGTAATTACCAATGATGCTAACCAGAGCGTATATGAAATTCAGGTCAAAATTGATGAGGAGAATTGTCATAAAGATATAGAATTCATATCCGGTATGGCAGGAAGTATTGAGGTAAATGTTGGGAAAAGAAGTGTAATGGATTACTTCTTAGAGCCTATTCTGGGAAGTCTTGATAAAAGCTTAAAAGAAAAATAAAGTAAATAATATAATACAGCTACGATGCCGGGTATATGCAATCCCCGCTACCGTAGCTGTATTTTTATCCTTCTTCTGCCATAATATTCGGATACATTTTCTGTACCTTGTGAATTACCAAGTCGCACACATCCTCGGGCACTTGGGCAATTTTAATTAATTGCTTTCTGTCTGTTACAAGACAGAGCGTGCAGGTAATTTCTTCCCGGTTAAGTCGGGCAGTGTAGTTTTTGCTCTTGTATATCCAGACTATATGTTCAAGTATGGCAATTTCCACATTGTCTGCGTATGTTATGCCATATATAAAATTTTCCGAAAGAAATACTTTGTTCTCGTAAGAGATGACATCGTTATTAAATTCCCTTTCAGCCTTGCGATAGAGTCTTTTAAGTCTGCCGTATTTACGCATTTTGAAAAATGGTATGGAAATATGAGGATTAAAAAATACGATGATTATAAAAATAATATCCACAATTACCATAATTGTAAAAATGTAAAAGACAAATATTAAAAAGCTTTCAAAGCTGTGAATGTAGTCGTATTGATTAACAAATGTATGGGAACAGATATTACGCAATCCATCCTCGGAGAATTTTAGTTCATCTGACATACTTGCAATAACTGCCTCATACATGTTATCATTATGTGTCAGGTGGGCATTGAAACTGTAATTAGCAAGTGTGACGGTATCTTCTTCGAGATTATCCATACATATGAGGAAGAAATAGCATTTCTCTTCATACAGGCTATAGAATATTTTGGCTTTGATTTTGCCGTCTTCGGTATAGTCAACACCGGTGTAATACAGCATAGGAACGTCCACGGAAATGTTGTAATCTTCCTTACTGTAACGGCTGTCCAAGGTGGATAAATCAGTAACCTTATCAGGGGTGATATGGTTAAAGAATGGATTAATAATTAAAAGTGCCATAAGAATTACAAACAGCACAATTGGAATTATTAATCTTGGCATATACATTTTTCTAATCAGTTGTTTTAAAGTTTTATTTTTCATAGGATTAGTATAATTCGGATGATTCAAATAATCAAGGGAAGAAATGAAAGGTGGGGCTAAAATGAGTGCTTATACAACATTTGCTTTGGTATATGACACATTTATGTCTCATATTCCGTATGAAGAATGGGCAGAACTGATAGATGAATATTTCAAAATAAATAATATTTCCGGAGATATTTTAGAACTGGGTTGTGGCACCGGACGTTTTTCTTTTCTGTTGGAGGAGAAAGGATATAATGTAGTTGGTATTGATAATTCCAAGGATATGATTAATATTGCCGGACGTAATGCCAGAGCTAGACGCAGTGGATGTCGTTTTATCCTTCAGGATATGAGAGTAATTGAACAGGAACATAAGTATAATGCAGTAGTAAGTGTATGCGACTCCATGAATTATCTTTTGGAAGAGTTTGATTTGGAATCGGTTTTTGAAGGAGTATCTAAGGTGTTATTACCCGGAGGGATTTTTCTCTTTGATATGAAAACTGAAAGCTTTTATAAAAGTCTGGGGGATAATGTTTTTACAGATGAGAACGAAATGGGAAGCTATATCTGGAAAAATTATTATGATGAAACTGCCAGGGATAACAGCTATGAACTGACTTTTTTTATACATAAGAAAAAGAATTTGTATGTTAAGGAAACAGAAGAACACATTCAGCATGTGTTTACCGGGGATGAGATTGAGCGATGTGCAGATAAAGCGGGGCTTAAAGTCAGAGCCGTCCTTGGAATGGATTTAAAAGCACCTGGGGATTTTAATTCCCAGAGAATATATTATGTTGTGGAAAGGAAACAATAATGGGTGATTATTTAGTTAGAGCAACTGCTGCCCAGGGTAGAATACGAGCCTTTTCTGTAGTGACAACGGATACCGTGGAAGCGGCAAGGGCAGCCCACAATACAAGTCCGGTTGTAACTGCTGCCCTTGGCAGATTATTATCAGCGGGACTTATGATGGGAAGTATGATGAAAAATGACAAGGATGTGCTTACTCTTAAGATAGAAGGCACAGGACCAATGAAATCCATACTGGTTACAGCGGATTCCAAAGGTAATGTAAAGGGTTATCCACAGGTTCCGAGAATACCGATGATGATTAATGACCAAGGAAAGCTGGATGTAGCTGGTGGTATAGGTGTGGGACTGCTTACCGTAATTAAAGATATCGGACTTAAGGAACCTTATAATGGAACCTGCGAGCTGGTTTCGGGCGAAATTGCGGAGGATATAACGTACTATTTTGCATCAAGTGAACAGACGAATTCTTCAGTTGGACTGGGAGTTTTGGTTAAGGGTGATGAAATGGTATTGCAGGCGGGCGGTTTTATTGTTCAGCTTATGCCTGATATAACCGAAGAGGATATCATTAAGCTGGAGGAAGCACTTTCAAAGGTTAGCTCCGTAACTGCTATGCTAGAGGAAGGTTTAACTCCGGAAGGTATACTTGAAAGGCTTTTGGGAGACCTTGATTTGGAAATATTGGATACAATGCCGGTGCAGTTTCATTGCGATTGCTCCAAACAAAAGGTTGAGGATGCGCTGATACTCCTTGACAAAAATGAAATAAATTCAATAATAGAAGATGGACAGCCAATAGAAGTAATGTGCCATTTTTGTAATACCGCATATAATTTCAGTATTGATGAGCTGAAGGCGATACAAAGCAAGAAATAATAAATTGACTTAATTTGAATAATATGTTAGATTAGATGTGTCGCTAAAAATCGCGAATATATTTTTTATTTCATATGGAGGTATTACCATGAACAAAGGTACAGTTAAGTGGTTCAACAATCAGAAGGGATATGGATTCATCTCTGATGAGAGTGGTAAGGAAATATTTGTACACTATTCAGGACTTGACATGGAAGGCTATAAGACTCTTGAAGAAGGTCAGAGCGTTGAGTTTGAAATAGTTGACGGAGCTAAGGGACCACAGGCAACACACGTTAAGACAGTTTAATTAACGAAGTTATAATCCAGGTTTGCAGTGTGCCTTTTGAAAATAGGTATTATTTTTATTAAAGTATATTGTCATTCGTAAAGATTATTAAAGGGCTGTCAGATTAGAGACAGCCCTTTAGCATTATATTGTAGTAGAAAGAAGGAAAAATATGAATAACTTAATTTTAGCTTCCAATATTCCGGAGGGATATGAATATCTTTTAGACCAGAAGATGCCGATTACATCCATTGTATATCCAATTGTATGTGCAGTGCTTATATTGGTTATCGCAGTGTTTCTGACCATATTGGTAAAAAGACAGCATAAGATATATGGACTGTGCACTTTTGCAGGCGTTTCGATTTTTATGCTTTTCAATTATTTTCTCGTTATGATTCTTACAATGTTTATACCAAGTGCCAATAAAGTGGTGTTTTATATTATTGCAGCACTAATGTCAACTTTGGTTCCTTTTATGGGAAGACTTATTGTTATTAAAGCTTTTTCACGTCAGCATAACACTATGGCAGCCCATATGTCATATGGTGTGGGCATAATGGATATGAAGGCATTTGTATCGATTATTAATTTTATTATTCCGATTTCAAATTATTATCAGCTTGAGAAATATGGTGTGGAATACTTTTTCACTTCTGAAGAAGAGGTAGAGGTGACATTGCAGAGAGCGGAAAATTTTGCAGAGATTTTTGGTTACAATTATAGTCATTATATGCTGGTTGCTATTGTGGCTATTTGCGTAGCGATATACAGTCTTGCGGTTACTGTTCCGATTTATGCAGCATTTAAGGGTAAAAAAAGCAAGGTATGGTACGCGTTTGCTTTTGGTATGGGATTTATAATCACATTAGCAGAATGTTTGTTTAATAATAATATTTTTGTAATTCCGTCCATAATAGCTATGATTGCTACAACAACAGCAACAGCAGTTATCTGTTACAAGCTCTACAAAACAATGAGCTACGAGGACGAAGAACAGGAAGAAAGTGCGAATGAGAATATTTCAGGAATTGCCAAAACAAGAATTCCGAAATTCAAAGATTTAGATAAGCTCTAAAATAAAAGGGACTTGCCAAACTATGATTTATGGGTTGGCAGGTCCCTTAATTATTGGTTTGATATTAATACTCCGGTTTGATTACCAGGTCTTCATATGGCACTTCCGTATCTAATTCTCCCGCCTCTGATAAAATATCAATTAACAGATTGTAAGCTTCCTCTTCAAAAATCAAGTCCGTTTTCCAGGAATCCTGTTCCTTATATCTCTCTACGATAATTGCAATTGTGGATTCATCGGTATCGGTAAACTGTGGCGCAATAACCTTGGCAACTTCTTCAGGGGTGTGAGTTTCTACATATTCAACACCTTTTTTGAGGGCTCGCATAAAACCTGCTATTACATCCTGGTTTTCGTTAATGTAGCTTTGTTTAGCGCAATAGGCAGTATAAGGAACATAACCGCTGTCTACTCCCAGAGAAGCTACTACATATCCGGAGTTCTCTAATTCCAGACTGGTTGCTCCGGGCTCAAATTCAACCGTAAAATCTCCTTGACCACTTGAAAATGCTCCGGCAGTAAGGCCAAAGTCAATGTTCTGTATTATTTCTAAATCTTTTTCCGGGTCTATTCCGTTTTTCTTAAGAATATATTCAAAAACCATCTGTGGCATACCACCGGCTCTGCCACCAAGAACTGTGCTTCCCTTTAAATCCTCCCATTTGAAATCCGAAATGTCTTCTCTTGCAACCAAAAAGTTGCCGGCACGCTGCGTAAGCTGGGCAAAATTTACCGGATAATCTGAAGCACCCTCAGCATATGCATATATGGAAGCTTCTGAACCCATAAATCCGATATCTGCATCTCCGGATAAAACTGCGGTCATAGTCTTATCCGCACCAAAACCGGTTACAAGCTCCAAATCAATTCCTTCCTCTTCAAAGTATCCCAATTCAATAGCCACATATTGAGGTGCATAGAAAATAGAATGTGCAACCTCGTTAAGTCGTACCTTGGTTAAGCCATTGTCTTCTTTTGAGCAGCCACTAAGACAGATAAAAGCCGTCATAACAAGGGCTAATGTACAAGAAATAATTTTTTTCATATCATTTATTCCTCTTTTTTTTAATAATATATGTTTTTATGAAAAAAAGTGTGACCTGCTAACCTTGTTTTTCTACTTAATATATATAAGGTTTTTGGGAGAAGGTAGGTTACATGAAGGATAAAGAAATTATTGATATGTTTTGTCTCGGAGATGAAGCAGCAATAGAAAATGTACAGAATATTTATGGACGAATGATGTACTGCGTAAGTCTTTCTGTCACGGGGCATCACGAAGATGCAGAGGAATGCTGTAATGAATCTTTATTTATTTTGTGGAATACCATTCCGAGAACCAGACCTAAATATCTGTGGCCTTACATCAAAACCATCGTATACAGAGTTTCAATGGATAAAAAGGATTATAATATGGCAGGAAAAAGAGGTGAATTTTACAGGGAATATTATGATGAGGAAAATCTTGCAGTTGAGTATAATGAGGTGGATTTTTGTGTGGAGAAGCTGGCAATTCAAAATGCAATTAATAATTTTATCAAATTGCTGTCAGAGGAAAAACTCAGTATTTTTCAGGAACGATATGGATTGGGGTTCCTTGTGGAAGAAATAGCCAGAAAAGAGGATGTTTCAGTAAGTAAGGTTAAAATGGCTCTTCTCAGAATGAAAAGAGAGTTGAAAAAATGTCTCCGGGAGGAAAATATTTTTTTGTGAAATTTCCTTTTATTGAGAACAATACTATGTTACAATCTACTTGTACTTTTTATTTAAGGAGATTATGATGAAAAATCGTTTTATTATAAATTTTATAAGCGCAGGAGCTATTGTTGCGTCTGTTTTTTCTGGATGTCAGTCATCCGGTGAAGATTATTATGCAGATGGCTTAAGCTATTATGAAAAATCCGATTATTCCAAAGCAGTAGAGTGCTTTCAAAAGGCAGTTGAAGTTGACGGAAAGAATGCGGATTATTTTGTGTACCTTGGAATGTCACAGCTGGAGACTGGGGATTATACAGGTGCCAGAGATACATTTTTATCGGTGATAGAGGTTGATGAGGATAATAGGGATGGTTACAGAGGTCTGGGACTTGTGTATATGTATGATGAGAATTATACAGAAGCCATAAATTCCTTTGGTAAAGTAGAAGACCTCAGTGCTAAGTATGACGTGGTGTGCATTGATGCAATGAAATATATGGCTGGTTGCTATTATGAGCTTGGTAACTATACAGAGGCAGTCAATGTATATACACGCATTCTTGATAAGGCTGATAAGAATGACAAATGTTATATATATTATCTGAGAGGCTGCTGTTATGTTATGCTTGATGATGAAAGCAGTGCGGCATTGGATTATGAAGAGGCAATTAAGCTCAATGGAGCGGATTATGATTTGTGCTGCAATATGTACTATTATTTTAAAGAAGCCGGCTATACTGACAGAGCCGAATCATATCTTAAGAGAATAATTCAGGCTGAAGATGCAGATGATTATCTTAAGGGTAAGATTTATTATATAATTGGGGATTATGCCCAGGCTGAGACCTATCTTCAGTCTGCTTACGATGACGGCAATAAGGATGCGGCATATTATCTTGCCATGACATATGAGAAAAATATGGATTATATCAGAGCAGAAGAGCTGTACAAAAAGTACTTAAGCGATAATTCTAATGATTACGGAATCTATAATCAGTATGGTGCATATATGATTGGCAGAGGCGATTACGAAAATGCTCTGGTATATATAGAGACCGGACTGGAACTGGCTTCGGAGGATGAAAAGCAGGAGCTATTATATAATCAGGCAGTATGCTATGAGTATTTAGGGGATTATAGTCAGGCTCGAGAGCTTTTTGAGGCGTATGTGGCTAAATATCCTGATGATACGGATGCCAGAAAAGAGTTGGATTTCTTGTCCAGCAGATAATGGAGTAGAATATAAGAATTTATGATTGATACAAGTGAAGTGATTGAAAAAGTAATCCTTGTTGCGGTTAAGCGTAATGACAGGGATAATACGGAAGAATCTCTGGACGAACTTAAGGAGCTGGCGCAGACCGCCGGTGCAGTTACCCTTGCTAAGGTTATACAGAACAGAGAAGGCTTCCATTCTGCCACCTATGTTGGCAAAGGTAAGATAGAAGAACTCCGACTTATGGTTGAGGAGCTTGGAGCCACAGGTGTTATTTGTGATGATGAGCTTTCTCCGGCGCAGATTGGTAATTTAACAGAAGAGCTTCAGGTGAAGGTTATGGACAGAACACTTTTGATTCTGGATATATTTGCGGCAAGAGCCAATACCAATGAGGGTAAGATTCAGGTTGAGCTTGCCCAGCTTAAGTATCAGTCCTCAAGACTTGTGGGTCTTAGAAATTCTCTTTCAAGACTTGGTGGTGGTATTGGAACAAGGGGTCCCGGAGAGACTAAGCTTGAGATGGACAGAAGACTGATTCATGAACGAATCAGCCAGTTAAAAAGAGAATTGGAGACAGTGGTAACTCACAGAGAGCTTACCAGAAGCCAGAGGAGTCGTAACGGAATACCTGTTGTGGCGATTGTTGGATATACTAATGCCGGCAAATCCACACTTCTTAATACTCTTACTGACGCAGGAGTTTTGGAAGAGGATAAGCTGTTTGCAACCCTTGACCCTACCACCAGAAATCTGGAATTGGACAGTGGTCAGCAGATTCTTATGACGGACACTGTTGGTTTTATTAATAAGCTGCCTCATCAGCTGGTACAAGCCTTCAAAAGCACTTTGGAGGAGGCTGTTTATGCAGATATTATTCTTCATGTAGTGGATGCTTCCAATCCACAGATGGATATTCAGATGCATGTTGTATATGAGACCTTGGAGCAGCTGGGTGTTCAGGATAAGCCCGTTATTACAGCTTTTAATAAGATGGATTTATGTGACCCCGAATGTATATTGAGGGATTTTAGGGCGGACAGGACTCTTAAAATAAGTGCCAAGCATGGAAATGGTCTCAATGAATTAAAGGATATAATAGAAGAGATTTTAAGAGAGAGTAAGATATATCTCGAAAAGGTATATGGCTATGATGAAGCTGGTAAAATAGCTACGATTCGTAAATATGGACAGCTATTATCCGAAGAATATACAGGTGAGGGAATTAAAGTAACGGCATATGTTCCTGTAGAAATATACGATAAGGTACAGTAAGGAGTTAACTATGAGCTACGCAGATAAAGTATTTATTGATATGTGCAAAGATATTTTGACAAACGGAGTCAGTACTGAAGGCGAGAAGGTACGTCCTCATTGGGAGGACGGCACAAGTGCCTATACTATTAAGAAATTCGGTGTGGTTAACCGCTATGATTTAAGTAAGGAATTTCCTATTCTTACCCTTAGAAAAACTGCGCTCAAAAGTGCAACTGATGAGCTTTTGTGGATTTGGCAGCAGAAGTCCAATAATGTAAATGATCTCCACAGTCATATATGGGATTCATGGGCGGATGCAGATGGTTCAATCGGTAAGGCGTATGGTTACCAGATGAGTGTTAAGCACAAGTACAAAGAAGGAATGATGGATCAGGTTGACAGAGTAATCTATGATTTAAAGAACAATCCTTTTAGTAGAAGAATTATGACCAATATATATGTTCATCAGGATTTGAGCGAGATGAATTTATATCCATGTGCATATAGTATGACTTTTAATGTAACCCAGAAAAAAGGCGAGGACAAGCTTACGCTTAACGCGATTCTTAATCAGCGCTCCCAGGATATTCTGGCAGCCAATAACTGGAATGTGGTTCAGTATGCCGTATTGGTGCATATGCTTGCCCAGGTATGTGATATGCAGGTAGGTGAGCTGGTTCATGTCATTGCGGATGCACATATTTATGACAGACATATTCCGCTTATTGAAGAACTTATTTCAAGACCGATGTATGATGCACCTACCTTTAAGCTCAATCCGGATGTTAAGGATTTTTATGAGTTTACACGTAATGACGTATCATTGGAAAATTATATTACAGGTCCACAGATTACCAATATACCTGTGGCTATATAATGTAATAAGGAGGGACCCACGCAGTGGGAGAAGGAGGCAGTTATGAATTTAATAGCAGCAGTTGACAGCAATTGGGCAATTGGTTTTAATAATTCTTTACTGGTAAGAATTCCGGAGGACCAGAAATGGTTTCGTGAGACTACTACAGGTAAGGCGGTAATAATGGGACGTAAGACCTTGGAGAGTTTTCCTAACAAGTCACCTCTTAAGAATCGAACCAACATTGTTATTACTAAGGATGTTAATTATAAGGTGGATGGAGCAATTGTGGTTCACAGTGTGGAGGAAGCGGTTGAAGCAGCCAAGGATTTTAAGGATGAAGATATCTACGTAATCGGAGGAGAATCTATTTACAGACAGATGCTTTCACTGTGTAATGTAGCTCATATTACCAAGATTGATTATGTATATCAGGCCGATGCATATTTTCCTAATCTTGACAAAGAGGAAGGTTGGGTTATCACCGAAACAAGTGACGAAAGAACCTATTTTGATTTAATCTACGAATTCGTCAAATACGAAAAAAAATAGAACAGATTTTATAAATCAGCATATCTTACACTATAGCTAAGCGTGTAATCACGTAAAAAGAGAGGTAGGATATGCTGATTGCTTTAGATCCGGGACATGGAGGAAGCGACCCGGGTGCTGTGTATGACGAAAGACAGGAAAAGGATGATAATTTGCGGCTTGCCATGGCAGTAGGAAGAATATTGCAGGACAGAGGTGTGGATGTGGTATATACAAGGGAAAATGACATATACGAAACGCCTTTCAAAAAAGCAACTGATGCCAATCGGGCAGGAGCTGATTATTTCATATCCTTTCACCGTAATTCAGGAGAGAATCCTAATACGGCATCTGGAGTTCAGAATTTGATTTACGCAATGGGCGGTGCCAGCGAAAATGTTGCAAGAGATATTCAGGATAATCTTGTGGATTTGGGCTTTAAGGATTTGGGAATCGTAGAAAGACCTAATCTGGTGGTACTAAGAAGAACACAGATGCCGGCAGTTCTTATTGAAACCGGATTTATAAATAATACTGCGGACAACGAAAAATTTGACAGGGAATTTGACAGAATTGCTCAGGCCATTGCGGACGGAATTCTGAAAAGTACAGGAGTTGCAAGTCAGAGTGCTGATATAAGAGCTGTCCAGACAGATGTGCTGGAAGAAGAGCCTTTCAGAATGCCGGATATGGAAGATGTGGATGGCGCAGATGATGAGTGTATATGTGGCAAGCTTTTCAGGGTTCAGGTGGGTTCCTTTAGAAACCGGGAAAATGCAGACAGACTTCTGGCAACCCTTCTGGAAAATGACTTTCCTGCCTTTATCGTGTTTGATGACAACTTGTACAGGGTTCAGGTCGGCGCTTTCAGAAATCTTGATAATGCTGTCAGAATGGAACGCAGACTTAGAAGATACAGATACAATACTTTTATAACAACATAATATATTGACGTGACCATTCTATCTGAAATTCTTGTGAAAAAATAGGTAAAAAAATGTAGACTTTTAGCTGAAAATAGTGTAGAATGTGTCACGTATATCTATGATGAAGCGCGATAAAAGCGTAAGTTTACCATACGTAGGAGGATATGAAAATGGCAATTTGTAACAAATGTGGTGCAGAACTTCCAGAAGGAAGCAAGTTTTGTACATCATGTGGAGCGAAGAATGAAGAAACACCTCAGGTTGCACCAGCACCTGTAGAGGAAGCACCTGTATATGTTGCACCGGAAGCTGAGGCTCCTAAGCAGGAATCAGTTTATAGTGTACCTACACAGGCAGCACCGAATCAGAAGGAGAAGAAGCCGGTTAATAAGAAACTCTTTATTATTATCGGTGCAGCAGTTTTAGCATTAATTGTTATTATTGTAGTTATTGTATTAATAGTAAATACAGTTAAGAAGAATGCAGAAATTAAGGCTAAGACAATTACATTTAGTGAAGAATATTTAGAAGTTGTGTACGATGGTTATGATACCCTTGGTACTGTAAGCATTTCATTCAGTGATGAATTTGAAGAAGATGCTTATAAGGCAATGGGATATGCCAAGAATACAACAAGTAGCAAGGCAAAAGAGAAGTTAACAGACTTAAAGTATGCCATTGATTTTGAAATCAGTGAAAGAACTGATTTATCTAACGGAGATACAATTACAGTTAAGGTTGTAGTTCTTGATGATGCTGATTCTAAGAAGGCAATCAGAACGGCTGATGTTATTATCAAAGAGAAGGAATTTACATTTACTGTTGATGGTCTTGAGAAAGTAATTGAGTACAACCCATTTGACGACCTTGAGGTAACAACTTATGGTTCAGACGGTAATGTATATGTTGATTGGGATTACATCGGAGACGAGGGTCTTGGATACTATGACTTTAGTTGTGATAACAAATATGATTTAAGTGTTGGTGATAAGTTCACAATTACTATTGATGATTATTCAGTAGAATATTTATTAGAGTATTATGGAGTTCTTGTTACAGAGACATCTAAGAGCTTTACAGTAGATGGTGCTGACAAGTATATTACATCAGCAAAACAGATTTCTGCTGACTTGTTAGCTGATATGAAAGATATGGCAGAAGATGAAATCTATAATGAGTATGATTGGGCAGATTGTACCATTTCAGAGCTTGAATATCAGGGTATGTATTTCTTAAACCTTACTGATGATGATAGCTGGAGTGACGAAAATATAGCTGTATTAGTGTACACAGGTACAGCAACTCCGGAAGATGATGATTATGATCCATTTACTGTATATATGGGTGTTAACTGTTATGAACTTTATGAGTATTCAGATGGAACCCAGACATCAGACTCATATGTTTATATGATATACAATTATGAGTATGTTGCAGAGGATTCATGGGATAATTTCTATGGTTTCTTTACAGAGAAGGAACTTTATGATGATGTTGTTTCAGAATATTCAGGCGAGTATTCTATCGAAGTTTTTGGTAATGTTACTGATTACAGTAACTGGGTAGAGCCAGATGAAGAGGAAGAAGGCGGAAAGGGCTCACCTGAAGGAGATTATGATTCAATCCAGGAATACTTTGAAAGTGATGAAGGATCTGAATTCGTTGATTCTCAGGAAGAATATTTATTAGACCTTTTCGGAGATATTTATTCAGATATCCAGTTTACTGCTGAGGATGATTTAATTATTTATGCATATACTTACATTGAAGAGCAGGATGCTAGTATGTTTGAAGATTTACTCTCAGAAGCAGTTTTTGATTCAGACTTCGAAACATGGGAGTCTGCAACAGGGATTTCAGAAATGTCAATTAATGTAATATACTACAATCCTGATGGAAGTGAATTGTACAATGAGACATTCAGCAATTTCTAATTATAATTAAATTATTCAGCCCCACTTATGTGGGGCTGTTCTTTCTCTAATTAATTTAGATAATAAAGAGGGTTTTTATGATTAAAAAGATTTTTAAATGTTTATTAGGGGTTATAGCTTTTTGTGGTATAATTTGCGTTGGTAAACAATCTGTAATGGCAAGTGAGGCGGCTAAATTACCTGTTAATGTTACAATATCAAATGGTGGTGCAGTATGGGCTGCTACTGATGGTTCTTATCAGTCATCAGTATATCTTGAAAATGGAGATACCATAGCTGTAACCACTGAAAGCAGTATTCAGGGTATATATCTTATATGGGATGCGCCTGTTAATGAATGGACCCTGGAATACAATGGTGAGTCATATACACAGGGAAGTAATGGATATCTTCACGATTATATTGAACTTCCGGAGGGGGTTACAGAATTTGTAATCAATACCACAGGAAATAGTAACAGACTTGCGGACATATATTGCTATGGCGAGGGTGAATTACCGGCAGATGTGCAGAAATGGGAGCCTATGTGTGAAGAGGCAGATATACTTTTGTTATCCTCCCACGCAGATGATGAAATTCTGTTCTTTGGTAGTGTGCTTGCGCAATATGCCGGAGAGGACGAGCTTAATGTTCAGGTGGTGTATTTTTCCCAGTATTGGACAGGCGCTAAGATTAGAGAACATGAAAAATTGGATGGACTGTGGCATGCGGGAGTAAGAAATTACCCATATAATGGTGATTTTGATGACTATTATGCAGGCAGCTTAGAACAGGCATCCAATCTTTTTGGATATGACAAAGCGGTTGGATTTGCAGTTGAGATAATCAGAAAATTTAAACCACAGGTAATTGTAGGACATGATTTGAATGGTGAATATGGACATGGTACACATATTTTAACTGCACATACTCTTTGTGATGCAGTAACTCTTAGTGGTGATGCTGCTAATTATCCGGAATCGGCAGAAGAATATGGTGTTTATGAGCCTAAAAAGCTTTATCTTCACCTGTATGGAGAGAATAAAATAAAATTGCCGACAAGGGTTTCGCTGGATAATTTTGATGGAAAAACAGCCTTAGAGGTTGCCAAGGAAAGCTATTTATATCATGTTTCCCAGCAGTGGTGCTGGTTCTATGTTGATGATGAATACGAATACAGCTGTGCGGATTTCGGTTTGTACTACACTACAGTAGGTGTGGACACCGAAAACGATATGATGGAAAATATCGTTGACTATAAGACACAGGCAGCAATAAAAAAAGCGGAAGAGGAAGCCCGCTTACAGGCTGAGGAAGAAAGCCGTAGGGCAGAGGAAGAAAGCAGTCGTGAGGCAGCTTCTATAGAAGAAAGTAAGAGCATGGCGGAGGCAGAAAGCGAAAGTATTCGTGCAGAACAGGAAAAGAAGCAGGCGGAACGAAATGATATTATCAAGATAGTTGTAATTGTTCTTTCTGTAGTCGCAGTAATTCTAATTGTATTTATTGTATTACTTAAGGTTAAAGCTGGTAATAAGCGTAAGAAAAGACAGATAAAATAAATGGGATTTAAGTCGGATTGCATTTTGTGTAATCCGACTTTTTATTGTTGACGATATGAAAATAAAGGTGTATAATATTATCAGTTGTTTTATAAATTAATTATAAGAAGCGTGAAGTGTTAAGTGAAACAATTTTTCAAGAAGAATTATGCATTATTTATTGCATTTGGTTGCTTATTAATTTCTAGAATTCCCTGTGTGTTTTTTGAGTTACATGGAATTAATTTTGATGAGGCAGCAATTGATTACAATATTTTTTGCATTTCAGAATTTGGGACGGATAGATATGGCAACCCTTTTCCGGTGTATTTTGCCAATGGACCAAGTGGGCAAAGCGCATTGTATGTGTATGTAGGCGTAATCTTGAGTAAGATTTTTGGCTTTAGTATTACAGTGTGCAGAGTGGTTAAGCTAGTGTGCGAATTGGTTACATTGATTTTTGGCGGATTATTGATAAGGGATATATTTGGAAAAAGAACAGAATGGATATTCTATGCTCTGTATATAATTTCTCCTTATTTTTATAAGATGACGGGAATGTCCTATGACTGTGATATGATAATTCCGGTTTTTGTTCTGTGTATGTATGTTGCAAATAGGAGCAAGACAACGGATAAGCTTATAAGCTATGTTGGAACAGGAATTTGTCTGGGACTTTTGAGTTATTCCTACATAATTGCTGTTTTTATGATTCCGCTATTTATTGTAGTGCAGCTTATTAATGGTTGGAATAGAAAAATTCTGATAATTGAGACTCTGGTAGCATTTGTTGTGAGCTTTCCTATGTTTTGGTATCTTCTGTGCCTGGTGGATGTGGCGCCGGCGGTATATTGGGACTTTATGACGATAGCACCGGTTTCAAGTTATAGAAAAAGCGATTTCGGTTTTGAACTGGAGAATCTGGCTAATCTAAGATTTATATTTATTACGGATACTCAGTCAGATTTTGCAGGAAGCAGAATTTTTGGAACCATATATCAGCTAACATGGGTATTTCTTCCAATCGGAATAATAAGCATAATAAGAAAAGCTAAAGAAAATATGGAATATAGAAGCTTTGGTTGTTTTTTAATTGCTGCTTTTATTCCTCTTCTATTTATTAAAAGTGCAACAACATATAATTTTACCATAATATTTTTCTTTCTTATTGTTTTGGCAGCGGTGGGAATTAATATTCTTATTGATAACTATAAGACATTGTCAATTCTTGTGGCTGTGGCATATGTAGTAATGTTTGGTATTTTTATGAAGGAGTACTTCGTTAAGGAACCATATATATATGGTGATGACAAAATAATGGAAGCGTTGGATTATATTGATTTGGACGAGAAGGTTATGTTAGACACCACAAGCGTATTTCAGGCGGAGTGTTATATAGGCATTAAGTATCAATTAAGTCCGGATAATATTGTATATAACAAATATGGCAGGGGTGTTTCAATTAAAAATATATATTTCAATGATTCTTCTGATGTTGAGATATATGACAAAATACTGCTCCGTAATGAAGTCAGCTATTATTATGAGACTTCTAAGGAAGGCGGATTACAGGATATAGAGGCGAAAGCTTTATCAGATATATTACAGGAGTCTGGTTATAAGTTCCAGTCCCAAAAAGGTTATTATATTTATTCAAAAGGAGAAGGACATAATGAGTAACAGAAGAGTAATTACAAAAGATGTTAAGAAAAGCATAGGATTATTACTTGCATTGATGCTGGTGTTTTCAGGTTTTTTCTCAATGCCAATTGGTGCAGCTGAAACACTTGAAATTGTTGACACAAGTAAAATGATTGGCGTGGGATACAAGCCGGGAGAAACGACTGAGTATTATATTTATCCGGGTTTTGTGTTTCAATCATATGAGAAGGTTATTATCAAAAATACCGGTGGAGTGGATATGAGTAATAGTCCGGTTTTGGATGCAGTTTTGTATCTTACCATTGGCGGGAATGAATATGAGGTAATCAAATATTCAAGCTCACCGGCATATCGTTCAGGTGGAATTGAGTTAACTGACTTGGGAGATGGAGTGTATAGTATCTGGATTGCACCAAGATATTATAATGCCGGAGGATATAGTGAAGCGCTTCAGACAAATGTAAGAAATGAGATTACGGATAACGTATATGGCTATGCAAGCAAAAATGATCATGCCACAATCTATTGTAAAGATGACCCATATTTTGGTTTTACTGAGGAGTTTATTAACGCGTTAGCTGCAGAAAATATCATAGATATGAATGATATTGACTGGAGCAAGGTTGTGGATTATCTTTCATCAAAGGAGATGAATAAAAAATTCACAATTAAGTACACACTTAAAGATGCTTCTGATAATAGCGCTGAATACATTGACACAGGTGTTAGTGTTTATAATTATCAGGTTGATGATTATTCTCCTCCTGAAGCATATTTATATGGTAAGAGAGTTGGATATAATAGAATAGAGGATTTGTCCTCTTTGCATGATAATGATGAATATAATTACATCAAAATGTACAAAGGTAACATTTATGTGAATGCGGATAGTCTTACTGCACTTGGAGATACTCTTAATATACCTAATGCAAATAATTCAGAATTGTATTATATTAATTCTGTATTAATTAATGATGACATAATGTATAACGACGGTTATGCAGCAATGGATTTGCAGAGCGGATACAATATTTGTGAGGGTGCTTTTCCACAGTTGATGGAGACTGAGGATGATGCCATTGAAGGCTTTCTTGATATTATGACAGGAAAGTATTATGTTGAAAGCGATTTCGATACAACTGAAGAATATTATAAGTACCAGAATTCCTATTGGATGGTCAACTATTTTTTGGGACATACGTTTGAATACGGGGACAATCGTTATTCTATATATGCTTATAACGAATATGAAGATATTGCTAATGGTTCTGATTTCATAGCAAATGGTTGTGTAGGAATGGATAAGAAAGCTGTATTTGTGGATGCTTTCAATAGCGGTGAGCATGAAGAGGATTACTTTTGTTGGGATAGTGCTGCAATTCCGGAAATAAGTCTTGTAAGTCTAAATAGCGAAAATATCGATGATTATTATAATTACATTTCAACTATTTGTACGGGATTTGGTGTGTCATATGATTCTACAAAAGCATATAAGGTAATGTCTGGAGATACTGTAGTAGCTGAATGGACTTTAGATGTAACAAAAGCATTATTAGAATCCATTAGTTATGCTTTTTTAGATGGATATACAATGGATAATATACCGGATAATTATGCAGTATATGACAGATGGACGTATACAAGTTTACAAATTAATACAATTACAGACTTAGTACCGATAAATGATATATATAAGAATAATAATGATTGGGCTGGATATTATTTATTTGAAGAAATAAATGAAAATAATGGATTTAATATTAACGCGGACGAAATGGAGAGCCTTTTGCAGGCTGTAGGCCTTAATAAATCGGATATGACTATTTGGTTGGAGGTTGATTATAATTACATACCATATTCGTCAGACTATACCGAGTTCAAGAATGCTATCATTCAGGCTGTTAAAACCAATTATGGCGAAGATGTATATGAAGCATTTAGAGCGTATATCCTGGAGGAATATGTTGTTTTAAGTAAGAAAATCAATTTTTCTGAAGATGATGACTCTGATAAAAATACATCCGTAGATGTGTATGCAGAGGAACTTAAGATTCCATTAAGTTACTTTGATGTAACTGCATTAGGTAAGAAAAATGCCATATCCCAGTTATGGTATCTTGGTCATGATGAAAATTTTCTGATGCCCGTAGAAGGATATTATAATAATTCTAAAGAAATTTTGTATCATGGAAAATATTTGAGTATAGGATATAATAGAGTTAGATTTTCAAGCTATTATTATGATTCTCCATTAGAGACAGTGTATAATTTGGAATATGATTATATATATGAGACTGCTCTTGGAACAGTGGTATTTGCTAAGGTTCCTGACCAGATTGCTGCTAAGACGGAGATATATAGCACTACCGATACATATGAGATAAGCTGGGATGTGCCGGCAGATAATGGTGCAGAGATTCTTGGTTATCAGATTGCAGTTGTGCCAAGAACCGCAGCAAGAAGCGTGGTTCCTACAGATGACCAGTATATTACAGTCGGTAACACAGCGGGCTCCTACTCGGATGTGGGGGATAATTATACAATTAAGTGGTCTACAGCCGGTAATTCATATGTTGTAGAGACTAATGGAACATCAGTGGATGTATATGTTCGTGCTGTCAATGTAATAGGAGCTGCCAAACCACAGGTGTTTAGTATCATTAATCCATATGAGTCAATTAGCATTTTGGGTGATGATACAGTTAAAGCAGGAGAAAATGGCAGTTATGATGTATTTAATTTGGCAGACACAAATGTAGAAAGTGACTGCACATATTCATTGCAGGATAATCCTGATGGTATTACCATTAGTGAGGATGGTACACTTACTGTTTCATCGACTTGTACAGTAACAAGTGTAACGATTGTTGCAACAGGTAAGACCGGTACTAATTATGATGGTAAAACAGCATCTAAGACGGTAACAATCACTACGGAAACCAGTGAGGTTACACCGGACAATACCGATGATATACCTGATAATGACCCTGACAATGTGGTGGACCCAGATGCAGGTTGTACAATAATTTATGTAGCGTTAGTGGCACTCCTTGCAGGTGCAACCACAAATTTAATCTTAAGAAAAAAGTTAATTTTTAAGTAAATGCAGTATCACTCCCCCTCAGATATAACTGAGGGGGAGTAGTGTTGTATAGGAAAGCTCTTAGTGAGAACTTTCCTATTTTATAACTCTGCCAGTCTCTCAAGAGCAACGTACAGCTGGGAAATCTTATACCAGGTTGGATAGTTAACTTCACCGGTTACCGGCAAATCAAAAATTCTTTGAAAGGCTTCTACTGAGGCTTGAGTATCTTCTCCATATATTCCATCTATCTGAAGGGCTGGGATGTTACTATAGGTCTGACGAATTCGTACTAACTGGTCCTGAATTGTGCGCACATCACTTCCTGCAGAACCAATGGTAAGAACTGTTCCCGGAAAAGAAATAGGAATTCCTTCAACCTCTTTTGCAGTGTTGATATATACATTGCTTCCATAGTAGGTTCTTAATATCTGAAGGGCAGTTAATCCATCATCACCCAGGGCTTTTGACCCCCACTGGCTCATTCCGCTACAAGTGGTACGCTGTCCATCACAGTATTGGGTTAATATTGGTTGTTTTACATTGGGACGGGATACATAATCTGCAAAAACTTCGTCTACAATAGCAGAAATATCCTCGAAAATAGTTCTGTCCCTGGTCCATTTGTGGTCGAAGGCGGTGGAGGAGGTAATTGTAAAATTATAGCCTTTGTTCCGGTACCACTCCGTGTACACTCTGTTAAGCGTAAATGATATTATGGCAATTATATTGGCTCTTAGGGTTTCCTTGGGCCAGGTAGGATATATCTCACTACTGGCAACATTTTTAATATAATCAATAAATGGTACATAGTAATTGGTTGCAGAGGTGTCCGTTGGCACGCCATCGTGAACTACAATTGTCTGAGGCACAACCACTTCGTTAAGAACAATTTCGCTACGTGAGGTCACGGGCTTAATTTCAGCCTCCGGTATTTTAGGTGGGAAATTACCAAAAAGCACATTGGGAGGTATGAACACAACTCTGCCGGTGCCACCATCCACTAATGGGATAAGACGGATGCTCTGGATTGAAGTCTGCCCGGAAAATAGTTCAGCACCATTAATTGCAACAGGTGCAAAGCCGGGAGCAGAGATTAGGATATTGTATTCGGAATAGGGTTGTTCCACGCCTGGTTGTTCGCTGTATTCTATGGGAGGTGTAGGGAGAGTGATGGTTGGTGTTTGCCCGTTAGAATCTGTACTTATTTCTTCAATAAGGGAATCAGGCTCCCCTGTATAGGATATATCTGCAATAGCACCGGTTATGGGTCTTCCCAAATCATCTGTTACATCCACACGTAACTGACCCTCGTCTACCTGCTCCTGCATAATTTTTAAATTCTTCATTCTATTCTCTCAGATTGATAAAAGTATTCACATTATTGTATGATAAAAATATGGAATGGTTACATAATAGACATCTGATTTTTTTTGTGCTATAATCAACCCAAATTTACAAGATATTTAAGAGGTAGTAATGAAAAAGATATTAGAACAGATTACAGAAATAGTAAGCGAGGCTTTTATTAGCTGCGGATATGATTCTAAGTATGGCAAAACAGGTATTTCCAACAGACCTGATTTGTGCCAGTTCCAGTGTAATGGTGCTATGGCAGCAGCTAAGGCATATGGCAAGGCTCCTTTTATTATTGGAGACGAGGTTGTGGCAGTACTTAAGGATAATGCCGCTTTTAAGAGTATTGAATGTGTTAAGCCGGGCTTTATTAATATAATTATGAGTGATGAATTTATCGGGGACTACATTCGTGGAATGAATAGTGAAGACAAATTCGGTTGCGAATGTGAGGATAAGGATGAAGTGATTTTTGTGGATTACGGTGGAGCTAATGTTGCTAAGCCACTTCACATTGGTCATTTGCGTTCAGCAGTAATTGGCGAAAGCGTTAAGAGAATTTGCAAGTTTGCAGGATATAAGACTGTGGGAGATGTGCATCTTGGTGACTGGGGTCTTCAGATGGGTCTCATTATTATGGAGCTTAAGGAGAGAAAACCGGAGCTTCCTTATTTTGATGATAGCTATGAAGGGGAATATCCAGCTGAAGCACCTTTTACAATTTCTGAGTTAGAGGAAATTTATCCATATGCCAGTGGTAAGTCTAAGGAGAATGAGGAGTTCAAAAAAGTTGCCCAGCTTGCTACTGTTGATTTGCAGAATGGCAGAAGAGGATATATAGCTCTTTGGAATCACATCATTAATGTATCTGTTGCAGATTTGAAGAAGAATTACGATAATCTTAATGTGGAATTTGATTTGTGGAAGGGCGAAAGCGATGCCCAGCCATATATTCCTGATATGGTTCAGAAGATGATTGATGATGGCATTGCCTATGAAAGTGAAGGAGCAATTGTTGTGGATATAGCAGAAGAAGGGGACAGTAAGGAATTCCCTCCTTGTATCGTTCGTAAGTCAGATGGTGGTGCTAATTATGAGACCTCTGATTTGGCAACCTTAATTGAGAGAGAAGCAGAGTTTGCTCCTACTAAATATATCTACCTTGCTGATAAGAGACAGGACCTTCATTATACACAGTTTTTCCGTGTTGCCAAAAAGGCTGGAATTGTTAAACCGGAGACAGAGCTTCAATTCATTGGTTTTGGAACTATGAATGGTAGCGATGGTAAGCCATTTAAGACCAGACAGGGTGGAGTTTTGAGACTTGAATACCTTATTAAAGAAATCGAAGATAAGGTGTATGATAGAATTATGGAGAATCGTACAGTGGATGAGGCAGAAGCAAGAGCCACAGCTAAGGTTGTAGGACTTGCAGCCCTTAAATATGGAGATTTATCCAATCAGGCGTCCAAGGATTATGTGTTTGATATTGATAGATTTACTTCTTTTGAGGGTGATACAGGTCCATACATTTTGTATACCATTGTTCGTATCAAGTCCATTCTCAAAAAATATGAAGCAGAGGGTAAGGCATCATCAGAATGCAGTCTGATTAATCCTTCTACAGAAAGTGAGACCTCTTTGATGTTAGCACTTTCAAACTTAAGTGAAGTAATAGAGGTGGCATTTAATGAAACTGCACCTCATAAGATTTGCAAATATATATATGATTTGTCCAATGCTTTCAATCATTTCTATCATGAGACCAAGATTCTTTCAGAAGCAGATGAGACGAAGAAACAGGGCTATATTGCTCTTATCTGTCTGACAATGAAGGTTCTTGATACATGTATTGATTTGCTTGGAATTGAAGCACCAGAGAGAATGTAATAAGAAAAGCCTTTCACAGCTTTAATAGTTGTGAAAGGCTTAATTTATTAATTGTAAAATCCGAGTCTGTCATGGTGGCAGCCGTTAAGAACTTATTGCCATCAATTAATTCAGTATGAATTGACAGCTCCTTATCGGACAGATTGCGGATGTCTCTGAAAATTCCATCCCCGGATTGCTTGGATATGGCTTCTTTAATGGACCATATTTTGCAAAACTCCAAATGTGGGTCCTCTGAATTTTTAATTGTAGCTTGTTCATTCTCTGAACAGACCTTTATCATAGCATCCATTTTGCCGTGACGAACCTCTTGAATATCAATTCCTACAGGCTGGTCAGAAAAAATACAACAGGCAGCACCCCTGCAATGGCTTATATTAAAGTGGATATCAGCGTGGTTACATAGGAAGGGCTTGAAGTTGTCTGCTATATCAAAATCAGGCAAATCAATCTGATTGTGCAGATGCCTATATCCATACAGAAAAAGCAGATATCCAATAATACAGGATAATCGTCCGTCCCTTGGTTTAAAGCGCAAAGCTTTTTCTCTTCTCTTAGGGGGAAGCTTATTAAGGAGCTGTTGTTCAATTTCTATTGTTATTAAATCATAATCGGTAAAAAGATAAATCATTCATTATCTCCAATGGCATTAAGTATTGTTTTTTTGTACTGTAAAAAGGCATTGCTAAGAAGTAAATCAGGATTGCGCACATCTTTTTTTGCAATGACAATTTCCTCCTTGATAGAAGCGGGTAAGTTACCTAAAATATATATTCGGTCCGACAGAAGGATTGCTTCATCAATGTCGTGAGTAATAAAAAGGGTGGAAAGCTTAATTTCCTTCATAATGGATAAATACCATTTGTGCATATTTCTTTTGGTAAGTGCATCAAGGGCGGAAAAAGGCTCATCTAAAAGAGCTATCCTGTTGCCACACATATAAGTGCGAAGCAGAGCTGCTCTTTGTTTCATTCCTCCGGAAAGCTGTGAAGGGTACATATTAATAGTATCCTCCAGACCAAAATCCTTAAAATAGGGCAGTGACTTGGCTCGAGCTTCTTTTCGAGACATTCCTTTAATCACAAGAGGTAAAGCTACATTATCAATAATAGTTTTGTAGGGTAATAACAAATCCTTCTGATGCATGTAACTCATATATCCGCTTTTTCCGGTTATGTCTTCGTTATCAAGAATAATATTCCCATTGTTAGGAATCAAAAGTCCTGACAAAGTGTTAAACAGAGTGGTTTTGCCACTGCCACTTATTCCTAAAATACTAACCAATTCACCGGAATTAAGAGTGATGGATACATTATCAAGTATTAAATTGCCATCAAATTCTACAGATATATTATCTGCTTTTAATAATGCCATTTTTGCCTCCCATCGTCAATGATTTCTATGGTAAATACTCATTGGTAAATCCATAGTCATCAGGAATTTCATATTCACAAAGACCATTCTCATAAACCCAGTCAAAAAAACTGTTCCATCTATCCGCATCAATTATACCAAAAGATGAAGCATCATCAATGTACCTATCGGCAAGCCATTGCTGGCTTTCGATGCACAGTGTAAAATCCATTCCTTCATTAGCATTCACAAGAATTTCGGCAGCTTCTGTCGGATTTTCTATTGCATATTCGTATCCCTTTGAAACTGCCTCAAGAAATGCCTTAGTAGTGTCAGAATTGTTTTGTAAGTAATCATTATTGGCGATAATAACCGGGCTGTAATAGTCCAAAGCTTCATCGTAATCCTTAAAATAAAAGAAATTGGTATTAAGGCCCTGTATATCAGCATTAACGCCATCCCAGCCATAATAAATCCATACAGAATCAATTTCGCTTTCAAATGCACCCTGAAGATTTTCTACGTACTGGGGAATTAATTCCACATCTGAAAAATCTCCACCATCATTAGTTATTACCTGTTTAATAATAGCCTGTTCAATTGGAAGCTCCCATGTGGCATAGCTTTTACCTGCAAGCTCCTTAGGACTTGTGATTCCACATTCTTTAGGCGAAATAATACCTGAGGTGTTGTGTTGGATTATGGCAGCAACAGCAGTGATAGGAAGCTGTTCATCATGTGGAGCACTAAAAGCAGGAACGAGATAATCCTGAAAGCTGATTCCGAACTGAGCAGTGCCGGAAGCTACTACTGCCTCTGCTCCGGATTCTAAGGCCTCGATTATTTCGATTTCTAATCCGGCAGCTTCAAAATATCCAAGCTCTTTGGCAACATATAATCCAGTGTGATTAGTGTTAGGAGTCCAGTCCAAAGCAATTGTAATCGTAGTTAGGTCTGATTCCTTCTTAGGTGTGCAACCAAAAAGTGTGGCTGTCATAATAGCAACTAAAGTAAATATAAAGATTTTATTTTTTAACATTTTTATTCTGTGTCCTTTCCCATGGCATTGCCAGCCATTTAATAATAGTTACCAAGAGGAGCAGTAAAAGACTTACTCCTGCAATAAAAATAATAACTGCAAACATTTTGTCATAAGCAAAAGACTTTCGTACCCTGGTCATATACACACCCAGCCCACGCGTACCTCCAAGCCATTCGGAAATTACAGCTCCAATTACGGAATAAGTAATTGAAATTTTAAGCCCGGAGAAAAAATAACTCATAGAGCCCGGCAATTTGATATGAATAAATTCTGCAAAAGAATTGCCTCCCATTGAACGAATAAGACGTAGGGAGTCCTTATCCGCACTTGCAAATCCCTCCAACAGACTGATTGTTATAGGAAAAAAAGTAGTTACAACAATCAATATAATTTTGGGCAATATTCCGTATCCAAACCACAAGAGAAGAAGTGGGGCTATTGCAATGGAAGGAATGGTCTGCGACACCACTAAAAGAGGATATAAACCATTTTTAATAGGAGCACAGGCATCCATTATAATTGCAAATATAAAGCTTATAAGAATGCCTATGAGCATTCCAAGAAGGGCTTCTCCTACAGTGGTTATAGCGTGATAGCATAAAATATCAAAGTCTTCAATCAAGGAATTCCATACCTTAAGAGGTGAGGGCATCATGTATGAAGGCAAGATATTGCTCACAGATAGTACTTGCCAGATTATAAGTAACAGTAGCACCGCAATTACAGGCGGCACAAGCTTAGCTATGACGGTACCGATATTTAATTTTTTCATAGAACTAAACCTCCTGTTAAAAAATGAAAAAGCCTTGGGTTACTCTTTGGTAATCCAAGGCGAGGGCTGCATAAAAATACAACTAAAAAATACATTAGTAAATACGCATCCCTACGCCGGCATTACCCGGATCAGGTACGAGACAAAATGTCTCAAGGGTCGAGGCATTGTAGTAGCCTCCTCTCAGCCTGACTCATCAGGCTCCCCTGGCAAATGTAGTTTAACTCTGTAAAAATAGAATGTCAATAGAAACTTGCATTCTTAACAACTTGGATTTATAATGGGTTAAGTATATATTTCAACAAATTCAGATGCGAAATGGAGACAGCTATGTCAGAGAAAGCATGCAGCAGTATCTGTACTACAATTGATATGAATTTAGACACAATAATTAAGTGATGATATGGAGGAATAATAATGAATAATAAGCCTAGTGTTGGACGTACAATATGGGGAAGTATATATCCTATACTTATATTTGTAGGTGTGGATACATTAATCAGCTATGTAGCTATGTTTATATTGGCTTTTAAGGAGGTATTTGCGGCAGGTCCTGTTGTAGATTTTAACCTTTTATTTGAGGATGTTTATAATAATACAATTAACCAGTATATGGAGAATGCCTTATATTTTACTCTACTTAGAAGTGTGGCTGTAATTCCTGTGTTTTTTGTACTTATGCATAAGGATGTTAAAAAAGATGTTGTTTCAGGACGTCACATCCAATATGAAAAATTTAATAAAGCATGGTTGTTACTTATTATTCCAATCGGAATGTTTGCATGCATAGGCTTTAATAATCTTGTTATGATAATTGCTGAGCTTGCACAGGATTTTATTGATTTTATAATTGATAAACTTAATCTTGGATTAGAGTACGATATAATGAGTTCGTTTAATGAAACCAGTGAAATTATATATTCCGGCGGAATTGTAATTCAGCTCCTTACGACCTGCGTATGTGCTCCTCTTGTAGAGGAATTGCTTTTTAGAGGACTCGTTCATAAAAGACTTAGAAGGATTATGAATGTTACACCAGCAATGCTTATTTCATCATTGCTTTTTGGTATTATTCATGGAAATATTATTCAGGGCATATATGCGTTTTTAATTGGTATGATATGTGCGTATGTTTATGAAAAATTCAAAAGCATATGGGCACCAATTATTTTACATGCTTCTGCCAACACGCTGGCAGTTCTGTCAACATATATGGTTACAAGCAGTGAGAATACAGAGGGTGTTGGACTTAGCACCGGAGGATATATGCTGTATACAGTGTTAATACTTGCAGGAGCATTTGGTTTGTTATTTTTGCTGGAGAAAAAGTTTGACCGAAAAGAGATTCCGAAAGTGGAAAATTTTACGGACACCATGAATGAACAGGGAGGAATTTAATGAAGAAAATTTTATCGGTTGCTGTACCTTGTTATAACTCACAAAATTATATGAAGAGATGCATCGAATCACTATTGGTGGGTGGAGATGATGTTGAAATTATTATAGTGGATGATGGTTCCACTGATAATACTGCCAATATTGCTGATGGCTATGCAGAAAATTATCCGAATATTGTTAAGGTTATACATCAGGAAAATGGAGGACATGGAGAAGCAGTAAATACCGGTCTTGCCAATGCTACAGGATATTTTTTCAAGGTTGTGGATAGTGATGACAGAGTTGGAAAGGATGCTTTTTACAAACTGTTAGATATTATGCGTGATGCTATTAAGGAAAAAAGAAGACTTGATATGCTTATTTCCAACTATGTATACGATAAGCAGGGTGAGCGAAGAAAAAAGGTAATGAAGTACAAAACCGTCCTTCCGGTTGATGAATTTTTTACATGGAATGATATTGGAACATTTATGCAGCATCAGAATATTCTGATGCATTCGGTAATATACCGAACCTCTCTTTTGCGGGAATGTGGACTTAAATTACCTGCCCATACTTTCTATGTTGACAGTATTTTTGTGTTCCAGCCATTGCCATATGTGAAGGTTATGTATTATGCTGACGTTAATTTTTACTGGTATTTTATTGGCAGAGAGGACCAGTCGGTACATGAGAATGTAATGATTGACAGATATGACCAGCAGATATTGGTTAACAGAATGCTTATTGATATATATGATGACTACAAAATCAAATATCCAAAGTGCAAAAAATATATGCGAAATTATCTTCAGATGATTACCGCTGTATCCACAGTTCTCGCCCTTATTTCCAAGGATCCGGATAAAATTGCCAAAAAGGACGAGCTGTGGGCATATATGAAGGAAACCAAACCTGAATTATATCGAAAAGCACGACGTGCCGTAATAAGCGTTGGAACCAATCTGCCGGGAAGAGGTGGCAGGAAAGTAGCCACAACCGGATACAGAGTATGTAAGAAAATTTTTAAATTTAATTAATCCCGTGTACACCGCCCCATCGCGAAGCGATATAAAATGGCGGTGTATGCCCATTATAATGGCCCCTTGATAAAAGGGGCTATTATTTTACCATTTGAACTTGTACATAAATTTGGTTTTGTAAAACAACGGATACAAAACTGCGGCAATAATAAATGATGCTACTACGTCATATACGGAATGCTGTTTTAAGAATACTGTTGCCAGAATAACTGACAAACTGAAAATTACAGTGGCAATTTTAATTGGAGTATGGTATTTTCCAAATTTTTTGGATTCAAAAATTGCTATATCCACAATTAAAGTATTAAGTACATGCAGGCTTGGTAATACATTAGTTGATGTGTCGGATGCGTACAGCATCTTTACTAAATCCGTACAGAAGTTGTCCCTTGGAAATTCCTTAGGTCTAGGGTCCAAAAGTCCGTTTGGATATACGAAAAATATAATAACTGAAATAGTGATTCCTGTTATAAGGAAAAGCCCAACTCGCATACATTCGCCCTGAGAACGGAAGAAAAAGTATACGCAGAAGCCTCCTACAAAGAGAAACCACAAATAATATGGAATGATAAAATATTCGCAGAAGGGAATTTTGTCATCTAAAGCACAATGGATTACATTAAAATTAGAGTCGTCATTGATTGTACGCTCCAAATAATTAAAAGTTGGAATATAGATAAAGCCATAAAGCACCAGAAGACCATGTCCCCATTTTTTAAAAAAAGCTTTCATTTTAAAAATCCTTTCGTAGTTTTTAGCGAATTATAACATAGTTTTACAAGAGTTTACAAGTGGAAGTAAGATTTTTCTGTGTTTACAAACATAGTTTAGTGAGTTAAAATAAAAATAGTATGTTTTTTACATAAGAAGTGAGGAATCACCATGAGATTAATTATTCGTAATTTAACTAAGATAATTGATAAGAATATAGTGCTTGATAAGATATCAGTTTCATTTGAGTCTGGTAAGATACATGGACTTACGGGAGCAAGACACAGTGGTAAGACTTTGTTTTTCAGATGTATTTCCGGAGAGGAAGCATTTGATAAGGGTCATATCAGAATTAATCGTGGTGTCCGGGATGAGAAGATAGGATTCTGGGATGTAGGTTGCGCTCTTAGTAATTCTGCGGTGCCGGAGTTTTTGACCGGAGCAGAGTTTGTTACTCATTTTCTGGAGCTGCATGATATGGAGGTTACAGAAAAAATAGTGACAGATTACCTGGAAATTATCGGCATAGATGAAAATATGCGAAATCAGCAGATATATTATTATAGTAATGAGGTAAAAGGACATTTACAGCTTCTGTGTGTGTACATATTAAAACCGGACATTGTTCTTGTGGAAGAACCTATGGAAGAATACAGTGAAGGTACGGCACAGCTGCTTAAAAGACTTTTGGATGAATTAAAGAAAAGCTGTGTTGTTATTATGTCTACCGGAAATGTGAAGCTTTTGAAAGAAATCTGCGATGATGTAGTGGTTCTTGAGGATGGAATTCTTAGCAATGCCAGCCTTGGGGAACTTAGTTTGGAGGGACAAGATGATTAAAAAAATTTGGAAAATGTATAAGGTTTCCTTTAATTCCGGCGCCAACGCGTTGCTTGCCGTATTAGGAAAGTTTCCATTTATCAAAAATAAAATAAATGAAGATTATAATGGTAATAAATTAGCATTAAGCATTGTTGCAGCGGTTATTAAGCTGATTATTTCCCTTATTAAGAGAGTTGCTTTTATTGGAGTATTTATGCTGCTTCCGAGGATGTTGTTTGCACGGTTTATGCCGGCAGGAGAGACTGCATTTGCTCTGGAGAACTGTTATGTGTATTTTGGAATAGTTTTATGTGGTTTTTGTGGCTCTCTGGTCAGGTCAGAGATTTTTAATAATGATGAGTTTTCGTATACAATGCTTAAGACTTACAAAGTTAATCCGCAGAATTTTATGAGAATGAAACTTTTGCGTAAATATCTTGTGGAGTTGGTAACTTTTATTGGAGCTTTTTCAATATTGGGAATGAATCCGTTTAAAGCATTTTATCTTACCATAGTTATTATACTGGCAAGGTTTGTAGGCGAGTCGGTTAATATTCTGGTGTTCAGAATGGCGGGCAAGAGCCTTTTGGATTTAAGAGGCGTAAGTGTTTTTATAATGTTAGGTTCACTTATTGCAGCGTATTTTGTACCATATGTAAGAGGTTGTGTTCCTGCGGCGTATGATATTGTTTTTGACACTATGTGGCTTACGGTTATTCTTATTGCAGGCAGTGTATTTATGTATTATGTATGGAATTATGGCGGTTATCAGAGAATTGCCATGAGAGTATATACGGTATCAGGTCTTCTTAATCTTAACGAGGAAAACAGCTTTACTCTTAATGAGAAAAATAAGAATATCGTTGATACAACTGATGATGATGATTCTGTAATGTATGTTGATGACTTTTTTGCCAGAAATCGTGCAACTCTTATCAGTGGAATTTTTGCAAGATGTGTTATAATCGCTATAGTACTCATTGCAGCCATTGTAACCATGACCATGGGTAAAGCAGATATTGTGTATAAAGTAATATCTTATTCTATGCCTGTGCTTGTCTTTGTAATGTATGTAATGTCCAGAGGAAAGTCGATTTGCAGGGAATTGTTTTATGCCTGTGACAAAAAACTTCTTACAAGTGGATATTATAATGACATAGAAGTTATATTTGAGAATTATATCTATGTTTTAAAAAGGGTTGCACTTGTGGATATAATTCCCGGAGGCTTTTTGAGCCTTGTGTATGCAATTGCAGGAATTCTTGCAGGCAAAGAGGGAAGCGCACCAACGGTTATCGCCGTATGTGTTGGAATTCTTCTTTTGAGTGGATTTTTCTCAGCGTACAATGTATTTATGTACTATATTTGTATGCCATTTGCTTTGGATGAGGATGAAATATCTAAATCCTTGGGAAGTATTTTATATATGGTATGTAACGGATTAATGTATCTGGTAGGATATGCGTGCATTTTTATTGAAACTACTTCAATATTTTTTGCACTGGGAGTGGGACTTGTATTTGCGGTGTTTATATCTGTTTCGGCAACGTTGGTTGTCAAGCTGGCAGGTAAAACATTTCGAATTAAGGACGCAGGTTAATTAACGAGGGTGATTTAATGAAAAAAAACATATTATTATTGTTAACAATGGGAATAATAATTACAGCAATGACCGGATGCAGGGATACTTCTACTGCCGGTGCTGATCCTGAGAGTGTGGAGACTACATCTAAGGAACAGGAAACGTCTGAATTGACTATTTTTGATCAGGTTATAGCAGGTGAGGCTGTTAATGATATTGAGTCTCTCTATGATTTTACTGATACTGCAAGAGTTCAGGACTATTATGCAGTTGGGGCGTGCCCTCACGGAGAGGATATGATTATGGTGCTCTATGCCAATGAAGAAGCATCAATGTGTGTTGTGTATGATATCACTAATGGCAAAGAAAAAGAGCGAATTGAAATGGACGTGGCTCTGTCTCTGAAGGCCAAGCCCGTAGGTGTCAGCTCTGATTTTGCATATATCAGAGAGGACAATGGTGTACTTATCTACCTTGATTGGAAAAATAATCAATACGAGGTTGTACAATTGGATGACGAGCCAGAAAGTCTTTTGATGCTTGGTGAAGGTGAGGCTGTGTATTATACGGTTTCAGATGATTGTAATATATATAATTATATTCATGGCAGTAACAATTGCTATTCCATATATGATGGCAGTGATGTTGTTGATTCATTGGAGCTTAGATATTTAATATCAGCAGGAACTTCAATTATTCTGCATGTTGAATCAGAAGGCTATACCGGTTATGCCCAGTTAAGCATAGAGATGCAGGAACTTACTGTTTTTGATGGATTGTCAGGGGAATTGATATATAACGATAATGAATATATATATACTGTGCCGGAGAAACAGGACTCGATTTTAATATATAATCCAATGACTCCTCGTGTGATTAAGGAGTTTAGGGTTGAGAATCCAGAGGAGATTTGTAATCTTACATTATATAGCGAGGAAGGTCTGTTTCTTACACAGGTTGAGGAAGAAAATGAAAAAGTAATCAGATTCTATGATTTGAATAATGGTATTCTCAAAAATCAACTTGTAATTCCTTCGGAGTACAAGGTTATAGGAGTGGATTATTTTGAAAATTCTCTTTGCGTACTGGTTGAAGGCAGAATTGAGAACGGGGAATACAGAATGCTTATCTGGAATACAGATATCATTGAAGAAATTTTAGAATAAATTTAAAAAAAGTAGTTGACAAGCCAGCACTTTTAATAATATAATGGTCAAGCGGGTTGCGAAAAGACCCGCTTGTGACATGGGATCTTAGCTCAGCTGGGAGAGCATCTGCCTTACAAGCAGAGGGTCACAGGTTCGAGCCCTGTAGGTCCCATATCTTTTTAAATTATATATGGCGGAATAGCTCAGTTGGCTAGAGCACACGGTTCATACCCGTGGTGTCAGGGGTTCAAATCCCTTTTCCGCTACTACCGAAGGTCTTGTCTGCTGGCAGGACCTTTTTTATCATATAGGAAAGTTTGTTGAACTTCCCTATATGATAAAAAACGCTCCGCTTTGGATGCGCACTCGCGCGAGCAAGGAAGTTGTTGCTTGCGCAACCGCGCTCGGCGCGAGAGTCCGCAAGCGGACTCTTTATTGTAGGAAGGAGGGACCCACATAGTGGGAGGATGAATTGCCGTCCCGTAATATAATAATTCATGGAGGTAACTATGAGAATCGGAACAGGATATGATGTACACAAATTAGTAGAAGGAAGAGACTTAATTATAGGTGGCGTGAATATTCCATATGAGAAGGGTCTTCTTGGACATTCTGATGCGGATGTTTTATTACATGCAATAATGGATGCAATGCTTGGAGCGGCAGCTCTTGGTGATATAGGAAAGCATTTTCCGGATTCTGATGAGGCGTACAAAGGGGCTTCCAGTATGGAGCTTCTTCGTAGAGTTGGTGAAATTATTGAAGAGAATCACTACATTGTAGAAAATATTGACAGCACCATTATCGCCCAAAGACCTAAGCTTGCTGCATATATTCCTACTATGCGTGAAAATATTGCCAAGGTACTTGGCCTTGATATTAGTCAGGTCAGTGTAAAAGCTACCACAGAAGAGGGTCTTGGCTTTACCGGCAGTGGTGAGGGAATTGCAGTTCAGGCAGTGGCACTTCTTAATACTGTAGGTAATTATGTCTATGAGGATATAATGAATGAAAGAGGCTGTGCAGGCTGTAGTGGATGCAGCAGGAAATAAAACTGTTGACAAAATTACATTTAATGAATATTCTAAGAATAGAAAAAGACTTTGACGGAGAGAAGTACTGTATTTACAGGTTCAGAGAGAGGATGCCACCGGCTGTAAGCAACCTCACCCAAGGAATACACGAAATGCACTCCTGAGTCTGGCAGAGGAAATTAGTATTCTGCCACGGGTAACGCCGTTATACGTTAATGAGATTGTTCTGTATAATGCAAGTTATAAGAAGAATGAATCAGAGTGGAACCGCGGAAGATATTCGCCTCTGGATAGGGGGATGTCTTCCGCTTTTTAATGTAGCAAGTAATTACCCACACAGTGGGAGGATGGTATTATGAAATTCAAGGATTTTGTAAAAGAGCAAATTGAAATAATTAAAGACAGAGACCCGGCTATGAAGGCTGACAGAGAGGTTTTTCTGTATCCCAGCTTTTGGGCATTGTGGGAATATCAGAAAGCTCATAAGTACTACCTTCAGGGCAAGTACTATAAGGCGAGAAAAATTTCCCAGCGCGCTGCTCATAAGACAGGAATAGAGATTCATCCGGGAGCGACTATCGGAAAAGGCTTGTTTATCGACCATGGTCGTGGTGTTGTAATTGGCGAAACCACCATAATCGGTGATAATGTTACAATATATCAGGGAGTAACCCTTGGAGGAACCGGTAAGGAGCATGGCAAGCGTCATCCTACTATTGAAGATAATGTGATGATTAGTACCGGTGCCAAGATACTGGGTTCATTTACAATAGGAGAAGGTTCCAAAATAGGAGCAGGTTCCGTTGTGTTAGAGGAGGTTCCACCTAATTCCACCGTTGTAGGTATTCCGGGACGAATTGTGAAATGTAACGATATGAGACTTCCTAACAGTGATTTGGATCAGATACATCTTCCAGACCCTGTGCTTAATGATATTAATAAATTAAAAGAAGAAAACGAAGAACTCAAAGATATGATTTTGAAATTAGCTAGACAACTAGACGAGTAGTAGGAGGAAATTATGGAAAACAAAGTAGTTTTATTTAACACACTTACAAGAAAAACAGAACAGTTTATACCTAACGAAGATGGCAAGGTGGCTATGTACACCTGTGGACCTACAGTGTATCATTTTGCCCATATCGGTAATTTAAGAAGCTACATTATGGAGGATGTTCTTGAAAAGACCCTTCGTTATGTAGGCTATGATGTTAAGCGAGTAATGAATATTACAGACGTTGGACATCTTACCAGTGATGCGGATACCGGAGAGGATAAGATGCTCAAGGGTGCCAAAAGAGAGCATAAGACAGTAATGGAGATTGCTAAGTTTTATACGGATGCTTTTTTTGCAGACTGTGAAAAGCTTAATATCAAAAAGCCGGATGTAATTGAGCCGGCTACCAACTGTATAGATGAATTTATTCATATGGTAAAAACACTTATTGAAAAAGATTATGCATATGTTGCAGGCGGCAACGTGTATTTTGATACCTCTAAGCTTACAGATTACTATGTTTTCTCCAGTCAGACAGAGAAGGAATTAATGGTTGGTGTTAGAGATGATGTAGACGAGGATACTAATAAGAAGAACAAAGCGGATTTCGTATTATGGTTTACTAAGTCCAAATTTGACAATCAGGAGCTCAAATGGGATAGTCCTTGGGGCATAGGTTATCCGGGTTGGCATATTGAGTGTTCATGCATCAGTATGAAGCATCTTGGCGAGTATATGGATATTCATTGTGGTGGTGTAGATAATATTTTCCCTCACCATACCAATGAGATTGCCCAGAGTGAAGCTTATCTTGGACATAAATGGTGCAATTACTGGTTCCACATTCATCATCTTAACGACAAGTCAGGTAAGATGAGTAAGTCCAATGGAGAATTTTTAACAGTGTCACTTCTTCAGGAAAAGGGTTATGATCCATTGGTATATCGTCTTTTCTGTTTGCAGTCACATTATAGAAAACCATTGGAATTCTCTTATGAAGTAATGGATAATATGACAGTGGCTTATAACAAGCTTGTGAAGAAAATAGCTGAACTTAAAGCAGAAGGAGAAGTGGATAAAGAAGGTTTTGCTACATTCAGAGAGAAATTTGAAGCTGCACTTTCTAACGATATTAATACCTCTTCAGCAATTACTGTTGTGTATGATGTTTTAAGAAGTGATTATAGTGATGCAACCAAGCTTGCACTTGTTGAAAGCTTTGATGAGGTTCTTTCACTTAATCTTACCAGAGGTCAGAATGAAGAGCAGGCAGAAGTTGATGCAGAGCTTATGGAGTACATTCTTGCCAAAATCGAGGAGAGAAAAGCAGCTAAGAAAGAAAAAGATTTTGCCAAGGCGGATGCCATAAGAGATGAACTTGCGTCAAAGGGTATCGCAATTAAGGATACAAGAGAAGGAACCGTTTGGGAGATTTTAGATGTTTAATGAACTGGAAAAAGCATTTGAATTAGATACTGTTAATGTGGCGGAATATTCCCCATTAACGCTGGCATATATGGGGGATTGCGTATATGAATTTATTATACGCACCCGACTTATATACCAGGGAAATGCTCCTGTTAACACCCTTAACAAAAAGGCAAGTACCCTTGCAAAAGCACAGACTCAGGCCGTTATGATAGAAGGGATTATGGAGGAGCTTACCGAGGAAGAGCAGGCAGCCTACAAAAGAGGCAGAAATGCTCATTCCTTTACCAAGGCAAAAAACGCCTCCACAGGAGAATACAGAAAGGCAACGGGTTTTGAAGCACTCATTGGATATCTTTATCTTAAAAAGGATTTTGACAGAATAATGGAAATTGTCAAAAAAGGCTTTGAAATTATTGAAGGTAATTAATTATGAGATATACAGAATTTACAATTGAGGGACGTAATGCCGTTTTGGAGGCTTTTCGTTCCGGCAAAACAATAGACAAACTTTTTGTTATGGATGGCTGCAAGGATGGCCCTATTATGTCCATTTTAAGAGAAGCGAAAAAGTCTGATACCATTATTAAATATGTGGAGAAGGACAGACTTGATAAAATGTCCCAGACCGGAAGACATCAGGGTGTAATTGCTAATGCGGCTGCATACGAATACGCTCAGGTGGAGGATATTCTTCAGGTTGCAAGGGATAAGAATGAAGCACCATTTATTTTTATCCTGGATGGAATTGAAGACCCTCATAACCTTGGAGCAATAATTAGAACTGCCAATCTTTCAGGTGCCCATGGCGTTATTATTCCAAAAAGACGTGCCGCAGGGCTTACCGCTACCGTATTGAAAACCTCAGCAGGTGCTCTTAATTACACTCCTGTAGCTAAGGTTACTAATATTGCTGCTACAATAGAAGAGTTGAAGAAAGAGGGCCTTTGGTTTGTGTGCGCTGATATGGGCGGAGAAGTGATGTATAATCTGGATTTAAAGGGCGCAATAGGTCTTGTTATAGGAAATGAAGGCGAGGGCGTAAGCCGCCTTGTTAGGGAAAAATGCGATTTTGTAGCGTCAATTCCTATGAAGGGAAATATTGATTCCCTGAATGCCTCAGTGGCAGCAGGGGTGTTGGCATATGAAATTGTAAGACAGAGAATGTCATAGAAAAGGATTTTTATGGGTAAAAAAGATTTGTACAACAAGATGTCAGATGAAGAGCTGGTGCTTCGTTATCACGAGGGCGATAATGGGGCAGCAGATTTTCTGGTGGAAAAATACAAAAATCTTGTACGAATGAAGGCTAGAACCTACTTTCTTGTGGGTGCGGATAATGATGATTTGATTCAGGAGGGTATGATTGGTCTGTATAAGGCAATTCGAGACTATAATCCTAACAAAAATGTTGTGTTTATGGTGTTTGCATCCTTGTGTATTAACAGGCAGATTATGTCCGTTGTTACTGCCTATAATCGTCAGAAAAATGCCCCACTTAACAACTATCTGTCATTAGATACTCCGGTCACAGATGAGCAGGGAGATGATGCAGTTCTTTCAGATGTAATAGCTTCCAAGGCCGACAGAAATCCGGAGGATTTATTTATAGCAAAAGAGCAGTCAGGACAGCTTATTGCAGAAGTGTTTGAAAATCTAAGCAAAATGGAGCGAACTGTTCTTGAACTTTATGTGGAGGGACTAAGCTACAGTGAAATTGGTAAGGCGCTTAATAAATCGCCAAAAGCAATTGATAATGCCATCCAGAGGATACGTAACAAAATTAACGGAATTAGAAAATAATTGTTGCTAAAAGTTAAGTTTTGTGGTAAATTATATCTCGGACTTGCTACTATGGCTCAGTCGGTAGAGCGTCGCCTTGGTAAGGCGGAGGTCACGGGTTCGATTCCCGTTAGTAGCTTTTGGTACAAAATCCTACATAATTATATTGTGGGATTTTTTTCTTTATATGATAGGAAAACTTATTTATATGAAAAGGTGAATTGTATGTTGAAGAAAAAAATTATCTTAGCAGCCTGCATTTGTGCTTGCAGTATGGGCGTTGTAATTTCAAGTGGTTGTATCTCCGAGGGTGATGTGGATTATATGCAGGAGGAGACCACACATTTTGCAGAACCTGACTTGGTACGACATAAGGTTGGAGAGACTTTTGAATGTGAGGAGTTTATTTTTACCTATAATTCAGTTAAGCAGGTTGATTCTGTTAATGATGGCAAAAACAAACCAGTAGAGGGTAAGGTGTTTTATCAGTTGGAGCTTACCGTTGAAAATAAGGCAGATGTTGAGACTCACGTAAATTATAATTGTTTTATTGGATTTGCTGACGATGAGCTTGTAGACCAGTTTTATTTTACGGAAGATGTTATTAAGGGTAATCTTGTTAAAGCAGGAGATAGTGTTACCGGAACTTTGACTTATTCTGTTCCTGAGGATGCAGAAAAGGTTGAGGTGATTTTTCAGTACGATATGTTCCATGAAGAAAAGGTTGCATTTACCGTTAAGTAATCTGGAATACTATGGTTGTTTACAAAGTTTTTTTGAAATGCTAAAATACTAATAAGTATTTTAGCATTTTTTTTGTTCACATGGGAGAAAATGTATGAAAAAAAATATTTTGATTGGATTATTTCTGCAAATTTTAATAATAGGAATTTTTAGTGGTTGCAACAGTATGGTGATTAATCTTGAGAAAAAGGAATTTCTTGTTCCCGTTGGTGAGAGTATCAGTACTGATGTTAAGGATTATGTAAGAGCATCGGATGAGATGCTCGAGGCTATGACATTGGATATTTCCGGAGTTAACACAGATGTAATAGGTACATATACAGCCACCATAACTTATGAGGATGAGGTTAAAAAGTTTACTATTATAGTTGCGGATGAAAATGCACCGGAAATGGAGGTTGCATCTCCGGTTATTAATATAGACACGGCAACCGTGCTTAATGTGGAGGATGTCATCAAGTCCATAACGGACCATTCTGATTTTGAATATGGTTTTTCTAATGACAGAACGCTTGCAGATAAGGACAAAAGCATCCTGCCTACAATGTCTTTTGGTACTGCCGGTACTTATATAGTAGAAGTTCTTGCCAAGGATATATATGACAATTATTCCGTTGAGGAGATTAAAGTTGTAGTGGGAACAGCAGGGGTTGAATCGGAGGTTGAGCCTGTTGAAACTGTTGATTACAAGGATTATATGAATACTAATGAGGCATTGTTAATGTCGGATTTGGAAAAATATGACCAGACAGCAGTTTCCTTTGGTATAGGTAATACAGTGGATACCACTACCAACAGACCGGATCTTGCGTATTATACTCAGAGATATGGTGAGTTTGCAGTAGATTTTATTCAGCCGGAAAGCCAATATGTATGGCTGACTTTTAATGAGATTGCAGAATATGGAACGACATCCCTTATACTGGATACGTTGAAGGAAAAAGAGGTTAAAGCAGTATTTTTTATTACTTTATCCTATGCCAAAAACAATCCGGAGCTGATTCAGAGAATGATTGATGAGGGACATGTGCTTGGAAATTATACTGCAAGCTGTTCAAAAGTTCCGGAATTATCATTAAATAATTTGACAAATGAGTTGGATACGTTGTACAATTACGTCTATCAAACTTATGGATATGAGATGTACCTATTCAGAACACCTTCGGGCAATTTCAGTCAGATGGCATTAGCTGTGGCACAGAGCAAGGGCTACAGAACAGTTTTTTGGAGCTTTAACTATGTGGATTGGAACGTTAATGCCCAGCCGGATGTTACGGAAGCATTGAATAATGCTTTAACGAAGGTTCATGGTGGTGCAATATATCTGTTAAGTGGGTCATCTTCTACCAATCAGCAGATGCTAGGAGATTTGATTGACGGAATCAGAGAAAAAGGCTATGATTTCGGAGTATATCAGAAAAATTAAAGTTTTAGGAGACATGGAAATGGAAAAGAAATTACGTGTTGGTATCCTTGGTGGTACCGGAATGGTAGGTCAGAGATTTATCTCATTGTTGGAGAATCACCCTTGGTTTGAAGTTGTGGCAATTGCAGCAAGCCCACGTTCAGCAGGAAAGACCTATGAGGAAGCAGTTGGCAAAAGATGGAAAATGACTACTCCAATGCCTGAAGCTGTAAGAAATATGATTGTATACAACGTTAATGACGTAGAAGAGGTTGCTTCTAAGGTTGACTTCGTATTCAGCGCAGTTGATATGACCAAGGAAGAAATTAAGAAAATAGAAGAGGATTACGCTAAGACAGAGACTCCTGTTGTATCTAACAACAGTGCTCATCGTTGGACAGAGGATGTTCCAATGGTAGTTCCTGAGATTAATCCTGAGCATTATGATTTAATTGAGTACCAGAAGAAGAGACTTGGTACTACAAGAGGTTTCGTTGCAGTTAAGCCTAACTGCTCAATTCAGAGTTACACACCGGCACTTGTTGCATTGAAGGAATTTGAGCCAACTCTCGTAGTTGCTACTACATATCAGGCAATTTCCGGTGCGGGTAAGAATTTTGAAGACTGGCCAGAGATGGTTGGTAACATCATCCCTTACATCGGTGGTGAGGAAGAGAAGAGCGAGCAGGAGCCTTTAAGACTTATGGGTAAGGTTGTAGATGGTAAGGTTGTTAAGGCAGCTGAACCTGTAATTACTACACAGTGTATCCGTGTACCTGTTCTTAACGGACATACTGCAGCTGTATTCGTTAACTTCAAGAAGAAACCTACTAAGGAAGAGATTATTGAGCGTTGGACTAACTTCAAGGGCCTTCCACAGGAGTTAAATCTTCCGAGTGCACCAAAGCAGTTTATCCAGTATCTTGAAGAGGATAACAGACCACAGGTTGCTCTTGATGTAGATTATGAGAACGGATTTGGCGTTTCATTTGGTCGTCTTCGTGAGGATAGCGTATTCGACTGGAAGTTCGTAGGACTTTCACATAACACAATCAGAGGTGCAGCAGGTGGTGCGTTACTTAGCGCAGAGCTGTTGACAGCACTGAAATATATTACAGCAAAATAGGATTAATGCCCGGCTATATGTAAAAGTATAGCTGGGAATTTTTATACAAAACTATTTAAAAAATTTTTGAAATAGATATTGATTATGTTAATCAGCAATGATATAACCTATTTAAAATATTTTTTAAATAGGTATTGTAATATGAGTACGACAAGTATTTTTAAAGTTTTATCAGACAAACAACGGCGTGATATTTTGGTGTTCTTAAAAGATGGAAGATTGAATGCAGGAGAGATAGCAGAAAAGTTAGGTGTAACAGCAGCAGCTCTTTCATATCATCTGAAATTACTTAAAGATGCTGATTTAGTTATGGAATATAAGAGTAAGAATTATGTTTATTATGAAATTAATACAACTGTGTTTGATGAGTTGATTCTATGGATTGAACAGTTTGGAGGTAGAAGAAAATGAAAAGAGCTATGTGGATTATTTCTATTTTTTCAATTGTTATGACTGTTGTTGCAGTACAGTTTATGCCGGATTTGGTTCCTATGCATTATAATTTTGCGGGAGAAATTGACAGATGGGGGTCAAAATATGAAAATTTTATTTTTCCGGCTTTTATTATTGCATTTGCCATCTTTTGGCATATGTTAATTGTGTATTATGAGAAAAAAGCCACAAAGTCGTCCGATGAGAAGGTGTGTGCAGAAGCATTATCCAATGCAAAAGTATTAAAAATCTCAACGGTTACTATGGCTGTTATGTTTACCATAATGCAGGGATATTTTCTTTACAAGGATTGTGTGATTGCTAATGCGAATGTGACCAAGGGTTCTATGGATATAGGCAAAGTTACATGTTTTTTAAGTGGATTATTATTCATTGTTTTAGGAAATTTTATACCAAAAGCCAAAAAGAATCCATTGCTAGGTATTCGTACCAAATGGAGTATGTATAATGATGTTACATGGGCAAAGAGTAATCGTTTTGGAGGAGTTGCCTTTGTGATAACGGGAGTGTTGTTGGTTGTAACATCAGTGTTTGTAAAAGAAATTATAGCTATGATTTGCTTAGTTGCTTATGTATTAGTTGATATTGTTATTACTGTTATTTATTCATATAAAGTATATAAAGATGAGATTATTGAAATATAAGGGAAAACAATATATTGGTCTTCGTTGGGATAAGCGTATTGAACTTCGTAGTTTAACGAAGGATGATGAGGTTTTTTTTCCCGAAATAAGTATTATATAAAGTCGGTTGGTGCAGATGAATGTACCGAACAAAGAATGGTATGGCTCTTTGCAGAATATAAGGGCGAAAATATAGATGTGGTTGGAATGGATTACCAGTTAAATAACTGGTTAGTTTGCGCAGAAAGCCATTCCTTATACAGTCCGGAATTTATTGAGGTTGTATTAAAAGGAAGAGGCGGTAGAGATGTTTACAGTTGGTGTAGCATTGATGTATTTACAAAATATTATCTTGTAGTTGAAGATTATTTTGAAACTAAAGAGGAAAATCGAATCTATCTGACAAGAGAACAGGCTGTGGACAGTGCGAAATTTCTTGGTTTAATGATGGAAATGGATATTGAGAGGTTAGATTACTATGGATAGTGAGTTTGTGGAAGAATTTAATGAATTTAAGGATGGTTTTAGAGGAATAGGTCAGGGGCTTGAAAAACTCTTTACAAATAATCCCATTAACTGGCTCAAATGGGGGATTGTATTTGCGGTATTGGTTGGTGGATATGTGTTAATCTTTAAGTGTAAATGGTTTGACAGAATTTTGTACAAATGGGAATATAGGAAAAAGAAAGCGATAAGCAAAAATCATATTATTCAGGCAAAGCTGGTAAGCAAATATCCATATGGCGAAGCTCCACAATATGACTGGCATGCAACCTATTCATATACATTAGACGGCAAGGAAAAAACATATCGAGCAATTTTTAATTATCCGTCAGATGCCCCTGAAACATTAGAATTGTATTATACAAATAACCCAAAACGCTTATTTTCCGTGGAAGAATATCATTGGAGTGGTATAAGCGGTATATTTGTGGGGTTGATTTTATTTTTACCATTTGTTCTAGCAGGCTTTACGGCTATTTTGCTGGGAATAGATATATAAATACAGAATATCATGCGGATGATATTTAATTTAAAGTTGCAATTAAACTATTTTTTGTTATAATAAAACTATAAAAGGCAACCGCCACAGAGTGGTTGGTCACAGTAGGAAAAGTAAGAGCCTCCCCGACTCGCCAAAGTACAGGGGAGGTTTTTACTATATTAGTGACAAATCAAATAAATGAATGTCAGTAAAGCTATGAGAACTTTTGCAAAGGACATTAAATCCTGAAAATCAAAATTTTTCTTCACAAGCAACACCTCCATTCTATGTAGAATAGAGACGAACCACCCTGTAACACGATTGCCGGTAGAAAAATACTACCAATATTTGTTATATAACTAAAAAATATGTGAATCAATATCTTGACAAAAATGACATATACAGATTGACAATTAAATTATAAAGCATTATACTATAAAAAAATCGTGAAAGGAGGTAATTGTGATGAAAGTGAATAGAATTGATATTGTAACTGAATATTGTATGATTACCTCGGTGGATATAAGATTTTAGAAATGTAATATTTTATTGTATATTATTATGTATTTAACCGTGGCTGTTTTGCTACGGTTTTTTCTTTTGAAAAACTCTTTCCGAGGTTCATACTGCAATGAAAAATTAATTATGAATTGGAGAAAGTAATGAATAAAATAATAATTAGAGAAGAACGTAAAGAAGATTATTACGAGTCAGAATTAGTAACTATGAGGGCATTTTGGAATATTCATGGCCCAGGATGCAATGAGCATTTGCTAGTGCATAAATTAAGAACGTCCAAAGATTATTTACCGGAAATAAGCAGGGTTGCGGAGCTTGATGGCAAAATAGTAGGGATTATTATGTATACAAGAGCATGGATATGCGATGGGGATACAGAGCATGAGATTATAACCTTTGGACCTTTGGCGGTGGAGCCTACGGCACAGTCTTTGGGAGTGGGAGGATTGCTTTTAAGGGAGACCTTTAAGCTGGCGAAAGAAGCTGGGTATCCCGGAATATGCATATTTGGAGAACCGGAGTATTACCCTAAGCATGGCTTTGTTACTTGTGATAAGTATGAAATAACTGATGGTGAAGGCAATAACTATGACGCTTTAATGGGTTATGAATTGCAGGAAAACGGATTCGCGCATATAAAGGGTAAATTTAAGGAGTCTTCTGTCATTGAAGAATGTGAAGATGAGGCTGAAATAGAAGAATTTAACAAGCAATTTCCGTTTTGTGAAAAGCTTACATTAAAATGTCAGTGGATTCATAAGGAAAAATTAGGACGTATCTGCAATGTGCAGAAATCTTCCTATACTATCCAGTTTTGGGAGGAGCAATTGCCAGCTAAGTTAAAGGGTAGTTTTTATAAAGGCAATCAGAAGTTCCCGATTGTAGGGGATTATGTAACTTTTCTGTACAATCCAAATGGTGAAGCAGTAATACTTGAAGTCTGTGAGAGAAAAAGTGTTTTAAAGAGACCGTTTCCAAGAGACCACGCAGTGAAAAAGGTGCCTGAGCAGGAAATGGTGGCAAATGTGGACTATGTATTTATAGTTACATCTCTTAATAATGATTTTAGTGCAAACAGAATTCTTAGATATGCAGTTATGGCAAAACAAGGTGGTGCTAAGCCAGTTGTAATACTTACCAAGGCTGACTTGTGTGAAAACACCAAGGATTATGTGGATGAAGCCATGAAGATGCTTCCGGATATCAAGGTCCATGCTATAAGTGCTGTTAATAAAATAGGTCTGGAAGAACTAGCAGAATATATGGAACCGGGGGCAACAATTGCTCTAATGGGTTCCTCAGGAGTAGGAAAATCCACTTTAGTGAATGCCCTTGCCGGGGATGAGGTCATGGAGACCAAGGGAATCAGGGAGTACGATTCTAAGGGACGCCATACCACTACATACAGACAAATGTTTACCCTGCCAAGTGGTGTAACTATTATTGACACTCCGGGGATGCGAGAACTGGGAATTGGTAATTCCGAAGAAGGTATAGAAGAAACTTTTGAAGATATTAGAAATCTAGCATTGGAATGTAAATTTAATAACTGCAGACATATTTCAGAACCGGGCTGTGCAGTTAAAAAAGCTGTGGAAGAAGGTTTAATTTCTGCAAAAAGGTTGAAGCAATACATTCGATTGAAAGGAGACCAACTATGACAAACCAAGAAATATTACAGATTGCATTGCAGCAGTCAGCATATGATTGTAATTGTGATGCCAATGATTTTTTATCGGATAAAAATCTGGTTGTTTTATCAGAAAAAAATGAAAAAGCAAGGGTGTACTTACCACTCCCTCTTGAATGTGATTTGGTGTCTTATGGTAGCAATATCGTTGCACAGGTTAGTCCAAGAATGAAAGAGATAGTTGAATGGTACATTGGTAAGTATGCGGTTGCACGTTGCTTTGAAACTCCTAATGTGATTGCCCTTAATGAAAAATTATCAGAGTTTGGGTACAAGGTTTGCTTTATGGCAGAGTATTTTTTGCCTGATGTTAATAAGCTTACAGAATTGCCTTGTGATTATGAAATAAAAGTGCTGTATCCGGATGATTTTTGTTGTTATTATACTAATGAGTGGGGAAATGCCTTGTGCGCCCACAGAAAACATCTTGATAAGCTGGCAGTAGGAGCCTTTGATAATGGCAGATTAATAGGACTTGCAGGCTGTTCAGCGGATTGTGAAACAATGTATCAGATAGGCGTTGATGTGCTTTCTGAATATAGAAGAAAAGGTATTGCGGCAGCAATTACAAGCCGACTGGCAATAGAAATATTAAAACTTGGGAAAGTACCATTTTACTGTGCGGCATGGTCCAATATCAAATCCGTGAGAAACGCCATAAAAAGTGGTTTTAGACCTGCGTGGGTGGAGCTTACAGCGAGAAATAGCGAGTTTGTTGATGATATGAATAAATAATTGCTGTATAAATATATTTTGAAGGGAGCTTAGAATATGGAAATCAAAACAGAGCGACTTATAATTAAACCAATGGGAATGGAATTTTTGGAAAGCACACATAAATATGCATCAGATACCGAAAACACTAAGTTTATGATGTCACTTCCAAGTGAAAGCATAGAGGATACAAAAGAGTTTCTTATGTACTGTGAGCAGGAATGGAACAAGAAAAAACCTGAAGATTGTGAGTTTGCACTTATAAAAGATGGTATACATATTGGTGGTGTAGGTTTTTCCTTGAATGAAGAGTATGATACAGCCAATATAGGCTGGATATTGAATCCTGATTATCACAAATGCGGTTACGCAAGTGAGGCAGCAATTGCCGTTATTAATTATGCAAAAGAGCATTTAGATATTCACCACGTTATTGCTACCTGTGATACGGAGAATACTGCAAGTGAAAATGTGATGAAAAGAATTGGCTTTACTAAGGTTGATTGCTATGGCGGTCGTAAAAATAAAAGCTCAGATGAAGAAAGACAAGAATACCTATATGAGCTTTTTGTATAGACTGACTAAATAAAAATGGCAGGTGATGTTATGGAAATCAAAAAAGTTGCACTTATAGGAGCAGGAGCAGTAGGCGGCTATTTCATATGGGGACTTATGCCTAAGCTTAAAGAGGATTTCTGCGTAATTGCCAAAGGAGACAGAAAAGCTCGTCTGGCTCGCCAAGGTCTCATTATTAACGGTGAGAGATATTTTCCGACGGTTAAGGAACCGAATGAGGCAGGTGTTGTGGATTTGATTCTTGTGGCAAGTAAGCAGGATGTGCTTTGTGAAGTTGTAGAAAATATTAAGCCATTGGTTGGAGAAAATACAACAGTTATAAGCCTTCTAAACGGAGTAAGCTCAGAAGAAATCATAGGCAGCCAGATAGGAATGGAGCATATACTCTATGGGATTATGCGTATTGCGTCTATGCGAGATGGAAATGCAATCACCTTTTATCCTGAAATTACCAAGGGAATTTATGTAGGAGAAAAGGGCAAAAATTGCCCTACCGAAAGAGTTTTGGCAGTGGAAGAGCTCTTTAAGGATACAGGAATTCGTTACAATTTTGTAGGGGATATTATCAAAGAAATGTGGATGAAATATGCCGGAAATGTTTCGCAAAATCTTCCTCAGGCAATTCTTTCTGTGGGTTATGGTGCTTACTCTGACAGTTCTCATGTAAATTTCATTGCAAATTGCCTCTGGAAAGAGGTGGCAAGGGTTGCTGCGGCAAAGGGAGTAAATATCCCTGATGAACTAGTTTTGTTTGGTGGATCAAAGCCTGAAGCAAGATTTTCAACCCTGCAGGATTTGGATGCAGGACGTGGTACGGAGATTGAGATTTTTGCAGGAGATATGATTAGAATGGGCAAGGAATGTGGAATAGAAGTGCCGTATTGCCAATGTGTCTATCATATGATTAAAGCTCTGGAAGAGAAGAATGAGGGGAAATTTAAGTACGAAATTAATTCACTAAAAATTAACGTATGATTGACATAAAAAACATATTTTTGTATAATAATGTTAGAAGAAAAGCGTGCTTTTCTAGTGGGCTAACACTTTAATCTGATATGTTTGTCAATCATGTGATTGACCGTTGGCGGACAACACTAAAATCCGATATTTATACCAACAATTGTTGGTCGTTGGCAGACAACACTAAAATTAGCCGCAAAGAGAGAGTATGTAGCACAATGGTGCTATTGCTCTCTCTTTAAATTTATGGAGGGAGTGTAAGTAATACTATGAAATTTACGAAAGAAGATGCAAGAAGAAGGGTACTAAATTGTGCTAAACAATATAGACTAAAACTTTTAGATAAAAAATTACTTATTATTTATCGTGAAAGACAAGATAATTCAATTCATTATATGGAAGTGGAATTTCATAAAAGAAATTACCAACATTTGACGGGGCTTGAATTGATAGATGAGGATGGAGATGTTATACATCATCAGTCTAATAATTTTTATAGAAAATGTATAGAAAATAAGTTGAAATTGGATGAATTTCAATTTAAGCAAGATGGTACAACACATTTGAAACTTGCGGCTCTACCTATGCTAATGGATGTTACAAAGATTACAAAAATCACCGGTGATTATAATGGTGTAAGGCCATATCTTTTTGTTGATAAAGTTATGGGCGGTGTTAATTTCTGCCTTGGTTTGAGTAAAGAAGATGATGTGTATGTTCCTTCATCCGCATTGCTTGAGGATATCAAGAAGCTAACATATGCACCTTCGCAAGTTCTTGCAATATTGGAAAAAAATATTAATGAAGATATATATTGTACAGTTAAGCATGTTGCTAAAGGCTTGAATCTTAAGAAGTTATCATTGCCAGAAGCAATTGGTAAAATAATTAATCTAGATAATTATACTTTTAAAGGAAAATAAGGGATGGTTTTATGCAAATCACAGACGGAAAAAACTACATATCAGAAATAAAAGAACTAATCCTAGAATACACCAACAGCCTTGGCAGAGATTTATCTTTTCAGTGTCTGGATGAAGAACTTTCTAATCCGGCTATGAAATACACTCCGCCTCAGGGTGAGATACTTGTTTCTATTGATGGCAATGAGGTTGTGGGTATGGTTGCTTACCATAGGCATTCGGATACCCGTTGCGAGATGAAAAGACTATATGTGAAGCAGGAGGCAAGAAAACATCACATAGGTGAAATGTTGGTTAGGGAAATTCTGATTCACGCAATACGTGCCAGTTATACGGAGATGGTGCTTGATACAATCAAGCCGTTGACAGCGGCAATTAATTTGTACAAAAAGTTTGGATTTAAGGAATGTGATGCATATTATAACAATCCGATGGAGGATGTTATATATATGAAAAGAGAATTATGATAATTTTTCTTGTAAATTAGTCTGTTTCTGTTATAATGAAATTAGAAAAAGGCAATCGCCACAGAGTGGTTGACCAAGTTAGAAAGCAAAATCTCCCCTACTCGTCAAAGTACAGGGGAGGTTTTGTTTTATGTTAGTGACATATCAAGTAAATGAACGTCAGCAGTGCCAAAAGAAACATTCCAAAAGACATCAAGTCCTTAAAGTCGAATTTTTTCTTCATGGGCATCACCTCCATTCTATGTAGAATGAGGGGAGATTACTATTACATGATTGGCGGTGGGGTTTGGTTAGGCGAAACATCTAAGACCTGTATTGAGCGAGAGGTTTTTGAAGAAACAGGCATTACTGCAAAAGCTGACCACCTTGCAGTGGTATGTGAAAACTTTTTTAAGGGCAGTGGTGGTAACATTGATGGGCTTGATTGTCACACTCTGGAATTTTATTATTATATGAAAATTATGGATAAGGATTTAAGTGTTTGCAAGAATAAGACGGATATGGGAGAAGACCTTGTATGGCTACCGATAGAAGATATTGAAAAGAGCAGTATTAAGCCGTCTTTTATCAGCGAACGGATTGATGAAATTGTGAATGGAAAAGCATATTATTGAAGAAAGAGACAGATAAGTGGAGTGAGAAAATATGAGATACAAAAACGTGTACTTTATTAACGGAACTGCATATGCCGGAAAATCAACCATGGTAAAGCTTTTGGCTGAAAAATATAATGGTATAGCCTGTGAAGAAAACTATCATGATTCAAAACTTTCTGATTTGGATAGTGAGAAATTTCCGGGGTTGACATACACAAGAGATATGGTAGATTGGCGTGATTTTATCAGAAGAACTCCGGATGAATATGAAAAATGGATTAAGCAAACTAATAAGGAATGTGCAATTTTGGAATTGGAAATTCTGGACGACTTATCCAAGCAGGATAAATTAATATTTGTGGATACTAATATTTCAACAGAAGTTCTAGCTGAAATATCGGATAAAGACCATGTTTTGATTATGTTAGCAGACCCGAAGATTTCTGTTAATAGGTTTTTTGAAAGATCTGACAGAGAAAAGCAATTTTTGTATAAATTGTTATTGCAGGAAGAAAATCCGGAAAAAGCATTGGATAATTTCAGAGAGTGTTTAAAACGAGTTAATTCAGATGAAATATATAATTATTTTCTAAATTCAGGGTTTAACGTGATTTTAAGAGATGAAAACAGAACAAAAGAAGAAACGCTTATTCTGGTAGAGAAATTATTTAACTTGAAAAAATAAATGCGGAGAATCAATATGAAATTAAAAAACATTTTATTAGTTGTAAAAGACATTGAGAAATCAAGACAGTTTTATCATGACCTATTTGGGCTCACCATGATTCTGGATAATAACGGTAATATGATTTTAACAGAAGGTCTGGTGCTTCAGGATGAGAGAATTTGGAGGGAGTTTCTTGGAAAGGATATAATTCCGAAAAACAATTCCTGCGAGCTTTATTTTGAGGAAAAGGATATAGAAGCATTTGTATGTAAAGTGGAAAAGCTTTACCCTTCAATTCAATATGTTAATAAGCTTATGACTCACAGCTGGGGACAAAAGGTAGTCCGTTTTTATGATTTGGATGGAAATTTGATTGAGGTAGGGACACCAATATGAAACAAGAAAAAACCAATGTAATGCGTATTTTGGAACAAAATATAATAGCTTACGAAAGCCATACCTATGATTCCACACAAGCAATCAGTGGTATGGAAGTGGCGGCTGTGCTTAACGAGAATCCGGAGCAGGTATTTAAGACCTTGGTTACAGTGGGAGCTTCTAAGCAAAACTATGTGTTTGTGGTTCCGGTGTGTAATGAATTGAATCTCAAAAAGGCCGCCAAGGCAGTTGGCGAAAAAAATATTGAGATGATTAAATCCAAAGAACTTCTTTTGTTGACCGGATATATTCATGGGGGATGTTCGCCGATAGGCATGAAAAAATTGTTTACAACTGTTATTGATGAGACAGCGGTGTTGTACGATACGATTATTTTTAGTGGTGGTAAAATTGGATATCAAGTGGAGCTTAGTGTGGAGGATTTGAATAAAGTAATTCCATTTACTTTGCAGGACATTATTATGGATTAGCGCAAAATTAATTGATATTGATAGTGGAGTAACTTATAATATTTATGTGGAAAGAATGGTGAAATAATATGGCAATTGATAAAGTAAAAGAATATTTCAAAACGATTGGAATTGACAATCGCAAATACAAAGCACAATTTAATACCAAAGCCAAAATGTTGGCATTTGAAGAAGCGGAGCCTCTTATCGGTCACGCAGTAGGAGGCGTATGTCCTTTTGCTGTTAATGATGGAGTGGAGGTATATCTTGATGAATCCTTAAAAAGATTTGATACGGTATTTCCTGCCTGTGGCAGCGCCAATAGTGCTATAGAGCTTTCCATAAGCGAATTGGAAAAATATTCGAATTGCATAACTTGGGTTGATGTATGTAAAATAACAGTATAAGGAGATTTATAACTATGAATATTACAGACAGCATTAAATACATTGGTGTTAATGACCACCAAATTGATTTATTTGAAGGACAATATGAAGTGCCTAATGGAATGGCATATAATTCCTATGCCATAATTGATGACAGAATTGCCATTATGGATTCTGTGGATGCCAACTTTACGGATGAATGGCTTGATAACATCAAGTCTGTTTTGGGAGACAGAAAGCCGGATTACTTAATCGTTCAGCATATGGAGCCGGATCATTCTGCTAATATTGCTAATTTTGTAAAAGCCTATCCTGAGGCAAAAATTGTGTCATCGGCAATGTCTTTTGTTATGATGAAGCAGTTTTTTGGTACTGATTTTCAGGACAAAAAGATTGTTGTGGGCGAGGGGGATACTTTATCCCTTGGAAGTCATAATTTGACTTTCGTAACTGCTCCTATGGTTCATTGGCCTGAGGTTATTATGACCTATGACAGCACAGACAAGGTGCTTTTCTCAGCGGACGGATTTGGTAAGTTTGGTGCTCTTGATGTCAAAGAGGATTGGGCTTGTGAAGCAAGACGTTACTATATAGGAATTGTTGGTAAGTATGGTATGCAGGTGCAGAATCTTTTGAAAAAGGCAGCGACTATGGATATTCATAAAATCTGTCCATTGCACGGACCAATACTTACAGAGAATCTGGAGTATTATCTTAATCTCTATAATATCTGGTCAAGCTATGGCGTAGAGACAGAGGGTATTGTGATTGCCTATACTTCAGTGTACGGCAATACTAAGAAAGCAGTAATGAAGTTAGCGGATATGCTTAAGGCAAAGGGCTGCCCTAAGGTTGTAGTTAATGACCTTGCAAGATGTGATATGGCTGAGGCTGTTGAGGATGCCTTCAGATATGGCAAAATCGTCTTGGCAACCACTACTTATAATGCAGAGATATTCCCATTTATGCGTGAATTTATTAACCACCTTACGGAGCATAATTTCCAGAACAGAATGGTTGCTTTTATTGAAAATGGTACTTGGGCACCAACAGCAGCGAGAGTTATGCAGGGAATGTTAGAGAAGTGCAAAAATCTCACATATGCTGATACAATCGTGAAAATAATGTCAGCATTGAACGAAGAAAGTAATGCACAGCTTGAAAAATTAGCAGATGAACTTTGTAAGGATTATAGAAATGAGTAAAAACAAAAAAAGAGTAATAATTATAGCTTCTATAGTTGCCGTTATCGGCATTATATTTGGCGTGTGTGCAATTTATGTCAATGATTATTATAGAGCGGATATGGAGGCTATCAGCAATTTTAAACCATCCAATCCGGTTGTGGAGAAAACCTTGGAAGACGGCACAATGGTTTTTGGAGATGAGGATTCCCAATATGGTTTTATCTTTTATCCCGGTGGTAAGGTGGAGTATATCGCATACACTGCACTTATGCGAGAAATTGCAGCCAATGATGTGTTATGTGTGCTTGTAGAGATGCCTTTTAATCTTGCTGTTTTGGATATTAATGCAGCAGAAGGAATACAGGAGCAATATCCTAATGTGCAAAATTGGTACATCGGCGGACATTCTCTTGGTGGTTCCATGGCAGCATCTTATTTGGGAGATAATGTGGATGAATATGAAGGATTGATTTTACTTGGTTCTTATCCTACAGAGGATTTGTCTGACAGCGATGTGGAGGTATTGTCCATCTATGGTAGTGAGGATAAGGTTTTGAATGCTTCCAAATATGAGAAGAATGCATCAAATCTTCCGTCAGATTTTACAGAGATAATTATTGAGGGAGGTTGTCATGCTTATTTTGGAATGTATGGTGTACAGGATGGGGATGGAATGCCGAGTATAAGTAATGAGGAACAGATATATCAGACAGCGGAATTGATAAATAAGTTTTTACAATAATTGTAAGATTTATAAAAAAATTTCTTAATTACCCGTGCTGACAGAGTGGTTTTTCGGCGTTCGGCGTCAAAAATCAGGCGTTCGGCGTACTCCTATTGTTTTTTTGGCTGGAATTTTCTAAAGTAGAGCTGTAAGCTTACAAATTTACAGAAGGAGGAAGTTTCAATGAAGCATTTATTAAAAAAAGCTAGTACAACAATATTGAAAAATGCATGTAAAAAAACTGCAATGCAGCAGTTAGATACTACATGCGTTTTTTATTTGTACGAAACAAAAATGCCAGTTTCGTTAGAGAAACGTATGAAAAAAGAAAAATAGGAGGAAAAACCAATGAGAAAAGGTAATTTATTTAAGGGCATTGCCTGCGGACTTATGCTTACAGCAGTAGTAGGAACCGCAGCATTTGCTGGCACTGTGGAGAGATCAGCAATGCTAAAAAATGTAGGAACGTATAGCGATTATTATTCAGGAGATGTTGGGCATTATACTGCCTCCGGTACATCTACACAATGTAAGCTTACTACAGTGAATAATACTAGTAGCCCTAGAAAATATGAATGTAGCTTGCGTAGATATGATACAAAAACACGTACGTATGATGATGGTACAACAGAAGTTGTTACTTTATCTCCTGGACTTAATTATGTTAAGACATTATCAAGAGACTATGATAATGCACGCTATAATTATAAAAACTATGTGATTGGATATCTCTACACCAATACCACAAGCGTTGTATCAGATAATTACACTTATTTGGTAACACAGGCATATTAAAGCAGTCTTATTAAAACAAATTGCACAGGTAACTATGTTTTAATACAAAGTTACCTGTGTTTATGAATTTAATTAGGAGGATTAAGATGTTTGGAATCATACTAACGAATATCAAAAATTCAATATATGGTTACAGAAAAATGTACATTTTATTAATTGTATCTCAAATATTGACAACAATATTATTATTCTTTGTCTATGGAATATTTGGAAGCTATAATGCGCAAAAACAGGAACTCGATATTGACAGCTATTCTTTTGATGCCAGCTTTAATGGAGATGTTACTATAAAACAGATTAAGGAATGTCTTCCTGATATTTTAGATAAAAATCAAGCTAATCTGGATTTTTTTGTAGTTCTTGCCTTTGATGACGTAAATAATATTCAAGTGGGAATTCGCTCTGAATACTTCAATGGTACATATAGTCTTTCAAATACTGTTTATGGTGACAGAGAATTAAGAGCGGGAAGATGGTTAAACAGTATAGAGCTTACCGATGGCGACAAGGTTGTAATGGGAATAAATGCCGGTAATGTGGGAGATATGGTAATAATCGGGGATGAAGAATATGAAATTATTGGTATTGACGCCAATTCAGCCACAGAGGATATGGCACAAGCAACAGGCTGGCCATATATTGAAATGTCATTAAATGCATGTCCTGATAATATTCGCCCATATTCTGTAAGCATGGATTTTAACAAGTTGCCTACATATTCAGAATATAAAGTGTTTAGAGATGGGCTTAAATCTGCATTTGGTAATAATGTGGAAGTAAGTGAATTCAATGTGAAGGATGAAGAAGAGCTAATTGCCATTAATTCTATAATTATAATATCTGTTATTATTGGCATTAATGCTGCTTTGGATACAGCTCTTATATATGGATATATAATGAAAAAACGCAAAAAACAGATGGCTGTTTTTGGCATAACGGGCGCAAATAAAATGCAGAGAATAATGATAAATGAATTAGAAATTATTTTTATAAGTATAGTAACAACTGTTATGGGTTTTGTGATTTTTAAATTTGGAATAGAGAATAAAATGATGTCCATATATGGTAGTAGTGTTCCTATATACAATATGACGGTATATGGAATAATGATGGGTGTATTTGTACTTACAATAATAGTGTTTACATTAGTGATTACCTTGTATAACACCAAAAAGAAGCTAATAGATGTGAGGAGGGAACAGTAATGATAAAATTTGTGTCAAAACAATATGTTAAAAATATCTGGTACAATATATTAACTGTAATTATCCTAACCTTTAACATCATTTTAAGTGTAATATTTGTATCTAATATAAGTTCGCAAACTAAGTTGTACAGATTGGTAAAACCTTATTTGAATGAAAATAGCATTGTGGTTAATATACTACAAAAAATAGATATTAATAATTTATCTAAAGTAGAAAAAATGCTAATGACAACTGAATTGAGTTGCCGTAGTAACGCACTGATAAAACTCGATAAATGTGTTGTTTATGATGAAAAAATTATGGATGAATTTGCTCCAAGACTGACAACGGGCAGATTAATTAGTGATAAGAGCATAGATGATGAGAAAATGCAGATTCTGATTTCTGAGAATAGCGCAGGACTTGGTGTTGGAGACACTATAAAAGTGGAATTTTATGATAAAACACTGAATTATGTATATGTTGATGCAGAAATTGTTGGCGTAATAAGTAATGGTCAAAAAATCTTTATGACTAGCACAGAAATATTCAAAGATATGGGCTATGAAGATTTATATTGTACATATAGCTATGAACAGCTTGAAAAACCTATAATAATAACTACAAAAGCTGAAATTGAAGCAATTGGCCAGGAATTGGACGAAATTAATTATCAGTGTATTATTAAATTTGATGATGACATAACAGAAGAAGAATACAGACAAAATTATATAGCGGTTATGGATATGGAATCTGAGCATGGTATTTCTTGGGTAGGAACATATCCAACATCTGATATTTTATATGAACGAATGGAGCTCTCATTTAGAAGTACATTAATGAAATATATACCACTGACGGTAGCGGTTTTTGCACTGGTGATTATATGTACTGTCGGAATGATTTCAGTTAAGACTGCTAATAACATGAAGTATTATGGAATGTTGTATATTTGCGGAATGCCATATACACATGCTTCTTTAATGACCGGGATTGAGATGGCGGCAAATAGTGTGCTTGCGATTATTTTAAGCCTATCATTAATGAGGATACAAAATAAATTAAGTTTAGTTGGAACAATTAATTGTAATATAGGTGAAGTACAGACTGTGGTAATGTTGGCATTATGCCTTGTAGTAGTTATGGTGTCTATCTTAATAACCACAATAATAATGAGAGAAAAAACAGCTTCTCAGATTCTTAGAGATACCGCATATTAGGAGGAAATTACAATGATTCAATTAGAAAACATCTACAAAACCTACAACCTCGGCAAATCCAATGCCTTCACCGCCCTTAAGGGCATTAACCTTACCATAGATGAAGGAGAAATGGTTGCCATAATCGGCAAATCCGGTGCCGGCAAATCCACACTTATGCACATCATTGGTTGTATTGATGATTTTGAAAAGGGTACATATAAGTTAGCAGACAGAGATGTGAGTAAAATCAGTGAGAATAAACGCGCCACCATTAGAAACAGTGAAATCGGAATTGTGCTTCAGGACTTTGCCTTAGTTGAGGAATATTCAGCCATTGAGAATGTAATGATTCCACTTTATTTCTCCAAGAACAAGGGCAAGAAAAAGGAACGTGCCAAAGAAGCCCTTCGTAAAATGGGAATAGAGGAACTGGCGGACAAGCGTGTCAATAAGCTTTCCGGCGGACAGAAGCAGCGCGTGGCAATAGCAAGAGCCATAGTTAATAATCCTAAGCTTCTTCTTGCAGATGAGCCAACAGGAGCGCTTGATGTGAATACTTCTGCAGAGATAATGAAGGAATTTAAGCGACTTAATGAAGAGGGAATGACCATAGTAATTATTACTCACGACATGGACGTAGCAAAAGGCTGCGAGAGAGTTGTAGAGATAAGTGATGGGGAGATAAAATGATTTTAAAAGATAAATTATTAAGAAGTGTTGCTCAAAGTCATGAAATGGATGAGGAAGAATTAGAAGTTATAGCATATGGAATGGAAATTTTGTTGCAAAAAATATTTTTCTTCATTGGAGCAATAATTATTTCATTAGCAATGCGAGCACTTGTTCAGGGGATAGCGTTTATGGTATTGTTTGCAATTCTAAGACAAAACGCCGGTGGTGTGCATATGAATTCTAAAATATCATGTGCTGCATCATCGGCAGCCATTTTTATTACGTCATTATTCTTGATTAATTTAGCAACAAAATATTCAGAAGCTTATATTGTGTTGCTGTGTCTTTCTGTTTTTGGAATAATAATATTGTTAGCGATTGCTCCTGTTGATACACCCAATAAGAGAGTTACGGAAATTCAAAAAAAGAAAAATTCCCTAAAGGTAAAAATTATTTTGCTTGGCTTGTATGTGATTTTGTTCGTTTCTTCTTTTGTAGAATTTAAACTATTATGTAGTGTGATTGTTGTTACGGTGGTAATTGAATCAATACTTGTCACGGTTGGAAAAATACTTTTGAATTCTCGCAATATATGATAAACTCATATATTGGAGGTTACTATTATGAAGATTGCGATTTGTGATGATGAGGAAGAAAGTATAGTTATTACAAAAGGATATACAGAAGAGTTTTTTGAAGAAAATAAAATAAAATACGAAATTAAATGTTTTACATCAGCAGAGCAGTTGCTGGCAGAAAATAATATATTCGATCTGTATTTGCTTGATATAGAAATGGAATATATAAATGGGATACAAGTAGGAGAAATAATTCGTAGCAAGGGGGATATGACTCCGATAGTATATATTACTAATTACATAGCGTATTGGCGCAGGGCGTACTTGGTACATGCATTTGATTATATAACAAAACCAATAGATAAAGAGTCTATTTATAGAGTATTGAAGGATTTTATTGATTTGATGTGTAATATGGAAGAGCAGTGCCTTATAATGAAAATTAATGGTAATGAAACGATTATAGATTCTAAAGACATAATGTATATCATTGTTAAAGAGAAGGGAAATATAGACATCTGTTGTACGCATTGTACATACAATGTGAAGAATGTGATGCTTAATAGTTTGCTGGAACGTTTGAATATTTTTAAATTTTATATGTGCCATAGAAGTTGTATTGTAAATGTTGATTATGTTGACCATATTGAAAATGAATATGATATCATAATGAAGAATGGAGAGTTTTGCCCTTTATCCCAGAAGAAAAAGAAAGAGTTTCTGAATTTCATATTTAGTGCCTATAATGGAGAGTTAAGGAGATAAAGATAATGGAATTTGCTTTTAAGATTGTTACAACACTAATTACAAATATTTATATCTTTCTATGGATGAAAAGAGTTTTTGATAACAAATTTAAACAACCAGTAATTTATGTGTTAAGCTGTATCGGAATTACCGGAATTGGTATTGCAGTTTCAAGCTTAAATAATGCCTGGGGAAATTTATTGTACACTATTCTGAGTATTGCGCTCACATCAATTATTCTTTACAAGGGAAGTGTAAAGACGAAAATTATATTTGACGTACTCTATTTCTTTTTGGTTTTTATGATAGATGTAGTGGCTGTTTGGATTTGGGTAATTATAGATGGTAAGCGATTGGATTTAATTCTTGAAAATGAGTCACGAATGATTATAAGTTATGCCTTTAATATAGTAATTATGACGGTTATGTGGTGGCTTTTTATGATAATCATTTCAAAGGAAAAAACAATTACAGTTAAGCTGAGAGAAGTTGTTTTGCAGATAATATATGTAGCATTTGCCTTTTTTGTATTATATGGATATATTGAAAAAGCCAGTGATTCAAAGGATGGAATAGTTCTTTTGACAATTATTTTGGGGTTTTTACTGATTGATATACTGCTAGTTGTTATTATGAAAGGTATTTCAAAAACTTACAGAGTAAATTATGAGCTAGGAGTAATGAAGTATCAGAACGAATTGCAATTAGAACACTACAAAGAATTAAGTGATAGATATGAAGAATCTAGAAAAATTATTCACGATGCAAAAAAACATATTTCAGTAATGGAAAATATCAAGAATTCCGAAGAAGGTAAAGTGTATAGCCAAAATGTATGTAAAGAGATGGATAGTCTTGTGCCTGAGTTTATATGTAGTAACAAGATAATTGCTGCAATTTTAAGCGCTAAATTAAATGAATGTGATAAAAATGAAATAAAAATAAGGATAGATGTTAAGGATGGTTTGTATGATTATATTAAGGATGTGGACCTGACCGGAATCTTAGCTAACATATGGGATAATGCAATAGAAGAATCAATATTGCTGAACGAAAATGACAGATACATAGATTTTATTCTGGGTGAGAAAAATGGTTTTTGTATAATTGATTTAAAAAATAATTATGACAGAACTGCTGTAAAACCTAAAGAAAATCATATGGGATTGGGAAGAAACATTGTAAAAGAAATTGTGAAAAGTTACAATGGTTTATATGATACATATATTGGGTGTGACATTTATGAAGTTAGAATCATGATTCCTGCTTATAAATAAAAGAGAGTGATTACATAAGATAGTGAGACATATGAATAAAATATTATAAAAAACCCGGGAGCCAGATGACTCCCGGGAAAATTTTACGCTTCTTTAACTTTCTTCTTATGGTCAACGAGGAAGATACTTACGAGAAGTGCCACACTGTAAAGTGCAATTGTTAGGTAGAGTACTGCCTGATAACCCTCTGGGTTAATCATGTTACCATGTCCGTCGTCGAAGAATTTTCCAACATTGTTAACAATAAGTGTTGCAACCTGATTTCCTGTGAGACCTGCAAATGCCCAAGCAGAAAGTACAATTCCGTGGATTGCACTGATATTCTGCATTCCGTAATGGTCGGAAAGAAGTGTTGGCACGTTACTGAAACCACCACCATATCCGGCATTTACTAAGAATAATAAGGCTAATACAATCACTACCAGTGCAATATTTTCACCCTGATTGGTAATTCCCTTTGTTACGATAGTTAAGCCGGTAACAAAAATTGACATAATAAAAATAATCTTATAAATTGTATTTCTGTTCTTCATTGTATCAGCCCAGGCAGAGAAACCAAGACGTCCTGCTGCGTTGAATACAGCTGTTACTGATGAAAGAACACCAACCATTGAACCGAGACCGATACACTTAATAATCATCTTTTCCTGTGAAATTAAAGCAAGACCACAGGTAATATTAAGATAGAACATAATCCAGATACCGATAAATACAGCTGGTTTTTCCTTAATGCATGCAAGAGCACCCTTGCCCTTCTCGGTTTTAGCAGGCTCATGCCAGCCTTCAGGCTTAGCGAGAAGTAAATGTCCTACAAACATCATTACAAAATATACACCTGCGAGAATCCAGAACATCTTGTAGATTCCACCGTCGCCAAGTGAATTAAGAAGCTTCTGCATAATTGGGCTTGCGATAGCTTTTGCTGCACCAAATCCTGCAACTGCAAGACCTGTTGCAAGACCCTTACGGTCCTTAAACCACAACATAAGTGTCTTAACCGGTGACAGATATCCGGTTCCAAGACCGATACCCATAATCAAACCGTAGCATACATAAATACCAATTAATGCAAGTATGCTTCCCTGATGCTGTCCGCCGTACCAGATAAAAAATCCTGTACCTGCCATACCAGCTGCAAAGCAGATAGCAGCGATTAATGAGGACTTATGTATATCCTTCTCTACGATGTTACCTAAAAATGCTGCAGACATTCCGAGGAAGAATATTGCAAAGCTGAATGCCCATTCAGTTGCGCCCTTGGAATGACCGATGTGATCAGCAATTTCCTGACTGAAGATAGACCAGCAATATACTGTACCGATACTACAATGTAAAAGTAGTGCAGGTATTGCGGCTCTAATCCACTTGTTTTGAATTTTCATTAGTGTTGAACCACCTTTCTTTTTCTTACTGACAAAATATTTGTTAGTATATAAATATTAATATAGAAATTTTTTACATATCTATAATAGGTCAACAAAATAAAAAGTCAATAAAAAATTTATTGTTTTTTTAAAAAAACTTTATAAAAAATTTATATGTTTTATATTTATTTAATTTTCTGCGGAAATATTACTATGAAAATACGGTTTATGTACTTGAAAAAAGCCAATCAATACTATTGTTAATTTCCCGTGAAAATGTTATACT
>CAZNUK010000005.1:0-19546 GCA_964576255.1 uncultured Butyrivibrio sp.
AGGCTCCTTTTGATACCGTATTAATTCACGGTCTTGTAAGGGATTCTTTGGGACGCAAGATGAGTAAGTCCCTCGGAAACGGAATTGACCCACTTGAGGTTATTGATAAATATGGTGCAGATGCATTAAGACTTACCCTTGTTACAGGTAATGCACCTGGTAATGATATGAGATTTTACTGGGAAAGAGTAGAAGCATCCAGAAACTTTGCTAATAAGGTATGGAATGCCTCAAGATTTATCATGATGAATCTTGAAAAAGCGGATACATCTTCAAAGATGGATTTGTCGCTTCTTACAGATGCGGACAAATGGATTCTTAGTAAGGTTAACCGCCTTGCCAAAGATGTTACAGATAATATGGAAAAATACGATTTAGGTGTTGCTGTTTCCAAGATATATGATTTTATCTGGGAAGAGTTCTGCGATTGGTATATCGAAATGGTTAAACCACGTCTCTACAATGACGAGGATACAACCAAGGCGGCAGCAATGTGGACACTTAAGACAGTATTAATTAATTCCTTAAAATTACTTCATCCATATATGCCTTTTATTACAGAGGAAATTTTCTGTAACCTTTCAGATGAAGAATCAATTATGATTTCTGAATGGCCTGTATTTAAGCAGGAATGGGATTTTGCACAGGAAGAAAATGCAGTTGAGACCATAAAAGAGGCTGTAAGAGGCATTAGAAATACCCGTGCAGAGATGAATGTACCACCTAGTAAGAAATCCAAAGTCTATGTAGTAACTACAAGCGAGGATATTAAGGGGATTTTTGATAATGGTAAGGTATTCTTCGCAACTCTTGGTTATGCTTCTGAGATTGTTATTCAGGAGGATAAAACAGGAATTGATGAGGATGCAGTTGCTGTACTTATTCCTAATGCGGCTATTTATATGCCGTTTGCAGAATTAGTGGATATTGAGAAGGAAATCGAAAGACTTCGTAATGAAGAAAAGAAGCTTGAAGGCGAATTGAAGCGAGTTGAAGGAATGTTAAGCAATGAGAAATTCGTTTCAAAAGCACCTGCTGCTAAGATTCAGGAAGAAAAAGATAAACTTACTAAGTACTCAACTATGATGAAACAGGTACAGGAAAGACTTGCCCAGTTAAGCAAGTAGTTAGGAGAAACTGTGAAAATTAGTGTAATTATTCCGTCATTAAATCCGGATAACAAATTAATGCTGGTTGTTGACGGTTTGATTAAGGAAGGCTTTAACGATATTATTATTGTTAATGATGGTAGCGATTCGGAGCATATGGAGCCTTTTAATGAGGCAGCAGCTCTTAAGGAGGTTACAGTCCTTAATCATGAAGTTAATCGTGGAAAGGGCAGAGCCCTCAAAACTGCATATGGATACTGTATGGAGAATCGTCCTGATATTGCCGGTGTAATTACAGTGGATGGGGACAATCAGCATTTACCTAAGGATATTAGGGCGTGCTGTGAAGCTATGATTGCCAATGAAGATAAGGTGATTTTAGGGTGCAGGGATTTTACAGGGGACAATGTTCCACCTAAGAGCAAAATAGGTAACAATATAACCGGTTTTGTATTCAGGGCAATGTGTAGAATTAAAATCTCGGATACCCAGACCGGACTTAGGGCAATACCTAAAAAACATCTTCCGATGATGCTTGATATCAAAGGCGAACGCTTTGAGTATGAGACCAGAGTGCTCTTGGAAATGAAGCGTCAGGGGGTGGAATTTTCAGAGGTGGTAATTGATACGGTGTATATTGATGATAATGCCACAACTCATTTCCATCCATTTAGAGATTCTTTTAAAATTTACATGGTAATTTTTAGATATCTCTTTGGAAATATGTTTTCTTTTTTAAAATATATGATTAGCTCCATACTTTCATTTCTTATTGATAACGGACTGTTCCGCTTAATGGAATTTGTTATGGGAGCGGATTCTGACAAGGGTGTTAAGATTATTGTTGCAACTGCGGTTGCAAGAGTAGTGTCATCTATTTTCAATTTTATTGTTAATAGAAAAGCTGTATTTAAATCCGATGCACCAATGGTCAAAACCGTACTAAAATATTATGCTTTATGCATTTGTCAGATGGGAGCCTCAGCCGGACTTGTGTATCTGTTTTCAAGTATATTTAATGCAGGTGACTGGCTTACAAGTCTGATAAAAATAATTGTTGATACTTGTTTATTTGTTTTAAGCTATCAGATTCAGCGAAAATGGGTTTTTGCATGCGATAGAAAAGAGGAGAATTAATATGGTGGAAGAAGTTAGAAGAAAGAAGAAAAATGTTCAAAAAGAACCTAAAAAACAGAATAAAATTCTTACTATTGTGGGAAGAGTGGGTATTGTTCTTGGAACTACAATTTTGGCACTTGTGATTGGACTTTATGCAATGCTTTGGATATGCTGTCACGGACCATCCGAGTCCGCGAGAGACTTATTTGTAGGAACATTTTTGGAGACAGGAGCATTAAAATTTATTCCGGGATTGTATTTTTCTGATGAGGAAATTGAGAAAATTACCAATAACAATTCCAGAGAGCGTCTTGATGCAGAGGTTGACACTGATTTGATTCAGATTCCTTCATCAGGAGATGATGCAAATGATAGTGACAATACAGAGTCTGAATATAATGATAATTTTGATGAAAATGGTATTCAGATTATACCGATTAACGGACTTACCTATTCCGGAAAGCTTATGATTATAAAGGACCCGTCCAAGGTAAGCGTGGCAACCATATATCCTTGGTCTGACTGGAATAAAAGCAAATACGGCGTTACGCTTGACGTTTTAGTGCAGGATGCAGGAGCCATTGCAGGTATTAATGGTGGTGAGTATGAGTCGTCAGGAAACTGGGGCGGAAGACCGAAGGGACTTGTAGTGTCCAATGGGGAGATCCAATATTCATCTATTCAGTATGGGGATGTAATGATTGGATTTAATGAGGATAATATCCTTGTGATTAAAGAACTCAGTGGAATGTCTAATGAGCAGGTTGCAGCTATGGTAGCGGAAGAACGAATCAGAGATGCAGTAAGCTTTAAGGACGTGGAAGGTGGAGATGATAATCACTTTACCAAGCTAATTATTAATGGTGAAGCAATTCAGTTTACCGGAAGTGGAAGTGGAGCAAATCCAAGAACTGCAATTGGTCAGAGGGCTGACGGAGCCGTTTTAATGTTAGTTACTGACGGAAGAGGTCATAATGGTCATGTTGGAGCTACAGCAGCGGATCTTATTAGTATTATGCAGGAATATGGTGCTGTTAACGCAGCTAACCTTGATGGCGGCAGTTCATCAGCAATGTACTACAACGGTACATGGGAGATGAACAGTGTAACATTGTATTATGCAACCTCATCTTGGAAACTTCCAACAGGCTTTGTAGTGAAATAGGAGGCGGATTATGAAGAAAATATCTAAATTTACAATTGGAATGATTGGATATGTAGCAGTATTAGTAATCCTTATTGTAATACTTCTTGTATACACCAATAATTCTATGAAAAAATATGAAGCTGCCCAGCCGGATAAATTAATGAACCAGCTTGTGACAGACATTAAAGCCGGAAAATTACCGGAAATCAACTCTGAGAACACCAATAAATTTGAAAACACACATGAAATGGTAGTGGAGATGTTTTCACAGCTTTCAGAGGCTAATATTACTTATGATATTAAGACAACATCTTATGATTCATCAAGCTATAACCTTAAGGTGGATGATAAAACTGTTGCAACAGTTAATCTTAAGGCTTCTAATCACGAGAAGATGTTTTTCCTGCTTACAATATGTGATTGGGAAATTGAGTCCATTGAAGCCGTGTCTAAGACCGGCACTAATGAAGTAACTGTAACAGTTCCTAGTGATTATACAGTATTAATTAACAATATTGTTCTTGGAGAAGAAGAATTAAAGGGAGAGGCAACAGAGCTTCCTGAACTTCAGTATGTTAAAGAGTATACAGAGGTTCCTGCTTTTGTTACTTATTCAGTAACCGGACTTGTTAATGAGCCTGAGATTATTATTCTTGATGGAGATAATAATCAGTGCGATTTATCCGGATATGAGGATAAGTATAATATTGAAATAACCTACGAAGCACAGGAGATGCCACAGGAATTACAGGATTATGTGGTTCAGGCCGCTAAGGATTATTCTAATTTCTTTTCAAGAGACCTTCCTGGATGTAGTGAAAGTACAGCAGGAATAGATAAGTATTTTCCAGAGGGGTCAATGTATATTGAGCTCGCAGAAAATTATCGTCGTCATGATATGTGGATGTATAGTGCGCATCATGGAACAGAATTTTTAAATATAGTTGTTGATGATTATATTGTGTACAGTGATGAACTTTTCTCTTGTCACGTATCCTTTGATAAGAGAATGATTCTTACAAGCTATAATCAGGAAAGAATGGACCGTATGGACCAGATTTTCTATTATGTAAACATTGATGGACAGTGGCTTATTGCCGCAATGGTAGATAACGTAGAATAAATATAGGGAGAGATAAAATAATGATGTATGAAAAAGCATTAAAAGTTATAACCGAGGTTAAAAAAGCAGTTAAGGGTAAGGATGATGTTGTAGTTAAAGTAATGTTAGCAATCCTTTCTCAGGGACATGTATTAATGGAAGACGTACCGGGTGTGGGTAAAACCACCCTGGCCCTTGCTTTTGCCAAGGCAATGGAATTAGATGTTAACAGAATGCAGTTTACAATTGATGTATTGCCATCTGATGTTGTGGGATTTTCTATGTTCAATGCTAAGACACAGGAGTTTGAATATAGAGAAGGAGCAATTATGTGTAATCTGTTTTTGGCGGATGAGATTAACAGAACTTCATCCAAGACCCAGTCCGCTCTTTTGGAGGCTATGGAGGAAGGTCAGATTACAGTTGATGGTGTTACAAGAAAGATTCCTGAACCATTCTTTGTAATTGCAACACAGAATCCGGCAGGAAGTGCAGGTACACAGCTACTTCCTGAATCCCAGCTTGACCGTTTTATGTTGAAACTATCCATGGGTTATCCGGACCCTGCCAGTGAGGTTAGTATTTTGCAGGGTAAGGATAATGACAATCCACTTGATGAAGTATGTGAGGTTGTAAGTGCAGAAGATATTTTTGCAATGCAGCAGGAGTCGGGACAGATTCAGGTGGACAAGGCCATTTACGAATATATGGTAATGCTGTGCTCAATAACAAGACAGCATCCAATGGTAGAATTAGGAGTAAGTCCTCGTGGAACAGTAGCATTGTCTGCAATGGCAAAGTCCAATGCATATATTAACGGTAGAAAATATGTTACACCGGAGGATGTTAAGGCTGTTTTTGCTGATGTTGTTAAGCATAGAATTGTACTTGCACCTAAGGCTAAGGTTCAGAAGATTTCTGTTGAAAAAGTGATTGAAAGTGTATTTAAAGCAGTTCCGGTACCAAAGCGTGTAAAATAAAGGGGTGCGGATATGATAGGACATATTATAGTATATTTCATTACTGCGGTATTAATATTTGCATTTAATGTAATTAATGAATCATACCTGCCTTTTTTGATAGATGTAATTTTTATTATTATTACAATTGCAGGTATTATTACAGTCATAATGCTACATAGAGCTGTGGAAGTGGAAGTGGATAGTGAAAATTCCGTTGCCACAAGAACAGAAAAATATCTGGTGCGATTTACTGTCAGAAATAAAGGGTACATACCTTTAACAGCCTGCAAAGTTGTTACAAGGGTCAGATATAACGGAAGAAAAATTAAAAAAACATATAGAAAAAATCTTTGCTGTGGAAATAATGCAGAGGCAAACTGTGATTTTTATATTAGCTGCCCAAGCTGTGAAATGGTGACGGTAGAATGTGTAAAAGTTTATATATATGATTATATTGGACTTTTTTGCATTCCTAAAAAAATCAAAAAGACCTCCACAGTTCTTGTTATGCCTAATTTACCGCCGGTGGATATTATTGACAAAATGACATACGTTATAAACGATGAGGATGGAATTGTATATTCTCAGGAAAGACCGGGGGATGACCAGACGGAGGTATTTGCAATAAGGGAATATGTGCCGGGGGACAGTGTTAGAAAGCTTCACTGGAAGCTTACTACCAAATCTAATAAGCTTATGGTTAAGGATTTCAGCCTTCCAATTAAGGATAATGATACAGTGATTTTTGATTTGTTTCAGGAGCCTAAGGGAACCAAAAGTAACAGAGATGAGGTTTTTGACCTTTTTTATGGGCTGGTATACGCCATGACTAAAAGAGGAGTGGGCTTTAATGCCTGTTTTTATAATAATGAGTATGTAACACTTAGAATTGAAAATCAGAATGATATATATGCATTGTTTGCACAGATATATACAATAGAACCATATAATTACGATATATCTGCTGCGGAATATTTTTATTCCAGCAATGGAAATAAACAGAACAGAGTTTTTTATGTAACGAGCTATCTGGATGAACACACCCAGGGAAATTTAAGCCTTCTTGCTGATACGGGTAAGGTGTACTATTTAATTCCGGGACATGTTCATAATTCATATATGCCAGTAAGATTTGAGGGGTAATAATATGACAGAATATAAGGATAAAATAAAATCGTGTATAAACACATCGTTGCTTACTTTTATAGGTATGTGGACGATTGTAATTAATTTAATTAATCCATTTTTTGATGAAGAATTCTATACTGCTGCTTCTATGTTGTGCGTGCTATTTCTTATTTCGGCAATATTTGGAAGCTTAATGACTTTAGCTAAGAAAAACTGGGTTGTTCTTCTTGCGGGAATGGGAATTATCGGACTTTTTGTGTGGAATAAGTTTGATGAAATAGCAGGGGGATGTGCTTATTGCGTTAATTTGGTGATAGATAATTATTCAGATTATTTTGGCGTTAAAATGTTGTATCTGGATTATACCAAAAGAATGCTAAGGGATTTTGATCCGGCAATGTTCTGCTATACGTCTGTAATATTGCTTGCGCTAATTAATTCCTTTGCAATTTCCAGAAGGAAATTGGCTTTTATTCCTATACTTTTGGCACTGGCGTCACTTTTTGCGCCAATAGTTATTGAGGTGTATCCGTCAGTATTTGCAATGTTACTGACTGTCTGTTACTGTATAATGCTTTTGATTATAATTAATGCAAAGTCTCAAAAAGGTCAGGGAAGTGCAATGATAGAGACAACGGCAATAATTTTTGGCATTGCACTTATGCTTGTGGGAGGAATTGTAACGCTTGTTAAGCCAGAGGAGGATTTTGAGCAGAATGAATTTTTTCCTGAATTTCGTAATGAAGCAAGAATGTTTATTACGGAAAATATCGAGGATTTCCGATTTTTTGAAGGGAATAACAGTCCGGTATCATCTATTGGCGGTGGTGCATTAGGTCACGTGGAAAGTCTGACTTTTTCAGAGGAAGAGGTTTTGAAGGTAACATTGCCCGCAATTAAGGATACTGTATATATTAAAGGATATATTGGTGCCAATTACACATCCAAGCAATGGGAGGAGCCGGATAATAACTATACCCGATTATTTAAATCCCTACGTAAGGTTGAATATTCACCTTCGGTAATGGTTTCCGAATACCTGGATGCTCTTGGAAATGCACAGACCCTTACAGGAATGAAGGGAAGTATGAAAATCGAACAGTTATCAGAATTGACGCTGTTTGAATTTGCACCGTTATATCCTGATCTTCCATATGCATACACACCTGAGTTTGACGATACGGTTAAAGATATACCGGAAGGAACATATATAGATTATTATTCTGTTCCCGATGAAGTGTTTCAGGTTAGCGATGAGTATATCAGGGAAGTGTTGGGGGATGAGTTTTATGCCAATAATTTATTATATTCAGATTATGTATATGATAATTATATGGAGGTCAATACTCCTATAGCAGATGAATTAATTACTCAATGGGGCAGATATCCTGTAGATACAGCTGATGAAAGATATAACGTTGCATATGCAATCCGTAATTACCTACAGAATACCTGCACATACACCACTAGCCCCGGCAAAGTACCGGATGATGAGGATTTTGTTGAGTATTTTCTTAAAGAAACTAAGGAAGGATACTGTACATATTTTGCAACAGCAGCGGTTATGATGTTTAGAAGTGCCGGAATTCCTGCAAGATATGTAGAGGGCTATAGTTTTAATGTCACAGGCAGAGAGGATATTACAGAGTATAAATCAACATATGTATTTAATGGTGTGGGTGGAGAACGTCTGACTGGCTATTGTGAAATAAACGTGTTAGACAGTGATGCCCATGCATGGGTTGAGTTTTATATTGATGGTATTGGCTGGGTGGATTTTGAGGTGACACCTGGAAATTCTGCTATCGGTTCTGCACAGGAAAAGTCTGACGGGAACATGAATCCGGAGCAGTTTGGAAAAGATGAGGAGCCAACTACGGAAGAACCAGCTACGGAAGAACCAACCACAGAAGAGCCTGCCACTGAGGAGCCTACCAGCGAGGGCGAAACAACCAAAGAACCTACCAGCGAAGGGGAGACAACCAAGCCTGCAACTGAGGATGAAACTACGACAGAAAATACTTCTGATAGTGGTATACAGGAAAATCCTGCTGGACCTTCAGGTGGGGAGTTTAAGAAAACAGATCCAAAAGTGATTCGTGGAATATTAATTGTTCTCGGGATAATTTTAGGCTGTTTTGCCATTGCGTTTTTAATTGTATTACGACATAAAAAAGTAGTATATGCAAGAGAATTGTACAGTAGCAGTGAGAATGAACTGGACAGGCTTGCGATATTTGAATATATGATATTTATTAGGCTTATGCGCCATATTAAGCTTGATAAGCCGGATTATATGACCAATTTGGAATATGCAGAGCATATTGCCAAATCATGTGAATGTGTTGAATACGATGAAGCAATAGAAATTTCTAAAATGCAGGAAAAGGCTGAATTTGCCAAGGACTTGCTTACTATGGAAGAAATTGTAAAGTGTAGGCAGATTATTGATGCAATAAGAGACAGAATTTATGAACAAAAGAATTATTTTCAAAAATTTATTTTTAAATATATTTTAAATCTTTAATGGAGGACCGGATAATGAAACAATTAAAATGCATTATAATGACATTGGTAATAGCAGTAGCAGCTATGGGAATTAATTCTATGCCTGTGGAAGCCAATGAAGTTAGAAAAGATGTTGTAATTGTCATTGATGCAGGCCATGGAGGGGATGATCCGGGAGCTTTGGCCACAACTGGAGCTTACGAGTCTGACTGTAACCTTACAATTGCCCTTTCGATGAAAAAAGAATTGGAGACCTATGCCGGAGTTAAGGTGTATCTTACAAGGGATGGTGATGAATGGTCTACCAACACATCACGTGCAATGGTTGCTGCGGCATTAAGGGCAGACTTTTTAATTAGTATTCATAATAACAGTGGTTCTTCAAGCAACACAGGATCTTTGGCGTATCGTACAGTTAATCCTTTGTATGCAGAGGCTACTAATGATATGTGTAGTCTGATTCTTGAAAATCTGGCTGAGCTTGGATTATACAATGGTGGTGTTCAGACCAGAGTATCCACCCAGTATGATTATGAGGACTATTATACTATAATCGCTGAAGGCGTACGTGGAGGAGTGCCATCTATAATTGTTGAGCATTGTTTTTTAAGCAACCCGGAGGATGCGGCATATCTTACCAATGATAATGGAACTGTTAATGAAACCAATGCTACGGCAATGGGTGTTGCAGATGCTACAGCAGTGGCAACATATTTTGGATTAACCAAAAGAACTGCCGTTGCTGATGGAGAAAACATTATTTCTCTCACAAAAGGACAGAGCGTTAAGCTTACCGCACCGGGAAGCAGCGAAAAAAGTGTTACATGGTATTCTATAGATGCTAAAGTTGCTAAGGTTTCAGCAGATGGTGTAGTGGAAGCTGTTGGAGCGGGAACTACTAATATTGCATATAAACTTTCAGACGGAGAAAGCGGAAGCTGTACTATAGAAGTGGGGCGGGTGGAGCCGGTTGCTTTAGTAGGTGGAATTGACCCTACATTTTATAGCACAGACGACCAGTTCGCTGCTATCAATACCAAAGATGTATTTGCTTTTGTAGTGTATAGTGATGGAAGTTCTGTCAAGGTTACACCGGATTATGTCGGTAATGTTGACTTTAATGTAACCGGTGTTCAAGACGTAGAAATTAGATATGAGGATTTAACCGGATATGTGAGAGTTATTCATAATGATTCGGAATATATTCCGGAGGTAACTCTTCCGGCACCGGAAGAGGAGACCACAACGGCACCTAATGAAGAAACTTCTTCACAGACAGAAAGCAAACCAAATGATAATGAAAAGGATAATGATAAGGACAATCTTATTAAAATTCTTATGTTTGTCATTGGTGTGCTTGTGATAATGTTTGTTGGTGTGATTATATATATTGTTGAAAGTAACAGACGCAGAAAACGTGGCTACAGAAGAAGAGGTCGCAGGAGGTATCGTTAATTGAAAAAAATAATATTCAGATTAATCGGATTGATTTTGGGAGTAATCATGATGGCTATGGTTATTGTGATGATTCCGCAGGAGGTATCAGCCAAGGATTCAGAGGGAAATATTGTTATTGTAGTTGATGCCGGACATGGAAGTATTGACGGAGGCGCGTATCAGAACGGAGTACAGGAATCCCTTATTAACTGGGAACTTGCTCTTGCACTTAAAGCTGAGCTTCAGACCTACTGGGGAGTGGAAGTGTACCTTACAAGGGGCTCTTCTGAGTGGAATTCCAATGCTGGCAGAGGCAGGCTCGGAGTGGCTGTAAATGCAGATTTAGCGGTATCTATGCACAATAACAGTAGTGAAACAGCATCAGTAAACGGAATTGAAGTATATGGAACATTAAACCCATCCTACAGCGCAATAACCAATGCTATTGGCACTGCTATATGTAATAATGCGAGCTCTTTGGGACTTGCTAACCGCGGTTACAAAACAAGAACCTCCGGCTCCAATGTTAATAGAGATTATTATACTTTTATTGATGAAGCTGTAAGAGCAGGAATGCCTGCCATGATTATTGAGCATGCTTTTTTAAGCAATGCCTCTGATGCAGCTTTTATATCCAATGCTGAGAATCAGAAGAAGCTGTCCACAGCAACGGCAACAGCAATTGCCCGGTATTTTGGACTGTCCAAAAGAGGCGTGGCAAACGGTCAGAGCTTAAACCTTACCCGCACATACAGTGCAAGCTTTATGACATCACTTTCCGGAACTTACGCATCTGACAACACAGCAGTTGCCAAGGTGGATGCTAATGGAATTATTACAGCAGTGGGAACTGGAACTGCAAATATTACCTGTACAGCAGCGGATGGAACTGTGGAAAAGGTTACAATTACAGTGCCAGAGGTAACACTTGTTGCAGTGGCAGCAGGAATTAGCCCTACATTCTATAATGCTAACGAAAATATTAATAATGCCAATATTATTGCAAAAGCAATTTATTCTGATGGTTCGGTAACACAAATTAAGAATTATACAATAGGTGAGACACCATATTCAAGTAATGGAATATATGATATTCCTATTACATATAACGGAGTAACCGGATATCTGCGAGTATACAAAACCGGTTCTCTTGGTTCCTTTACCGGAGGAGCGGCATATACAGCCGGAACCAATACGGATGTATTGAGATACCCTCAGTTATATCAGGGAATTAATACCGGAATTAATACGGTAACTACACCTGTATATTCAACTTATGTGGGTGTTGCACCGGAATTATTTGGAATTCCTAATGCACCAAGTACGGAAACCGGCGGACAGGTAGAAACTCCGACAGAGGCACCAACCATACCGCCAACAGTAGCACCGACAGAGCCGGTAACAGAGGCTCTTACCACGGAGGCTGTAACAGAGGCGCCTACAATAGAAGGGGATACAACGGCTTCACAGGAGATTGAAACCACAACAGAGGATGTTAACGAGGGTGAAGAAAATACAACAACGGAGGATGCTACAAGCGAAGCCTCCAACGAGGATGAGAGGGAAAGCTCCACAGAGGGCACTACTCAGGCAGATGATAACGAAAAATTAGCAAATAAGTATAAGAAAATCATTTTTATTATTTTGGGAGTGGTAGTTGTTATTGCTGGAGGAACCGTTGTGGTTGTGGTGGTTAATATGAGGAAGAATAGGTAAAAAATTGTAATCGGGAGCGTTATACCGCTTCCGGTTTCTTATATTTGGAACGACAGACTAAAATTAAATCAAGATATAATAAAATCAATCTGCATTATTTTGGAAGTTAATAGTGTTTTTCTTGATGTTTTTTCAGTGTGTGATAAAATACTATTAGTAATTAGTGTAGGTGAGTGATATGAAATTAATTATTTGTCTTGATGACAATAATGGCATGATGTTTAATAACAGACGTCAGAGCAAGGACTGCGAAGTTCGCAGGAGAATTCTAGACATTGTGGGAGAGGACAGGCTGTGGACGAGTGATTATACCAAGTCACAATTTGAAGAAACTATTAAAATATGCTCCGATAAGAAGGACGCGGATTATATTTTTGCAGAGAATCCAGATGACGTTGCAGGAATGATATTTGACCAAATAATTGTTTTTAGATGGAACAGAAAATATCCGGGGGACAGGTTTTACAATCTTGAAGGAAGGGGATTACAGGAAACCTATGAATTTGCAGGAAATTCCCATGAATTAATAACCCAGGAGGTATACCAATGAAAAAGAGAATAACAATAGTACTTTTGGTATTTGTTTTCATTTGTACATCCTTAACTGGTTGTTTAACAATGACCATTAAGGCCCCATCCAAAAATCAGATTGAAGCATTCTACGTGGATGTTGAGATAACGGCACCGCCTTTTGATGAATATGTAACAGAAGACACAGACACTTTTGTAGAAGAGTCAGAGGAGGGCAGTGATGTCTTAGAAGAGGGAAACATACAAGATTCAGTTGGACCGGTGGTGGGCACGACGAATGGTAGCTTTGATATTTCCCAAGTAGCCCAGTACAACGGAATCCCTTTTGTAGCTATTAACGGTAATGTACCATATTTTACAGAAGAAGAGATGACTACAACATCCTATGAGAATTATGCCGAGCTGGATTTGCTTGGAAGATGTGGCGTTACAATTAGTTGTATTGGTAAGGATATAATGCCCACAGAGGAGCGAGGCGAGATTGGTAGTGTTAAGCCAACGGGCTGGCATACTGTAAAATATGACTGCGTGGATGGCAAATACCTCTATAACAGATGTCATTTGATTGGTTTTCAGCTTACGGGAGAAAATGCCAATACTTCCAATCTGATTACCGGAACCAGATATATGAATGTGGATGGTATGCTTCCATTTGAAAATATGGTGGCGGATTATGTGAAAGAAACCGGTAACCACGTAATGTACAGAGTGACACCAATTTTTGAAGGAGACAATCTGGTGGCGACAGGCGTGCTTATGGAAGCTAAGTCAGTAGAGGATAATGGTGAAGGAATACTTTTCTGCGTTTTCTGTTATAATGTACAGCCGGGAGTAGTTATTGATTATGCCACAGGAGAAAGTACCCTTGATGAGGTTGTTGAGGCACCAACAGAAGAAGGTGCTTTATATATTAAATACTAAATCTATGAAATGCAATCTGTAGAAGAAAGAATTTAACTGCAATATAAAAACACTTATATTAAATGCACATTTGTCCCCCGCGGTACTTGGCGATGCAAAGCAAAGCCTAGTACCGTTCGGTGGGGCAACTAGTGAAAACGCGTGCATTTATATAAGTGTTTTTATGTGTTTTGCTTCTTAGCTCTGTATCTAAGTGTTGGGTCAAGAATTTTTTTACGAATTCTTAAATTCTTAGGAGTTACCTCCAATAATTCATCTGCATCGATAAATTCAATAGACTGCTCCAAACTTAATACTCTTGGTGGTACAAGACGGAGAGCGTCATCCGCACTTGATGAACGGGTGTTGGTAAGGTGCTTGGTTTTGCACACATTAATTTCAATATCCTCGGAACGTCCGGTCTGACCAACAATCATACCTCCGTAAACCTTTTCGCCAGGTCCGATGAAAAGAGTTCCACGCTCCTGTGCATTGAAAAGACCATAGGTAATAGCCTCACCATTTTCAAAGGCAATGAGTGAGCCCTGCTTACGATAGGAAATATCTCCTTTGTATGGGCCATAACCGTCAAAAGTGGTGTTAATAACACCGGTTCCTTTGGTATCAGTCAAAAATTCATTGGTGTAGCCGATAAGACCTCTGGACGGGATGTTAAACTCAAGTCTGGTGGTTCCACCATTAATCGGAGCCATACCATTTAATTCACCCTTACGCATACTAAGCTTTTGAATGACAGTTCCGGCACTGTCTTCCGGAACGTCGATATAAGCAACCTCCATTGGCTCTAATTTGTTGCCACGCTCGTCGTACTGGAAAAGCACTTCAGGTTTACTTACCGCAAATTCATAGCCTTCACGGCGCATATTTTCAATAAGAACGGATAAATGCAATTCGCCTCTTCCTGATACCTTAAAAGCATCCGTTGATTCAGTTTCCTCAACTCGAAGGCTGACATCTGTATTGAGCTCTCTCATAAGGCGTTCTCTTAAATGTCTGGAAGTGACAAATTTGCCTTCCTGACCCGCAAGAGGGGAGTCATTAACCATAAAATTCATGGCAATGGTAGGCTCTGATATCTTTTGGAAAGGAATTGCCTCTGGGTTATCAAGGTTGCAAAGTGTATCCCCGATTTTTAAATCTGTAATACCGGAAACTGCAACGATTGAGCCAACACCTGCTTCATTAACTTCTACTTTGTTAAGTCCCTCAAACTCATAGAGCTTGGTAATTTTAACTCTCTGGCGTTTGTCTGGCTCATGATGGTTAACTAACATAACTTCCTGATTAACCTTGATGCTTCCGTTTTCTATTTTACCAACGCCAATTCTTCCCACATAGTCATTGTAGTCTATAGTGCTGATAAGAAGCTGTAAAGGTGCCTCTTCGTTACCGGAAGGAGCAGGAATACTATTGACAATAGTTTCAAAAAGTGGTTCCATTGTATCAGAAGTTTCATTCAAATCAATTTTTGCAAATCCACTTCTGGCAGAAGCGTATATAATTGGGGAATCAAGCTGGGCATCGCTTGCATCCAGTTCCAGTAAAAGCTCAAGAACTTCATCAACAACCTCCTCAGGGCGTGCCTCAGGACGGTCAATTTTGTTAACACAGATTATTAAATCCAAATCCAGTTCAAGGGCTTTCTGAAGCACAAATTTGGTCTGCGGCATAACTCCTTCATAGGCATCAACCACAAGGATAACACCATTAACCATTTTGAGTACTCGTTCAACCTCTCCGCCAAAATCAGCGTGGCCTGGAGTGTCAATAATATTAATTTTGGTATTTCTATAGTAAATTGCTGTGTTTTTTGATAAAATAGTAATGCCACGTTCTCGCTCAATGTCATTGGAGTCCATTACACGCTCGGCAACCTCCTGATTTTCTCGGAAAGTTCCGCTCTGCTTAAGGAGCTCATCCACAAGTGTTGTCTTGCCATGATCTACATGGGCGATAATCGCGATATTACGTGTGTTTTCACGGTTGGTAGTCATAATTCTCCTCCATTCTACAGCTATCGACTGTAAAAAAACATTTTTGCAACCATATCATTCTAACACATAAAAATAATTTTACAATATTTTGTTCTAAAAAAATAAAATCTGCATAGATTATTATTGACTAACCAAATACATTTCTTAAAAGAAGGGAGAAACAGAAGAATGATGGATAAAGTCATTGAAAACAACAGAGTTACAATAATTGGAGAGGTGGTTTCTGAATTTAAATTCAGCCATGAGGTATATGGTGAAGGATTTTATGTTGTTCAGGTTGCTGTAAGCAGACTGAGTAACAGTGTGGATGTAATTCCTTTACTTGTATCTGAACGTTTGGTGGACACAGATGCAGATTATAGAGGAATGATGATTGAGGCTACCGGACAGTTTCGTTCTCACAACAGTCATGAGGAGGACAGAAACAGACTTGTTCTGGCAATTTTTGTCAGAGAGATTGAATTTATTGATGTATATGATGAGGAGATTAGCACCAACCAGATTTTTCTGGACGGATATATCTGCAAACCTCCTATTTATAGAAAAACGCCTCTTGGAAGGGAAATCGCTGACCTTTTGATTGCGGTTAACCGTCCATATGGTAAATCGGATTATATTCCTTGTATTGCATGGGGACGTAACGCCAGATATGCAGCCGGCTTTGAGGTGGGTGGACATATTCAGGTTATTGGAAGAATCCAAAGCAGAGAATATACCAAGAGAATTAATGAGGAGGAATGCGAAAGAAGAGTTGCTTACGAGGTTTCCGTCAGCAAAATTGATTTTTTTGATGAATAAATTGAAACAATATTGACAATAATATACCATAGTGATACACTTAATTAAGTTGAAAATTTAGAGTAGAGGTTGCGCTATTCATTAGTACTTTTTGGGATATGACAGGCATATTTGAACATTAAGGAAAGGGTGTGGCGCCGAAGTCCTACAATTCCTGAGATTGTAGAGGCTGGGCATATAATTAATAGTTATATGACTGTCATCATTTTTGATGGGGAGCTACTTAGAGTATATTTAATGTGAGAGTATTACTTTAAGGCTAACCCCGAGGTTAGCCTTTTCTTTTACTAAAAGAACTCCACTTGAATATTCCATGGCGGACTCTAATTTCTTCTGAATTTAAAATATATTTTTAGGAGGCTATTATTATGGCAGTATTTACAGGAGCAGGTGTAGCGTTAGTAACACCAATGAATCAGGACGGAAGCGTTAATTATGAGAAACTTGCAGAATTAATTGATTTTCAGATTGAGAATCAGACAGACAGTATTATTATCTGTGGAACAACAGGTGAGTCTGCAACTCTTTCAGAGGAGGAGCATTCAGAGGTAATCCGTTTCTGTATCAAGCATGTTAACGGAAGAATTCCTGTTATTGCTGGAACAGGATCTAACTGTACAGCAACAGCAGTTAAGCTTTCCAAAGAAGCTGAGGCTGACGGAGCAGATGGACTTTTAGTGGTAACACCATATTATAACAAAGCAACACAGAATGGTTTAATTGCACATTATACAGAAATTGCCAATGCAGTTTCAATTCCTATCATTATGTATAATGTACCTAGCAGAACCGGATGTAATATTTTACCTGCAACAGCAGCTAAGCTTTTCAAGGAAGTTGATAATATTGTAGGTATTAAGGAAGCGTCAGGAGATATTTCACAGGTTGCTATGCTTATGGCACTTACTAATGGAGAAATTGATTTGTATTCAGGTAATGATGACCAGATTGTTCCTTTGATGAGTCTTGGCGGAAAGGGTGTAATTTCCGTTCTTTCCAATATCGCTCCAAGACAGACACATGAAATTGTAATGGATTATGTTAACGGAGACGTTAAAAGTGCATGCTGTAAGCAGTTAGAAGCAGTTGAACTCATTAAAGCTCTTTTCTGTGAAGTTAATCCAATTCCTGTTAAGGAAGCACTTAATATTATGGGAATGAACGCAGGCGTTTTAAGAGCACCATTGTCACAGATGGAACCTAAGAATGTAGAAGTGTTAAAAAATGCTATGAAGAATTACGGATTAATATAGAAAGAAGGCAGATAATATGGTTAGAATTATTATGCATGGCTGCAACGGTAAAATGGGTCAGGTTATCACAGGAATTGTTAATTCTGATGATAATGCCGAAATCGTTGCAGGAATAGATATTTTCGATGGAATCCAGAATACATATCCTGTTTTTTCTTCAATTGATCAGTGTGATGTGGAAGCGGATGTAATTATTGATTTTGCCGCTGCCAAAGCAGTTGATGCATTACTGGATTATAGCGTTAATAAGCAAATTCCAGTTGTTCTGTGCACTACAGGACTTAGCGAGGAGCAGCTTAATAAGGTTAATGAATGCTCTAAGAAGGTGGCAATATTAAAATCTGCCAATATGTCCCTTGGTATTAATACACTTTTTAAGGTGTTAACAGCGATTTCACCACTTCTTAGTGAAGCCGGTTTTGACATTGAAATCGTTGAAAAGCATCATCACCTTAAGGTGGATGCCCCAAGTGGAACAGCCCTTGCTCTTGCAGATGTAATTAATGACAGCTTAAAAGAGAAATACAATTACAAATTTGACCGTTCACCGGACAGAATAAAAAGACCGAAGAATGAAATCGGAATTAGTGCTGTTCGTGGCGGAACAATTGTAGGAGAGCATGAAGTTATTTTTGCCGGGGAGGATGAAGTAATCGAAGTTAAGCATACAGCTTACTCAAAAGCAGTTTTTGCCAAGGGTGCAGTTGAAGCTGCCAAATTCTTAAAAGGCAAAGAACCTGGTCTTTATACAATGAAAGAAGTAATTGATTAATAATTTTTGCAATTTATGCAAACAATAAGGATATGAGCACTACGTAAAGTGCTTATATCCTATTTTTGTATAAGGAGATAAGATTATGAGAAAATTAAGACCATTATTATTCTGTCTTACTTTGGCTCTTTGTGCCCTTTGCCTTGGAGGTTGTACAAGAGACAAAAATGACGGGAGTGGTGAATCTGCAACTAGTACAACAGAAACAAGAGACAATAACAGAGAAACCGATAATACAAGAGAAACAGATAATACAAGAGAAACACAGAACAATAGCGAAAGTGATAATAACAGAGAGGACAACACAGAGTCTTCAAGTGGTGTTATGGAAGGAATCGGCGACAATTTAGAGACCATGGTTGATGATGCAGCTACTGTACTTGACCCTAACAGATAGTTGCCAAAAAGAGCATTGCAAAACAGAAGTTAATTAGGCTTCTGTGGAGCAATGCTCCTTTTTTAGTTAGTGAGGTTGGATTGTCGAGCTAAGCGGACGGCGAATGGGATGCAATGGCGGAGGAGGTCTCAGGGGCGAAAAGCAAGCCGTGAGACCTCCAATGCAGTCCTAGAGGAGGTCTCAGAAGCCAAAAGCAAGACGTGAGACCTCCAACGCAGTCCTAGAGGAGGTCTCAGGAGCGAAAAGCAAGTTGTGAGACCTCCAATGCAGTCCTAGAGGAGGTCTCAGGAGTCAAAGATAAGCAGTGAGACCTCCAATGCAGTCATCGAGGAGGTCTCAGGAGTCAAAGATAAGCAGTGAGACCTCCGACGCAGTCATCGAGGAGGTCTCAGGAGCGAAAAGCAAGTTGTGAGACCTCCGCCGCAGTCATCGAGGAGGTCTCAGGGGCGAAAAGCAAGCAGTGAGACCTCCGACGCAGTCATCGAGGAGGTCTCAGGCGCGGAAAGCAAGCAGTGAGACCTCCAATGCAGTCCTAGAGGAGGTCTCAGGAGCGAAAAGCAAGCAGTGAGACCTCCAACGCAGTCCTAGAGGAGGTCTCAGAAGCCGAAAGCAAGCAGTGAGACCTCCGCCGCAGTCATCGAGGAGGTCTCAG
>CAZNUK010000005.1:19646-57257 GCA_964576255.1 uncultured Butyrivibrio sp.
GAGGAGGTCTCAGGGGCGAAAAGCAAGCAGTGAGACCTCCAACGCAGTCAACGAGGAGGTCTCAGGAGCGAAAAGCAAGCAGTGAGACCTCCAATGCAGTCGCAGAGGAGGTCTCAGGGGCGAAAAGCAAGCAGTGAGACCTCCAACGCAGTCAACGAGGAGGTCTCAGGAGCGAAAAGCAAGCAGTGAGACCACCAATGCAGTCCTAGAGGAGGTCTCAGAAGCCGAAAGCAAGGCGAGAGACCTCCAACGTAGTCAACGAGGAGGTCTCAGGAGCGAAAAGCAAGTTGTGAGACCACCAATGCAGTCCTAGAGGAGGTCTCAGGAGCGAAAAGCAAGGCGTGAGACCTCCAACGTAGCCACAGAGGAGGTCTCAGAAGCCGAAAGCAAGCAGTGAGACCTCCAATGCAGTCCTAGAGGAGGTCTCAGGAGCGAAAAGCAAGCAGTGAGACCTCCGCCGCAGTCCTAGAGGAGGTCTCAGGGGCCGAAAGCAAGCAGTGAGACCTCCGCCGCAGTCCTAGAGGAGGTCTCAGGAGCGAAAAGCAAGGCGAGAGACCTCCAATGCAGTCGCAGAGGAGGTCTCAGGAGCGGAAAGCAAGCAGTGAGACCTCCAATGCAGTCAACGAGGAGGTCTCAGGAGCGAAAAGCAAGGCGAGAGACCTCCAACGTAGTCAACGAGGAGGTCTCAGAAGCCGAAAGCAAGCAGTGAGACCTCCGCCGCAGTCATCGAGGAGGTCTCAGGCGCGGAAAGCAAGCAGTGAGACCTCCAACGCAGTCCTAGAGGAGGTCTCAGGCGCCGAAAGCAAGCAGTGAGACCTCCGTCGTAGCCACAGAGGAGGTCTCAGAAGCCGAAAGCAAGCAGTGAGACCTCCAATGCAGTCGCAGAGGAGGTCTCAGAAGCCAAAAGCAAGTAATTGTTCGCTTTATTACGTTTATTCTACTGGTGCAAGTACAAAATCATCAAGATTTCCCCATCCACCTGAAGAAGTAATAACATGTGCTCCAACTGTGATTGTTCCATCAGTTGTGGTGATTTCTGCAATTATTGGAGTTGTCTGTTCCTGCCAGTCTGTAATAGAAGCAGGAGAAGTGTAAGTCTGACCATCAGCTACAGCATAAATTGAGATGTCCTGTGAAGTACATCCACCGCCGTGAAGTGTGAGGTAGAACTTATATGTTCCAGGGTTAAGTCCAGTAATGGTCTGTTCAATTGTACAGTCAACACCTTCGCTTGAAGCACTATAGAAGTGGAAGGAGTGAGAACCGGATACAGCATCAGACTGTTTATCAATAATGTAGTATTCATCAGTTGCACCATTAACATCTGTCATAATCCACATTGAAGTATCTTCACCTTCAAAATCAGAATTCTCAACATAGTTCAAATCCTTAATACTAAGAAGTCCTTTAACTGAGTATTCAGTTTCTTCATAAGTTGCAGTACCTGTAAGGTTATATGTGGTTACTGCACTTGTATCAAATTCTGTCTCATTCCATATAACAGGAATATTTACAGTGGAACCATCATTCATAATTGCTTCAATAGTTTCAGGAAGTACAACCTCTTCCTTAAGACGGAATTCCACATTAGTAACAGGAATATAATCAAGAGCTACATCGGTAGTTGCACCCGATTTAAGGAAACGGAAGGTACTTAAGGATGCAAGCGGATGTCCCTCAAAATCAAATAATGCCTGATTATCCCATGAGCATCCGCCGTAGTACACACCTGCATCATCAGGGTCATATTGTGTTGCGAAGCTTGAAGCCCATCCGGAACCATTTTCTTCCCAGATTGCTAACTGCTCTTCATATGTATCACCAGGAACAGGAAGCCAAGCTGGTTCCCAGTAACAGATACCGATACCTGCTTCACCAACTGCTGTTACAGCGGCAGCAATATCACGGATACAGTTTGCCTGTCCCTGAACAGAAGCTGCATAAGGCCAAGCACAGTTAGTTTCTTCTGAAATAGAGTTAGCAAAATTATCGCCATTTTCTAAGGTGTATGCGTATGAGAATTCAGCAACCATAACCTTCTTGTCATATTTATCAGCTATTTCAGATAGAACGTTAGTAAGGTTTTCAAGGGTTCCATGCCATACAGGGTAGTATGAGGAAGCAAAAATATCATAGTCAACCTTGTATTCATTCATCATACGGGCAAATTTCTGATAGTTAGAAGTATTCTCAGGATTGGTAAAATGTACTGCAATCATAACGTCCTGATTGTACTGGGTAGCAAGCTCTCTGATAGCTCTTGAACCTGCGTTCATAAGAGTTGCCATTGCACTCCATTTGGTTTCACCACATAAGCCAGTGGTTGTTTCATTACCAACCTGCACGATGTTTACTTCGATGCCTGCATCAAAGACTTTTTTCATTGACTCGTAGGTGTAGTCATATACAGCCTGTTCTTTTTCTTCAAGAGTCATATCTGCCCATGCTTTTGGCACCATCTGCTTGGCTGGGTCAGCCCAGAAATCAGAGTAGTGGAAGTCAATCATAGTCTTCATTCCGTATTTAGTTGCTCTTTTTCCAATTTCGATGGCAGTATCGATGTCGTTGTTACCACCGCCATAACCTTTGCCATTTTCATCAAATGGGTCATTCCACACACGAATACGAATTGTGTTAACACCATTCTCGGCAAGAGTGAGTAATAAATCCTGTTCTTCGCCGGCATTATTGTAATATTTTACTCCACTCTTTTCCTCTGAAATCAAGCTGGATACGTCACAGCCAATGATGAAATCATCAGTGATGCCTTCAACAGGTGTAACAAAAATCCCGGATGCACTATCATCAAGAGTCACATCTACTTTTTCAATAGTAGCAGCTGTTGGAGCCTCAGTTGTGCCCTCTTCATTGCCGGTTGTGGAGCTGTTCTGATTACAGCCACCAAATACCATAACTCCTGCAAGAAGAAGTAATAAAAGTTTCTTTTTCATTGCTTTATACCTCCTGTATTTTAAGATTCCAAGGTTCGATTTCTATGATATCATCCCTGGTAATTGTGTTACCTGAAAGCAGCTCAACACCGGTGTATTTTGCTGTTGATGTAACTGTGGAGTCGGAGTAGTTCAGGTAAAAAATAACTTCGTGACCTAGAGAGTTGATTCCCTTTTTGATAATTAATGGGAATTTCTCTGCCGGAGCCTCAATATCTGCCTCATTACACAAGTAAAGAAGCAGTTTAGAAAGGCTTTGGCTGTCAAAATGACAACCTATATATGTTGCAACACCACTCTCGTAAGAGTTGGAGGTTACAGCCGCATAATCCTTGTATGCCGGATGGTCATATCCTGCAAGTGTTTTGGCACCCATTGGAATTAGTAACTCCATAAAATCAGAAACAGATGCATTATCTGCCCCAAAAGCAGTGTTACCAAGCTTCACTTCATTACAGGTGAACTGGTCATAGGTCATTCCAAAACAATCCGCCATAAGATGTGGCTGGTCGTCATGATGAATTTTAAGGTATTTATCAGCAAAGGCACTCTTAAAGGTCATTACAAGATGTCCGCCGTTAGCTGTATATTCCTTAAGATTAATAAGACTTTCATCTGTTGCGCTGTACATGGCAGGAACTATTATCATCTTATAAGAGGCAAGTCGTTCCTTAGTAGAATTCTGAGGAATAATATCACATTCCAAATTGTTGCGATACAGCGCCTCATATACCCAGCGCAAAATATTGTTATATCTAAAATCCTTATTAATAGGAAATTCATCCAGTCCTGTAAGAGATTCGTTATCAACCATAATAGCAATGTCACATTTTTTCTGAAGATTGTTAATGGAAGAACCAATTCTGTCAAATTCTTCACCGATTATCTTAGCTTCCCTGTAGGTGGCATTTTCCTTAAGATTATGGCTTAAAACACCTTTCCAGTAGCTTTCGATTGCATTGTGGATGGAGTGCCAGTGCCAGTACATTACACTGTTGGCACCGGAGGAAATGTGGCTGTATGCCTGAAGTCTTAACTGTCCCGGATAAGGTAGCCATCCCATATTTCCCTGAGCCTGTGTTTCTAAAACAAGGTAGTTGGAATTAAGAAGGGAGCGCATCAGGCTTCCGCCAAACGCAATTTCGTATCCTGTAAGCTTATCGGCAGTAGGGTGGTAAATATCCGTTCCCGCAACTGTCAGATACTGTGCTGCATCATATTGGTTAACAACCGGCTTCATACCACTTGAAACACCGGTCCAGAAATAATCAAAATTATGTGTGATAAACTGTCTGTCTTCTTTGTATTCGTTAATAATAGAGACCTGCCAGTTAAAATAATCAGTAACCAGCTTGCGCTGATATTTCTTAAATTCTCCGGAGAGACTGCCATTAATGGTTCCCCTTACATCAGGAAAATCCTCCCAGTTATCAACTCTGTTACTCCAGTAATTAAGTCCAAATTCGTGGTTAAAAGCTTTGATGTCAGGAAATTTATCTTGTAAATATTTCACAAAAGCTTTTTGAACATTAGGACCGCTTGTATCATTGGCAGTGGTTTCATTGTCCACCTGATAGCCTATTACATTAGGATGGTGACAAACCTCCTCCATAAGCTTTCTAATAATTCGCTCTGCGTGGAACAAAAATCCTTCATGAGTTATATCCATATTCTGTCTGCCACCGTATATTCCCGGCCCGTCATGGGTAATGGCGAGAATGTCAGGATATTTTTTGGCAAGCCATGCAGGAATAGCATAAGTAGGAGTTCCTACTATTACATTAATTCCATGACGATTTGCTGCATTCAACATTCTGTGAAGATGGGTAAAATCAAAAACACCATCCGCCGGTTCCCAGGTACTCCAGGTGGATTCTGCAATACGAATTGTATTCATTCCTGCAGCTTTCATCATAGACATATCTTCGTCGATACGGTCATAGGGCATATATTCGTCATAATACGCAGCCCCGAAAAAAAGCTTATCTGTCTTCATATTATTGGCCTCCTAAAAAATGAAAAAACATATTGACCATTGTGCAAAAAGTTGTTATTATTAGCTTATAGAACAACCGGTTGCACATTCATTATAACACAGTAAAATTTTATGGTAAAGAGATAAATGTAAATTTGTTCAAAAATAATGTGTAATTTACGGGTTTCTTGTTTATTTTATACAAAAAATACGCTAAGATAGCAAAATAGTTGCGCAAAAGAAGGGAATATCGTTTTATGGAAGAAATTCAGAAAGAGAAAATAACAATCATTGATGTAGCAGAGGCTTTGGGAGTGTCTAAGACCACCGTTTCAAGAGCCATCTCAGGAAAGGGAAGAATAGGAGCCGAGACAAGAGAGAAAGTGCTTCGTTATATTAATGAACATAATTATACTCCAAGTGCTATTGCCAAGGGTCTTGCCAAGTCCAAAACCTTTAATGTCAGCTGGGTTGTACCGGGAGATTATTCTATTGCAGAGCTTCCGTTTTTTCAGAATTGTCTTCTGGGAATTAGCGATATGGCTTCCGCTATGGAATATGACATTATTATATCCATGGTAAGTAATCAGGATATTTCCCAACTTAAAAGAGCTATAGCCAACCATAAGATTGATGGTGCTATTCTTAGTAGAACTCTTAAAAACGATATGGCTGCCATGTATCTTAAGGAAACAGGACTTCCTTTTGTAGCAATTGGTTTATCAGAAATCGAAGATGTAATCCAGATAGATAATGATCATCTGGCTGGTTGTAGAGAACTTACATCCCTTCTCATTCTTAAAGGTTGCAAGAATATCGGCGTAATCGGTGGTAACAGTACCCATATGGTAACCCAGAAGCGTTTGTCCGGTTATATGGAAGGCTGCGAAGATGCAGGCAGTTCCCACAATATGGATATGATTTATCTTGACGTGGAAGGACAGAGCAGAACTGAAAAGGTTGTTGAAGAGCTTCTTGAAAAAAAGGCAGATTGTATTATCTGTATGGATGATTCTATTTGTGGTTACGTACTTAATAAGTTGAAGCAGGATGGAATAAGAATTCCGGAAGATGTTAAACTGGCGTCCTTCTATGACAGCGCAATGCTTGATTTAAGCACGCCTGCAATAACCACTCTTAAATTTGACGCAGTGGAGCTTGGACGGGAAACCTTTAAGCTTCTATATGAAATGATTGAAGACAGAGAGGTTAAGAAAAAGACCCTTTTAGGCTACGACATTGTGCTCAAAGAATCCACAAAATAAATTTTTAAAAAATTTTAAAAATACCTATTGACAACCCTGCTAACAGGTGTTACTATCGAATTACAGAACAACCGGTTGCACACAAGCAAACATCGTAATTTTTGGGAATTGTTTCCCACGGCTTATGCAACTCAAAATAAAATATATATACAAGGAGAAGAGTAAATATGGATAAGTTTGTAGTCAACATTATTCATCGCCCTGAAATGGTTCCTGAGTACGCTGAAAAGGTAACAGGACACGGCAAAGAAGAAAACATCAGCAGAAAGAGCCTTCTTACTGAGTCATTGGATATTTTCAAGACACAGCAGGCAATTGCTCACAAGAACGGGTTAAAGACCACAATCCAGATGACCTACGCAAGTCTTTTTAACGCAGAAGCTATTGCACTTGCTAAGGCAGATCACGAACAGTATGGAGATGAAATCAGTTTAACACTTCTTGGATTACCTTGTAAGGAGTTCCGTGAAAAGTATAAGACCAAGGATTTCTGTATCTGGATGTTCTCAATGGAAGATAAGAAATCAATCGTAGATGATGTATTCGGAAAGTTCTACGAAGTATTTGGTTTTTATCCTGAGTCAACAGGTTCATACTATATGGACGCTGATTTGACCAACTATATCAAAGAGAAATATCCATCAGTTAAATGTGCGGTTGCAACCTGCTGGGAGGAAGGTCCTAAGGCATATCATACCTGCAATAACTCATGGTACACATTTATGGATGGAGGCCCATGGGCTCCATGGATTCCATCTAAACAGAATACACACGCTCCTGCAGCTAATGAGGCAGAGGACAGCGGAATCGTAGCAATTCCTCATCTTTCAAGAGATTTGTTGGCTTGCTATGACGGAAATGGTTCTAACTTTGGAACACATCCTCAGAACGTATTAAGAGGAATGATTTACGACAGCGAGACATGGGAGTACCCATATTTGTATAACTTAATCGACCAGTACAGAAGCCTTGAGAAATACAACAACGGATATGCTTACAATATGCAGTTCGTTGGACCGGGCTGGATGAATAAGATGGGTCGTTGGGAAGCACCTTACGAGCTTCTTCTTAAATCCTACGAGGATGGGTGTGCATATTATGGTAAGCTTAAGAAGGAAGGTCAGCTTGTGGATATGACCATGGCTGAATTCGCAGATTACTACAGAGAGAAGAAGACCTACACAGAGCCTGAATGTGCTCTTTGGAAGGACATTCTCTACGGATCTGATAAGCAGCTTTTCTGGTACTGTGACTCATTCTTAAGAGCCTGCGTTAATATGGACCAGGGTGGTGCAATCGTAGACTTAAGACCATATGTAGCTAAGCTTGAGTGGCCGGTAGGAATCGGTACACCTCATGTACAGGATGCATCTTACCCATTCCTTATCCAGGAAAAATATCGTGCAGGATATTTTACACATTATGCAGGAGAAGGAACTGTAAGAAGTGCTAAGGTTAGCTACAAGGGTGAAGAGGTTGACCTTTGCCAGTGCAGAACCAAAGCTCATTTTTCACAGGAGGGCAATGCAAGAATTCTTACACTTGACCCTGTAGAGCTTGAGTTCTCAGATTTAACAATGACACTTCAGACCAAGGTTATTTTTGAGGAAGGAAGCAGCGCAATTAAATTCGAGCGTCACGTTCTTTCAATGAGCAATCCTGATGCTGAAGTTGATATTAACGAATATATCGTTGCATGCTATGGTACAACCGAGTATACAGAGGATATGTCAGGCATTAAGCTTGCCATCAGGGGTAGCGAGACAAAGTCCCTTGATTATGAATATAAATGCAGAGAAGAGCAGTTAAAGGATGCAACAGAGGTTTGCGCAATTGTTCCACCTATTAACACTAAGGTTCTTCTTACAGCAGAAGGCAGGGACAAGACCGGATATTTCCGTGAGGGATATGCGTTCTCACCAATGTTTACACTTGGTTACACAGGAAAATTATCAGATAAGGAGGTATTTACATCATGGCTCAAGCTGGAAAAGGCAAATTAAATTACAGATGCCCATCATGTTTTATGAGAGATCTCGATATCGATATGTTTTACGACAAGGATAAGAAGGAATATTACTGCATCCGTTGTCAGTACACAGGTACAGAGGAGGACGTGCTTGCTAAGAACGAAATGGCAAGATTCCGTTACAGAGCAATGTACCAGAGAATTACCAATTTTGATTAATGTTTAACTTAAAAACGGCAGGTATTTTACCCTGCCGTTTTTTGAAAAAGGAGAATTTGTATGGACTATATTAAGGGCATGGACCTTTCCACAGTTGAAGAGGTAGAAAAATGCGGTGGCAGATTTTATGATAATGGTGTGGAAAAGGATATTTTTGATATTTTAAAAGACTATGAAGTTAATTATGTAAGACTCCGTTTGTGGAATGACCCATATGCAGAGGATGGAAGAGAATATGGTGCAGGCTGCAATGATTTTGAAGTTACCAAAAGACTTGCAAAAAGAGCTCTTGACCATGGAATGGGATTTCTTCTTGATTATCACTACAGTGATTTCTGGGCAGATCCTGGCAAACAGAACATTCCTAAGGCGTGGCGTGGAATGAATGTTGAAGAGTTAGAGGATGCAGTATTTAATTACACTAAGGATACCCTTACAAAGCTTTGCAAAAAAGGACTTGCGCCAACTATGATTCAGGTTGGTAATGAGCTTTCAAACGGACTATTATGGCCATATGGTAAGGTTCCTAACTATGACAATATCGCCAGATTTGTTAATGCGGGAATTAAAGGCGTCAGAGCAGTGGATGCTAATATACCAATCATGATTCATCTGGATAATGGTGGTAATAATAAGCTTTACAGAGAATGGTTTGATAATTTTATGGAAAGAGGCGAGGATTTTCAGTATATTGGTCTCTCTTACTATCCATTCTGGCACGGAACTCTTGATGAATTAAAAAACAATATGAATGATATTTCTGTTCGCTACAATAAGGATTTAATTATCGCAGAGGTTTCCATGGGCTACACAATGGAGGACTATGCAGAATATGAAAAATTAGATGCCAAGGACAGAAAGAGTATGGCAACCAAGCAGGAATTAGTAGATAAGCTTGCTCACCCAATGACCAAAGAAGGACAGTGTGCATTCTTAAGAGATTTCTTCAAGGTTGTAGACGAAGTTCCTGATGGACATGGTAAGGGATTTTTCTATTGGGAGCCAGCCTGGATTCCAGTGCCTGGAAGCGGATGGGCCACAGAAGCTGCTCTTGAATATACAGGAGAAAAAGGACCTGGTGGAAACGAATGGGCTAATCAGGCATTGTTTGATTATGATGGAAATGCACTTCCGGGACTTTTAGAGGTTAAAAATCTTCACAAATAATGCAGGAAGCATGGACCCACAAAGTGTGAGAATGCCTTCCTGCTCCGGCGAGCGCCACGAGCGAAGCGAGATTAAATGCGCTTGCCGTCCCGTTAAATTTAATGATATAATAAAAAAGCAGCAGGAGTATCGCTCCCTTAATAAGGTTGCGATACTTCTGTTTTATATTGCAGGAAGAAATTATTCCGGCATTGCTTTATTAAGAGCTTCGTTAATGGCGTTAATAAGTACAATGGATGTATATTTATTTTCCTGATTGTATGTAATGTTTTCAACGGAATTATTTTCTATAACCTGTGCAGCTATGGAATTAAGGGAATCGGTAATGAGGGGATACATAGTCTCAACGGATTCCGATGTGTTAATAAGTTCAATGGATTTTATCTGCTCTTTATCTACTACAATTTCAATATCCACCGGATTGGTAGCAAGTACAATGGAGGATGAGTATACACCGGGAACATAGGTGGACTGGGTTATGGGTTCGCTGTTTTTACCACGTCTGCCGGATACTAATAATACAATAAGCAGTATGAGAATAATTCCCAACACCACAAAAATCAGAGAGTATATTATTTCCTTTAACTTAAGAACAACTATTTTGGTTTTTGCACTCATATTTTTTATCAGGCCTTTCAGTCATAAGCTTTTGGGTGTTTTACTATATATTATTGCGAAAGCAATTGGAATATTCCAATTATTACAACAGGGGTGAAATATTTATGACTTTAGAATTACTCATGGGGGCTTCCGGCTATGGTAAGACCTACAACCTGTACAATAGAATAATTACTGAGGCAATGGACAATCCTTCTGGCAAATATATTTTGATTGTACCGGAGCAGTCTTCTTTGCAGGCTCAGAAGGACATTGTAAGAATGCATCCTAACGGAGGGGTGTTTAATATTGATGTGCTTACCTTTGGACGACTTGGTTACAGAGTTTTTGAGGAGTTATGTGTGGAGCTTAATGAGACCATAGATGATACTGGTAAGATGCTTATTATTCGTAAGGTTATGAGCCGCGTGTCAGGGGATTTGAAGGTTATTAGAGCTAACCGTAAGCTTGGCATTGTGTCCGAGGTTAAGTCCATGATTTCCGAATTTAAGCAGTATGGAATCACTACGGACAAGCTTGAGGAGATTATTAAAGAGCTTAAGGGCTCTGACAGACTGAAAGAAAAGCTTAATGATGTGCTTATTATATACAGGGCATTTGAAGAATATATTGCGGATAGATTTGTAACGGCGGAGGATAAGCCGGAGGAGCTTCTTAAGGTAATTGACAAGTCCGGATTTTTTAAAGATGCTGTTGTGGCATTTGACGGATTTACCGGATTTACTCCTGTGCAGTACAGATTGGTGGAAAAAATACTCGAAAAATCAGACAGAGTTATTTGTACCGTTACTTTCCCGGGGGATATGGATTATCGTACCCCGTTACTTCCTGAGGATTTGTTCTATATGAGCAAAAACATGATGATGAAATTAGGTGAAATTGCCGATTCCATAGGGGCTAATACAGAGTATAGAAGATTAGCCACGGATAAGGAAAAATACCGATTTGCCAAATCTAGGGAACTTGAATTTTTGGAAAAAGAGCTTTTTAGATATTCCGGTAGAATATTTGAAGAAGAGGTTAAGGATATCTCCATAAGCTGTCTTCCATCTCCAAAAGAAGAGGTAGCAGTAGCTGCCGCGGACATTCTTAATAAGGTTCGGGAGCAGGGGCTAAGATTCAGGGATATTGCAGTGGTTACAGGGGACTCCAAAATGTATCGTTCTGAAATAATGAGAGTATTTACAGAGTGTGGTATTCCGTTTTTTATGGATAATAAGAGAAGTCTAATCGGCAATCCTGTGGTGGAATATTTAAGAGGAGCACTTGGAGTAATTAAAGAAAATTACTCCTATGAAAGTGTGTTTAGATTCATGAAAAATAACCTTTGCCCTATTCCTAGAGAGAAGGTTGATATAATTGAAAACTATGTGTTGGCTCTTGGCATCAGAGGTCAGAACAGATGGCAGACAATTTTTGAAAGACAATATCCAGGCAAGGACAGAGAACTTTTGGAGATTAATGAAATCAGGCAGGATTTTGTTAAGCTTATGAAGCCACTTAATGAGGCACTTGGAAAAAATAAAGTACCGGTATCTCAATATGTGACCACCTTATACGATTTTATGGAGGCAGCGGATAGTTTTGAATATCTTAATGAGCTTTCTGACAGATTATCGGATAATAGTACCGATGGTGATTTGCTTGCCAAGGCCTCTGAATACAGACAGACCTATAGAAAAATAATTGAGTTATTAGATCAGCTTAATAATCTTATGGGTGATGAGGTTATGAGTCTGGAGGAATTTATTGAAATTCTTGACGCCGGTTTTGAAGAAATTAAAGTGGGAATTATTCCCCCTTCTGTTGATTGTGTAACAGTAGGTGATGTGGAGCGTACAAGACTTGAGCACGTTAAGTATATGCTGGTTTTGGGTGTTAATGAGGGTATTCTTCCAAAGAGCTCTGGCAATAACGGAGTTCTCTCAGATACTGAGAGAAGAACTTTGCTTAATAATGATGTGGAGCTTGCACCTACCCCAAGGGAAAGAATTTTTATACAGAATTTCTATCTGTATCTTAATTTTACTGAGCCGGAACAGGGCTTGTACCTGTCCTATCACAGATATAATTCCACTGGTAAGGATTGTAAGCCATCGAGAATTATCGGAATGCTTGCTAAGATGTATCCGAAGCTTACTCTTACAAGCGAGAAGGATATAAGAGTGGAAAAACTGGTTACCAATGGTGAGAATTCCATTCATCTTCTTTCGCAGGCAGTGATAGACCGAAGCAAAGCGGTGCCGGGAATCAAAGAGCTTCTGGTATATATGTATAGCACGGAGCCATATAAGACACAAATACATAATCTGATTGATACATATATCAGGGAAAATATGCCTGAAAATATGTCCAAAGAAGTAGCACAACATTTATATGGCGAGATTTCCAAAAGCAGTATTACAAGAATTGAAACCTTCGCCCAGTGTGCTTTTGCGCACTTTGCCAGATATGGTATTGAACTGTCAGAACGTATGGTACATAAAATTGATAATATGGATTTGGGAAATGTGTTTCATAAGGTAATCGAGCTTATGTCCAACAAGCTAAGAGAAACAAACAGAGATTTTTCCATGCTGGGAAATGAAGAGCGACGGAAAATGGTGGAAGAGACTGTAATGGACGCTACAGTTGATTTTAAGGAATCGATTTTTCTTGAAAGTGAGACTAATCACTATCTCAAAACAAGAATAACGGATATTCTGGATACAACCATCTGGGCTCTTGGGGAGCAGCTTAGGGCGGGTAAATTTAAACCGGAGCTTTTTGAAATTAGCTTTTACGATGAAGTTATGGACACAGCTATTACAGGTAAGATTGACCGAGTGGATTTGTATCGTGACGAGGATAAGGTTTATGTCAAAGTAATAGATTATAAATCCGGCAGCAGTAGCATTTCTCTGGATGAAATATACAATGGAGTCAAGCTTCAGCTTATGGTTTACTTACACAGTATGATTAACAAAATTGCACAAAAAAATCCGGATAAGGAGATTATTCCTGCGGGTGCATTTTACAATCACGTAGACAGTCCTATTGTAGCGCTGGACAATGATAAAGAATATACAGAAGAAGATTACAAAAAAATTATTTTGGAAAAATTATGTCCAACAGGAATTCTTAATTATTTTGCAGTGGATTATTTCCATATGTGGGATAAAGGTAAGTCAGGTATTATTCCGGCTAAGAAAAATAAAGATGGAGAGATGCCTTTGGACGATACTGTTGTTACGGGAGAACAACTTAGATGTCTGTCGGATTATGCTGTCAATAAAATGCATAATATGGAAGCTGCCATAATGCAGGGGGAAGCAGAAGCCAAGCCACTTGAAAAGTCCTGTCAATATTGTCCTTACAGCACAGTATGTGGTTTTAAACCAGAAACCGATAATTACAGAAAACCAGAGAGTGTACAGGACACACCGGATAAATGGGTCAAATTTGGATACAAAGCACCTAAGGAAAAGGAGGAGATTAAAGATGGCATGGACAACTGACCAGTTAAATGCAATAAAAGCCAGGGACTGTAATCTCCTTGTCAGTGCCGCCGCAGGCTCCGGTAAAACAGCGGTTCTGGTTGAACGAATTATCCAAAGAGTTCTTGATAAGGATAATCCTGTGGATATAGATTCCATTATGGTGGTTACTTTTACTAAGGCAGCAGCCGGAGAGATGAAGGGCAGACTTCTTGTGGCTTTTGAAAAAGCCCTTAAAAGCGAGCCGGGAAACAGACATCTAATCAGACAGCTGGCACTTGTGGAGAATGCTAAGATAACCACAATAGACAGCTTCTGTTATGATGTGGTGAAAAATTACTACAATACCATAGATTTGGACCCCAATATTCGAATTGCGGATGCAGGAGAGCTGAGTCTTGTTAAGGAAGAGGTATTGGATAATCTTCTGGAGGAATGTTTTAAGTCGGGTGATAAGGATTTTATCGGATTTGTGGAGGCTTTTGCTCCGGGTAAAAGTATCAGCAGAATTTCAGAACTGGTAAATGGGCTTTACAACTTTTCACAGAGTAATCCATGGCCTATGGAGTGGCTTATGGATTGTAAAAAACAATATGATGTCCGGACAATAGAAGAGTTTGAAAATCTTCCTGTAGTTCAGTACATTACAGAGCATATAAGGGTTATTGCCAAGGAGCATATTAAGGATTGTGAATACATAATCCAATGCTGTAATGAAACGGACGGACCGGTAGAATATATTCCTGTAATTGCAAGGGATAAGGCGGTTTGGGACAGGGCAGCAGAGGAAGATAATTATTTTAAAATTCTTGCTGTATTAGAACAAAAATTTGATAATCTTCCTAGATCAACAAGCTCCAATCCGGAAATAAGAGAATATGTTAAGGAAATCAGGGAGAAATATAAAAATACCAAGAAAAAGCTTTTAAAGGAATTTTCCTCCAACGCCACAAAACAGCTTGAGGAAATGGCGCATTTAGAGCCTTTTGTAAGGGTTTTAGTGTATCTTACAATGGAATTTTCCAGAAGATATCAGCTGTGTAAGCAGGAAAAAAACATTGCGGATTTTTCGGATATAGAGCATTACGCCCTGGATATTCTTTTACACAAAGAAAATGATAAGATAATACATACATATGTTGCGGATGAGCTGGCAGAAAACTTTACAGAGATATATATTGATGAGTATCAGGACAGTAATTTTGTTCAGGAATATTTACTAAATGCGGTGTCAAGAGAGCGCTTTGGCACTCCTAATATATTTATGGTAGGGGATGTTAAGCAGAGTATTTATAAATTCCGAATGGCAAGGCCTGAGATTTTTATGGAAAAATACGACAGGTACACAAACTACGGTAAATCTGCTGGCAAATATCAGAAAATCGAGCTTCATATGAATTTCAGAAGCCGCCAAAATGTGTTGGAAAGCATTAATGATGTGTTTCATAAGGCAATGCAGGAAAGCCTTGGAGGGATTGAATATACTGATGAGGTCCGTCTTAACGCAGGTCAGGAGTTTGCCGGAGGCTTTGATGATGTTACTGAGCTGATTTTGATGGATGAAAAAGAAATCAAAGCTCAGGAAATTGATGATAAAGAGGCAGCAGCACATATTGCAGCAGGTCGTATTAAGGAGATTATGAAAAATAATCCGGAGCTTAATTACAGGGATTTTGCCATTCTTCTTAGAAGCGACAAGTCATCTGGGCCTATATATGCCAATATTCTGTCAAGCCATGGCATTCCATGTGCATACAATTCCACCACGGGATATTTTTCGTCTTATGAGGTTGTAAATGTACTGGATTTGCTGAATGTTATTGATAATCCAAGACAGGAAATTCCTCTTGCAGGAGTTATGAGGTCGTATTTTGCTCATTTTACTATTGAAGAAATGGCTGTGATTAAAGGTCCCAGACGAAGGACTGAGCTGTATGACTGTGTTGTGAAAGCTTCTGGGGAGGAAAGTGCTCTTGGAAGTAAGTGCAGAGATTTTCTTACAATGTTAAATAACTACAGACAGCAGGTTGGTATTTTTTCAACCAGAGAAATGGTATCTGATATAATATATAATACAGGCTATTATGATTATATCAGTGCAATTCCGGGAGGCCAGCTTAAGAAAACCAATCTGGATATGTTAGCTGAGATGGCAGCCCAGTATGAAAACACAAGTTATCACGGCTTGTTTAATTTTCTTCGATATATTGAAAAACTTCAGAAATATGATGTGGACTATGGCGAAGGAGGAGCAGGTGAAGGTGAGGTTAATCAGGTCAAAATAATGAGTATCCACAAGAGTAAGGGATTGGAATTCCCTGTTGTAATTGTGGGTGATTTTGGCAAAAAATATAATCTCAGGGATACAACCTCCGGGATAATCTATGACAATAGTTATGGTATTGGAATGGATTATGTGGATTTGGGCTACCGAACCAAAACCAAAACCGGTTACAAAGGAATGATTGCCAAGAAGCTTACCATTGACTCCATTGGTGAGGAATTAAGAATTCTCTATGTAGCTATGACCAGAGCTGTGAACAAGCTAATACTTATTGGTAAGGATAATATAGAAACATCATATTCCAAGTGGGAAAGAATGTCTCATAGTAGTAAACTGGATATTAACTACCTTATGGATAATACTAAATATTCTGCCGTTGTTGCCCCTTGTGCCATTAATAACTCACGATACAGATGTGATTTTATTTCCGCAAGTCGTGTTATGGAAGTAATGAGTCAGGCATTTGGGGAGCATAATGAGATTGTGACAGATAATCTGACTGAGATTAATAAACTGGAAGTTAATGGTAAGATATACGAGTTGTTGCAAAAAATACTGGAGTATCAGTATCCTCATTGCAATGTTCTGTCTGTTAAATCCAAATACTCCGTATCAGACCTTAAGCATCAGGCAATGGAGGAGACGGAGATTTTAGAGGAACGGTTTAAGATGTCGGAGCCGGAAAAGACAATTCCTAAATTTTTAGGAGATGAAGCTCCGGGAGTTGGAGGTGTACTAAGAGGTAATGCCTACCATAAAGTATTTGAAATACTGGATTATAAAATTGAGCCATCCAAAGCAGGAGTTAACAGATTCCTTGATGATATGGTTGATTGTGGCAGACTTACAGAGGAATATAGAAGCCTTATTAATCCGGACAAATTTGTGCAGTTTATGGAAAGCCCTTTAGGAAGGGATATGAAAGAGGCTTATTTGTCAGACAAGCTTTTCAGGGAGCAGCCTTTTATTATGGAGGTTGGAGCCAATGAGGTGGATGCATCATATCCTGCAGAGGAAAAAGTACTTGTACAGGGAATTGTGGATGCCTTTTATATTACAGATAATAAAGTGAGCATAGTGGATTACAAAACTGACGCAGTTCCTATGGAAAATGGTGAAGAAATTCTTATAGAACGATATAGAAAGCAGCTTCTCTTGTATAAGGATGCCCTCACTAAAATCACACAACTTGAAGTGAATAAAATAAGTATCTATTCAGTTTCTCTTAACAAAGAGGTGGAAATTATCTGATTACTGCATACATTAAAATAAAAAAGTATGAATCAGAAAATAGATAACCAGCTTAACCTCTCCTTAATGCTTTCAGAGAATGAAAGAAGCAAGGCAGGGGATTTACAAACTGGCTACAACAGCCTGAATAATGAATGGGAATTGATAATTCGCTACACTGGAGACATCCAAAATGCCATAGGGACAATTCCTGCAACTATAAAAGAACTTTCCTACGGGTATGGTCTTGTCAAAGTTAAAGAATCAGACATTGACAGGCTTAGTGCCCTTAGGGAAGTTATTTTTGTGGAGAAACCCAAGAAACTGTATACTTCTTTGGATTACTCAGTTGTGGCAGCCTGTGTAAGCCCTGTCTGGCGAATGCCTTATGAGCTTACCGGCAAAGGGGTTTTGGTGGCGGTAATTGACACCGGAATTGATTACACCCACCCTGATTTTCAAAATGAAGATGGAACCACCAGATTTGCGGCAGTCTATGATGAAAAAATTGAAAGAGAATATACAAGGAATGAAATAAATGAAGCGCTTAGAACGGGCAATAGACTTCCAATTGAGGATTTCGGTGGGCACGGAACCCATGTAACAGGAATTGCAGCAGGTAACGGCAGAGCCTCCAATGGAAAATACAGGGGTGTTGCATACGAAAGCGATATTCTGGCTGTAATTCTTGGCAGGGATGATTTTTTTAATACTGCAAGATTAATGGAAGGTGTGGACTTCGCCATTAAATTTGCAGAGGAACGAAATCTTCCGGTAGCAATTAACTTAAGTATTGGAAATAACTATGGGGCCCACGATGGAAATTCACTGCTGGAAAATTATCTTAATGCCGTAGCCGGTAGCTGGAAAAATGTTATTGTGGCAGGAACTGGTAATGAAGCAGCAAAGGGAATACACAACAGTGGAATAATTGGAGATGATACGGTGGTAGCAGAGCTTGCAATTGGGGAAAATGAAGGCTCAATTGATGTGCAACTGTGGAAGCGATATGAGGATGATTTTTTAATATATATAAGAACTCCAAGCGGCACACGACTTGGACCAATAAGAAGTGGAATAGAAGTGTCAAGATATGACTATTTGGGCACACAGATTTTCATATATTACGGGGAGCCGGCCCCCTATACACAGGCACAGGAGATATTGATACAATTTGTACCTATGGAGAATTATATTAATAGTGGAATATGGGAATTTGAATTGGTGCCTCAAAGAATTGTAAGCGGAGAATATGATATATGGCTGCCGTCAGGAGCTTTTGTCAGTAGCGATACAGGGTTTTTGTTAAATTCACCTGAGGCGACTCTAACAATTCCCTCCACCTCCTACAATGTGATTTCGGTGGGAGCATATAATGCTCTTAATAATTCCTACGGAGATTTTTCAGGAAGAGGCTATACCAGACGCATAAGAACAATCAAGCCTGATTTGGTGGCACCGGGTGTGGGTATAATGTCCGCTGCACCGGGAGGAGGTTATGTGAGAAGAACGGGAACCTCCATGGCGGCGCCCTTTGTCACTGGCAGCGCAGCCCTTCTTATGGAGTGGGGGATTGTAAAAGGAAATGATGAATATCTGTATGGGGAAAAAGTAAAAGCACAGCTTATTAAGGGCGCAGTGCCACTTCCCGGGGAGGAGGTACCCTCTACCAAAACTGGGTGGGGAAGATTGTGTGTGGAGGGGAGTTTGATCAGGTGAAAAACAAGGCTGCCACAAATATGTAGCAGCCTTATTTTTACTCCACAAAATCTATTAACTCATATCCCGGATTGAAATCTACTTCTTCAATTTCACATTCTATTAAAGTACCATTTAAATATATATTTAATTCAAGCTTCTGGTCTGCGGTAGATGAAACATAGAAAAGACAGTTGTCATTAATTCCTACAGATTCGAAATCAAGTCTCAGTGTGTCTTGGAATAATCCACCCGACTCTATTCCAAGACCCGCACCACTGCCTTTTCCTGCAGCGGGGATATGAATAAGGTAAACATAGTGTTTTTGGTCGTTAGAATCAGTGTAATTGTGTTTAAGAGCATAAGCTTTTGAGTCATCACTATGCGAATAAACCCAGTCCATTATATATTGAGAATTATTAACTAAGGCGATTTTCTCCATTGGAATTTCACCCATGGCAGAGCTTCCACCACTGCTACCTGTTTTGCCGAATGCCAGAATAATGAAGGAAGCTACGATTAATATAACAGGGACAGCAATAATAATAATTAATATTTTCCATAAATTATCCTTTGGTTGTTTTGGGGTGGTAAATTCATATTCATTTGGAAGCGGCTCGGTACACTGTGGACAGTTTTTCCAGTCCGGTTCCACAGGCATTTTACAGTTTGGACAGGATGGCTTTAATTGTAATCCGCATTTTGGACAAATAACATATTGTTCCGAAATTTTAGTGTCGCATTTTGGACAATTCATATTAGTGTAATTGCCTCTTACCAGTAGGTAAATAATAAAACCTATAAGGGATGGGGCCAAAATTGCAATTAAAGTCCATAGGGCGGCATTCATACCCCTGCGTCTAGCATCCTTAAAAACATATACTCCGATAAGAACTTCAAATCCGATTAAAATAAGCATTATTATTGGTATAATAAGTATTGAAATAAATCTCATTGCGTAATCACTCCTTTTTTAGAATAAATAATTGAAATAACACTACTACCTATAATAGATATAATCACATACATTATGCATAAAACTGTAAGTAGTGGCATTTTGTAATATACTACAAAGCTTAGAGTAAGAACCAAAAACTGCATTAAAAAACCTGCAATTGCAACTATAGTAGCATTTCTTGTGGTTTTCTTTTTCTCAAGCTTTTCTTCAAGTATTTTTTCATTGATAATAGGTGGTTCATATTGTTCAAAATCATATATCTGCATCATTAAGTACCTCCTTAAGTAAACCTCTTGCTTTATTAAGTCTGGATTTTACAGTTCCCGGTGGTATTTTCAGAACCTCAGAAACCTTGTTAATATCCATATCCTTAAAATAAAATAGAATAATGGTTATCCTAAGCTTTTCCGGTAGGGTGTTAATTGCTTCGTGAATATGTGAATAATCAGCCCTTTCAGGGGAATGGACATGCTCCATTATGGCAATTTTTTCTTCATTGGTTTTGAAGTTGTCATATAGGGGGCTGTTATTGGTTCTTTTAATTTTGTTACGATATGTGTTAACACATATTCTTGTAAGCCACGGTTCAAAATCTCTTGAGGTATCGAACCGTTCAATGTATTTCATAACCTTTAACCATGTATCCTGATATAAATCATCCGCATCATACGAATTCACGCAGAGAGTTTTACATAGGCCATACAGCCTTTTGCCATGTTGTTTAATATAATGATTAATCATTTCTGCGCCTCCTTCACTAACTAATACAAATAAAAACACCAAAAGGTTCATTTTACCAAAAAAAATACGGCTGAAACAAAATTTATTTGTAACAGCCGTTTAAATTATTCTGTAAGCTCCATTATGTTGTAGTCGTAGACAAGGATGTTTAAATTCTCACAATTATAAATTGCATTAGGTTCTTCATATGTGTCTGAATATAAGTACTTACTATATTCCACGTTATTTAGAATAATGAAGTAATCATCATAGCTATTGTCTTTATACCAGTTAACATTGGATTGGTATAACCTTGGTGATAAATTACCATTCTGGTCCGAATTAATTACCCTTACTTTAACCTCGGAATCGGTCATAAGTGTTATTATGCTTGCGTTCCAGAAAGTTCCGTAGCCATATTCCAAATCATTTTCCTCTAAAAATTCCCCAACAGCCACCAGCTGACGGTTGGAAGCAGACTGATTATTGGAATAAAGCGAAAGTATATCGAAAAATATAACGGCTGACAGGAAAGCGAAAAACACGCTTGGTACAGCTACAAAACGGGTTAAAGTATGACTGTTATGTAACCAGCGGATGAACATAATGCATAATATGGTTCCCGTAGCAAACATAGGAGATAGTCTCCAGCAGGCTGTATTAAGAGTGCCGAATATCCAGCATACAATAATAATTAATGACAAAATTGTATGGGACAGTATCATTATTCTGTATGATTTTTCTTCGAATTTACGATACATAACGAGCATAACAACCGGAATGATTAATATTGCCAGCACGAAAACAATTTTAAGTAATATAATAATTCCATCCAGAGAATATAACTCCTGGTCACCAACAGTTATTCCAAAAAGTCTGAAGGCTTCGGGTATGATGCTTAAAAAGTTGTCAGACCAGTCGCTCATTTGGTCAAATCCGGAGTAACCCTCCTGATAGCCTGCAACGATATCGTTATTAACTACTTTGGCAAGAATAAGTCCTATAAGGACTGCCACTAACATTACAGCCAGAATCAAACCCTCTTTCAGATTTGTTTTGGAAAATAATGGTTTATGTGTATCAAGAAATCTTTCTGCAATAATTGCACCGAGAACAGGGAGGCAGTAAATTGCCAATGCCTGTGAGCCATTCATGGAGCATAATGTGGTCCATATAAATAGAAGAATTATATGTCTGACACTTAATTTTTCACTGTTAAGTATGGCAAAGACAAAACCAATTCCCAGCATTAAAAACATAATGCCAAGGCTATAGTAGATTATATGCTCCCAAAAGATTTCTCTTAATTTAGGGCTTGCCATAAGTACCACAAGTACAGTAGCTACAGTAAGTGAGCACCATTTGTAATTAAGTCCCATTGTTCTGCACATATATATAAGTGAGAGTGTAAACAAAATAGCAAAAAGCACCATTCCGGCTATCTGAGCCTTCATACTGACACCCCAAATTCCCACAAAAGGTAACATCAGAAGATTGCCACCAAATGGCAGAAGACAGGCATAACCAAAATCAGGATTCATAATTGTTTTGCCATCAATCATAGTCTCCGCCCACAAAATTGTGTCAGTACAGTCAGAATGGTAAAATCCCTTGGAAATACACACTATATACCATATGAGGATTCCGAACATAATAAATCCGGAAAAAAGTATAAGGTACTTAAGGGTGCTGTATAACATATTTTTAACATTAGTTAATGTGTTACTTGGATTCATGATATTCCCCTTCTGTGTTAACATTCCATATGTTGGATTTGTCCGTTACATTGGTAGTGATATTTTTGACTGCTTCAAAGGATGTAGCCATTGAATGGTCCATATTGTTGTAGCGGTGCTGACCGTTACGGCCTATGCAATATAAGTTATTGTAGCCATCAAGGTATGTAACAAGCTCATCCATACGGCTATAGGTGTCAAAATAAGCAGGATATGCCTTCTTGACATTTTCTCTATGGGCGTCAAGAATTTCATCCCTTGAATCAATAATGCCCATCAAAACAAGCTCACTTGCAGCAAAATCAATACATTCCTCATCAGACATCTTGTAGAAATCATCAGTCTCATTACAAAAATATTCAAGACCAATCCATACTTTGTTATCAACATCCTTAACAAGGTAAGGAGACCAGTTGTTAAAAATCTGGATTCTGCCAAGCTTGATGCCCGGGTCCTGCACATATATCCAGCAGTCCGGCACGATGTTATTAAGTGTCTGGAATTTGGTTTTGTTAACAAGGTTAAGCTTATCAACCAAGACGCCAACAGTAACAAAATCTCTGTATGGAAGTCCGTTAGCGATTTCTGAAATATCGCCAGGCACATTATTCATACCATTAATTAAATCTTTAACAGGCATTGAAGAGATGAAAATATCCCCTGTAAGCTCTGTGGTATTACCATCCTTAGTATATGTAATGCTTTTGATAGTGCCATCTTCGTTATTGTTAATTCCCGTAACAGTGGCATTCATTATTATTGTGCCACCAAGTTCCTTAACTTTATTGGCTGCGGTTTCCCACAACTGTCCCGGTCCGAACTTAGGATAGTAGAATTTCTCAATAAGAGAAGTTTCAACCTCCTTGGAGGACTTTTTGCGTTTAAAAATTTTGGAAAAAACATCCTTAATAATAGCTCTGATGGAAAGTCCCTTAACTCTCTGGGAGCCCCAATCCGCAGATATTTCACTTGGATGTCTGCCCCAAAGCTTCTCGGTGTAGCCCTCAAAAAACATTGAGTAAAGCTTTTTACCAAAACGATTAATATAAAAATTCTCCAGTGATGTCTCAGGTTTTTTGAAAATAGAAGCCTTAATGTAGCTAAAGCCTGCAACAACGGTAGTTCCAAAGCCCATATTTTTGATGGTTTCCCATTTAAGACTTACCGGATAATCAAAAAACTTTTTCTTGTAATATATACGTGAAACGCGGTCGCGCACCAGCATTACCACATCTTCCTTCTCAGGGTCAGGTCCGCCTTCTGACAAATCCTTAGCTCTTCCCAATACCTTGTCGTCGTATGCGTCACTTCCCTGTACAGGCATAAGGTTAAACCAGTAATTCATAACCTCATCATCCTTGGAGAAAAAACGGTGACCGCCAATATCCATTCGATTGCCGTTATATTTAACTGTTCTTGAAATTCCACCAATATCCTCGGTGGCTTCAAGTATTGTAACTTCATAATCCTTGCTATTATCCTGTAAAAGCTTGTGGGCAGCCGTAATTCCCGCAGGTCCCGCGCCGATTATTATAACTTTTTTCATAAAAATGTACCCTCTGAATTTACCTGTGTAAGCGTAAATATCCTTCTTAATTCTCTGTAAAAAACAATGCTATTATTATACAGGATTTTATATGTTTTTTCAAGGTGAAGAAAGTGTCTTTTAACCGAATGTTTACTGGCTTTTTATGGGTGTTTTTGGTATAATGTCAAATAGAACATTATTTTTGGGAGGGTTAGCTATGTTGGAGCAGAGCTATTATGACAAATCCGATGAGATTATCAGTATTCATGGTGCCAAACCATCTGCCTTAATTCCTATTATTCAGGATATACAGAACGAGTACAGATATTTGCCACCGGAATTACTTACATATGTTGCCGGTAAGATTGGAATTACAGAATCGAAGGCATACAGTGTTGCCACATTTTATGAGAATTTTTCCTTTGAACCTAAGGGCAAATACGTTATTAAAGTGTGCGACGGAACAGCATGCCATGTTAGAAAATCAACTTCAATTCTGGAGCGTCTGTATTCAGAGTTAGGAGTTTCTAGGGAGAAGCCTACAACGGATGATATGTTATTCACTCTTGAGACAGTATCCTGTCTTGGTGCCTGTGGACTTGCACCGGTGCTTACGGTTAATGATAAGGTGTATCCGTCAATGACTCCGGATGCAGCTTCTGCATTGATTAAGGAATTAAGGGAGGCGGGCATATGATTAAGATTAATAATGGTAATGAGCTTAACGAGATTCGTGACCAGGTAAGCGAATGCATTGCTAACAGCAAATGCAGAATCCTCATCTGTGCCGGAACCGGATGCCTTGCAGGTGGTTCAGGGGCTATATATGAGAAGATGTGCGAGCTTATTGGAGATAATCCTAAGGTTGAGGTGCATTTTGGACCGGAAATTGCCCACGGGGATGGCCCGATGGAGGTCAAAAAGAGTGGCTGTCACGGATTCTGTGAAATGGGACCACTTATGAGAATTGAGCCTTTGGGAATCTTGTATACCAAGGTTAAGTTAGAGGATTGTGAAGAGATTTTTAATAAAACCATTCTTAATGGTGAGATTATACACAGACTTGTATACTCTCAGGATGGTGTGGAATATCAGAAGCAGGAGGAGATTCCTTTTTACAAAAAACAGACTCGTCTTGTTCTTGAGAACTGCGGACATATTGATGCAGAGCACATTGATGAGGCAATTGCAAGGGACGGATATCAGGCATTGTCCAAGGTGCTTAATGAGATGACTCCTGATGAGGTTGTGGAGGTTATTTATGATTCCAATCTTCGAGGAAGAGGAGGTGGAGGCTTTGCGACCGGCTACAAGTGGAAGCAGGTTGCCAGACAGAAGGAGACCATAAGATATGTAGTATGTAATGGTGACGAGGGTGACCCGGGGGCATTTATGGACCGTAGTATTATGGAGGGTGACCCACATAAGATGATAGAGGGTATGGCGATTGCCGCTTATGCAGTTGGCGCTGAGGAAGGATATATCTATGTTCGTGCAGAGTATCCTCTTGCCATTAGCAGACTTAGAAAAGCAATAAAGGATGCAACAGAGTGCGGTCTTTTAGGTGATAATATTATGGGAAGCGGCTTTTCTTTTAAGCTTCACATTAATAGGGGTGCAGGTGCCTTCGTATGTGGAGAGGGAAGTGCTCTTACTGCGTCTATTGAGGGTAATCGTGGTATGCCTAGAGTTAAACCACCAAGAACTGTTGAACAGGGACTTTTTGAAAAGCCTACAGTCCTTAATAACGTGGAGACCTATGCCAATGTACCGATGATTATTATGAGGGGTGCTGACTGGTATAAATCAATCGGACCGGAGAAAAGCCCGGGAACCAAGGCTTTTGCTCTTACCGGAAGTGTTAAGAATACAGGACTTATTGAAGTTCCTATGGGTACCACACTTCGTGAGGTTATTTACGATATCGGTGGCGGAATCAAGGGAGACGGAGAATTTAAGGCAGTTCAGATTGGAGGACCTTCAGGTGGATGTCTTATTACACCACATCTGGATGTCAGTCTTGATTTTGATTCCCTTAAGAAAATGGGAGCGATGATTGGCTCTGGCGGTCTGGTAGTAATGGATAATAACACCTGCATGGTGGAGGTTGCCAGATTCTTTATGAATTTTACCCAGAATGAGAGCTGTGGCAAATGCGTTCCTTGTAGAGAGGGAACCAAGCGAATGCTTGAGATTCTGGAGAAAATAGTAGCGGGCAAGGGTGAGCTTAGCGACCTTGATATGCTTATTGAGCTTGGTGAGACCATAAGTGAAACTGCTCTTTGCGGACTTGGCAAAAGTGCTGCACTGCCGGTTCTTAGTACCTTAAGACTTTTCAGAGATGAATATGTTGAACATGTAGTGGACAAAAAATGTGTATCCCACACCTGCCAAGCTATGAAAAATTACGTAATTGACCCTGAATTATGTAAGGGCTGTTCAAAATGTGCCCGCAATTGTCCGGTTAATGCTATATCCGGTGAGATTAAGAATCCATTTGTAATTGACCCTGCAGTATGTATTAAATGTGGCGCGTGCCAGAGTAACTGTCCATTTGGGGCAATTAAAGTAGAATAGGAGGCTTTCAATGAAATACATAACAATTAACAATAGAAAAGTTCCTTTTGAGGACGAAAAAAACCTCCTTTCAGTTATCAGAAAGGCAGGAATTGACCTTCCGACCTTTTGTTATCATTCGGAATTATCTACCTATGGTGCCTGCAGAATGTGTGTTGTAGAGGATGACAGAGGACGAATTATGGCATCCTGTTCAGAGGTTCCAAGGGATGGAATGGTTATTTATACTAATACTCCTAAGCTTCAGCACCACAGAAAGCTTATCTTAGAGCTGTTGCTGGCATCCCATTGCAGAGATTGTACAACCTGTAGAAGTAATGGCGTATGTACTCTTCAGAAGCTTGCAAGACAGCTTGGTGTGGATACAGTTCGTTTTGAGTTCAATAAGGAAAAACATCCGGTGGATTATTCATCCAACTGTGTTGTAATCGACCCTAATAAATGTATTCTTTGTGGTGACTGCGTTCGTACCTGCGAGGAGTTACAGGGAGTTGGTGTTCTGAATTTTGCTTTCAGAGGCTCCAATATGCGAGTAATGCCTGCATTTAACAAGCCAATGTCTGAGACAGATTGTGTAGGTTGCGGACAGTGTCGTGTGGCATGTCCTACAGGTGCCATAACCATTAAGTCCAATGTACATGCAGTATGGGATGTTCTTCATGATAAGGCCAAGAGAGTAATTGTTCAGATTGCACCTGCAGTGCGTGTGGCAATTGGAGACAGATTTGGAATTCCTAAGGGAGAAAATTCTCTTGGAAGGCTGGTGGCAGCTCTTAGAAGAATGGGCTTTGATGAGATTTATGACACTAATCTTGCGGCGGATTTAACTGTTATGGAAGAGTCCAAAGAATTTATAGAGAGACTTGAATCGGGAGAAAAGCTTCCACTTCTTACATCCTGCTGTCCTGCATGGGTAAAATTCTGTGAGAAGAAGCACCCTGAATTCAGAGATAATATTTCTACCTGTCGTTCACCACAGCAGATGTTTGGTGCGCTGGTTAAGGAGGATGCAAGAATGCACCCTGAGGATACCAGAGAGACAGTGGTAGTATCAATTATGCCGTGTACAGCCAAGAAGGATGAAATTGTAAGACCTGAGCATTTTACTGATGGAGTGCAGGATGTGGATTACGTTCTTACTACTACAGAGGTTACCAGAATGATTCAGGAAGCAGGAATTGATTTGGCACTTATGCCTTCGGAGGCTCTTGATATGCCATTTGGTCTTGCTTCCGGCGCAGCAGCTATTTTTGGCGTAAGCGGTGGTGTTACAGAGGCTGTAGTAAGAAGACTTGTTAATAGTAACCGTATTGATGATTTGGAAGAAATCAGCTTTATGGGAATGAGAGGCATGGAAGGTGTGAAGGAGACTACCGTAACTCTTAATGGTAGAGAAATCAAAATTGCCATTGTCAGTGGTCTCAAGAATGCTTCCGACCTTCTTGATAAAATCAAAGCCGGAGAAGCTCAATATGATTTTATTGAGGTTATGGCTTGTAGAAGAGGTTGTATTGCCGGTGGCGGTCAGCCTGTACCGATTGGTAACAGAACCAGAAATGCCAGATTTGAAGGAATGTATACAATTGATAAGCAGTCTCAGATTAAGCTTTCTAATGAGAATCCAATGGTATTAAGCCTGTACGAAGGAGTTCTTAAGGGTAAGGAGCATAAGCTGTTGCATAATTGTAGAGGAGAGCATTAAAATATGTCCGCAGTGTAAGAAAGCACGTTGAAACTTTCTTACACTGCGGACATTTAGATTGTTCAACTATTTTTAGTGATAGGTTACGTGGGATTGAGCATACTCAGCCAACCCACCTCCCCCTTCGCTGTGCGAATTGGACCTATTTGAAGCAAGTAAAGCTATAGAGACCGAAGAAAGTCTCTATAGAGGTTTTTCTTCTTTTCAGGTCCGGTTTTCAAAACCGAAAGTCTCTATAGCTTTATCTTGGAGCTATAGAGACTTTTCTAGGTATCTATACGAAAAAAATATTCAAACAGGTCCAGTTGTGTACAACACATTCTGTAAACAGGTATTTTTTGCCAAATAGTTGCGGAACATAGTCTATACATCTAATTTAAAAATTCTAACCGCATTCCTATACATCAAATCCTTATATTCGTCCTCGGAAATCTGTGTAGGAAGCACGTTAAAATATTCCTGATAAAGTGATATTTCACCCTTGCCATTATTTTCGTAGGTATCCAATCCATCAATTGGAGCGTCGGAGCCAAAAAGCATCTTCTTGCTGCCATATCGTCTGATTGCTTCTATAGTAGTAGAAGTAGGCACCCAGGCAGTGTCTCCATAAAGATTATCCGCCTTACCAAGAAGGTCAAGGGCAAGACTGTTATCCGAACCAAGTCCCATATGCACCATTACAAAATTAATGTCAGGGAACATACATGCTGCTTCATAGAGATGAATTGGTGTATCATACTCAGAGGTTCCTGTGTGGGATACAACAGTAAGACCATAGCGGTTAGCAAGCTCCAGATAAGGAAGACACTTAGGGTCAGTTGGACTTGTCTTGGAATGATATGGATGAAGCTTAATGGCTTTAATTATATCAAGATTATCCTTAATCAGATTCTCAAATTCTTCCGTTATTACTTCCCCATATGGTTTAACCCATACGGCTACATATACCTTGCCGGGAAATCTTCTAGCAAAATCCAAAACTCTTTTTAGTGAACTTACCTGATCTCTCTGATATTCCATAGGAATAATATTAAATTGATGGTCAGCCTCAGCACAATCTGCGTTAGATACAAGAATTGTGTCAATGTTATTATACTTGGAAAGCATTCCTTCTAATACTGGTTCAGACATGTTAAATCCAAGGGAATCTCCTCCTAAATGAACGTGAGTATCGATAATCATAGCAAAACCTCCTCTAAAACTATATTTATTTTAAGGCTTAATATAAATTAAAGCAAGAGATATAATTTGACAATTTTATAAACATAAAGTTATTATCATACAAGAGGTGAGCCTATGCAAAATATTAAAGAAGTGTTCAATGAAACAATTTATCTACCATTCATAAAGGCAATTGAAAAATATTGTCTTATTAATAATGGGGATAGAATCGCTGTATGCATTTCCGGTGGCAAGGATTCTATGCTTATGGCAAAGCTTTTTATGGAATATCAGAAGGAAAGTAATATTGGCTTTCAGGTTAAATTTCTTGTAATGGACCCTGGCTACAATGAAGTCAACCGTAGACAGAATGAACATAATATTAAGCTTCTTGATATTCCGGCTGATATTTTTGAATCGGATATTTTTGATGCGGTAGCAGATGTGGACAAGTCCCCTTGTTATCTGTGTGCAAGAATGCGTAGAGGGTGCTTGTATGGAAAGGCCAAAGAGCTTGGCTGTAATAAAATTGCCCTTGGACACCATTATGATGATGTAATTGAAACAATTCTTATGAGTATGATTTACGGGGCGCAGATACAGACTATGATGCCTAAGCTTCACAGCACTAATTTTGAAGGTATGGAGCTTATTCGCCCACTGTATTTTATTCGTGAAGAGGCGATTTTGAAATGGCGGGATTATAATAATTTGGAATTTATTCAGTGCGCCTGCCGTTTTACGGAGGTTAATGAAAATAATAAGGAAAACACCTCCAAAAGAAAGGAAATAAAAGAAATCATTCAAGACCTTAAAAAGTATAATTCTGTTATTGAGGAGAATATATTTAATAGTGTAGATAATATTTGGATTGACGGTATTATTTCAAAAAAATAAAAAAGTTATTGACAACTAATATTAGTTAGACTATACTAACTAATGAAAAATGGAAAAAATATGAAAGGAATACCATGATGACTTTAAGAGAAATTAAGTGCGGTAAAAGCGCAAAGGTTGTAAAGCTTATGGGAGAAGGTCCGGTTCGAAGAAGAATTATGGATATGGGAATTACAAAAGGTGTGGATATATATGTTAGAAAGGTTGCACCACTTGGAGACCCTATAGAGCTTACAGTAAGAGGTTACGAATTATCTATAAGAAAAGCAGATGCAGAGATGATTGAAGTAATATAATATTTTTTTGCACTACAGTTAGATTAGACTAACTATAAAAATGATACATAAGGAGAGAGAAAAATGTCTATTAAAATAGCTATTGCCGGAAATCCCAATAGTGGAAAGACTACTTTGTTCAATGCATTAACAGGTTCGAACCAGTTTGTTGGTAACTGGCCTGGTGTAACAGTTGAGAAGAAGGAAGGAAAGATAAAAGGAGAAAAGGATGTAATTCTTACCGATTTACCGGGTATTTATTCCCTTTCGCCATATACACCTGAGGAGGTTATCGCCAGAAATTATTTGCTTGATGAAAAACCTGACGCAATAATTAATATTATTGACGGAACTAATATAGAAAGAAATCTTTATCTCACAACCCAGATTCTTGAGCTTGGAATACCTGTGGTTATTGCAGTTAATTTGATGGATGCAGTTGAGAAAAAGGGTGACAAAATAGATTTGGCTCTTTTGGGAGAAGCATTAGGATGTAAGGTCGTTTTTATTTCCGCTCTCAAGGGAACAGGTGTGGATGAGCTTATCAATACCACAATTGAAGTTGCCAAAAGTAGTACAAAAAGTGAGCTTTCCTACAAATTCTCTGAATCTGTGGAGACTTCGATTTCACAGACAGAGGAAGTCTTAGGAAATAAGGTTTCGGATGATCACAGAAGATTTTTTGCCATTAAGCTTTTGGAAAGAGATGAAAAGGTATTAGCATCTCTTGGTAAAGTGGATGGAATTGATGAAATAATTAAGTCATTAGAAGAACAGTTTGATGATGATGTGGAAAGTATTATCGCCAATGAAAGATATACATATATCACTTCAGTTCTTCCTAAATTTGTTAAGAAAAATAAGAAGACCAAGAAAACCATTACAGAGAAAATTGACAGCGTAGTAACTAACAGAGTTGCGGCTCTTCCGATTTTTATTGCAGTAATGTTTCTTGTGTATTATATCGCAGTAACAACTGTTGGTACATGGGTAACAGATTGGACCAATGATGGTTTGTTTGGCGATGGCTTCCATCTTTTTGGTATTGGTACATCTGAATTTGAAGATGAGATGAACGCATATGCAGAGGAAAATCTCTTTACTGACGAAATGGTAGCCATTGTTGACTCTGCTGTAGATGCAGGGGTGACAGGGGCTGAGGATATTCAGGGTGCCATTGAAGAAGGCGATTTTGCCGGATTTGATGAGGCCTATGGAACCTATGGTGATGCGTTAGCTGAAGAAGGTTATGATATTTCAGAATATTATGAGACAGCTGTTGGTGAAGACGCAGAAGGTGTTCCTGATACAACAGAATATGGAGTATGGGTTCCTGGCATTCCTGTATTAGTTGAGAGATTACTTGATGCACTTAATTGTGCAGATTGGCTTAAGAGCCTTGTGCTTGACGGAATTGTAGCCGGTGTTGGCGCCGTACTTGGTTTCGTACCACAGATGTTAGTGCTTTTCCTTATGCTGGGATTCTTGGAGTCTTGCGGATATATGGCAAGAGTTGCATTTATTATGGATAGAATTTTCCGCAAGTTTGGACTCTCAGGAAAGTCATTTATTCCAATGCTTGTAGGCGTTGGTTGTGGTGTGCCGGGTATTATGGCATCCCGTACAATAGAAAATGACAGAGATAGAAAAATTACTATTATTACAACAACATTTATTCCATGTGGTGCTAAGCTTCCTATTATTGCTTTGGTTGCTTCCGCACTTTTTGGAGGAGCATGGTGGCTCGCTCCGGTGGCATATTTTATCGGAATCGCAGCAGTAATTGTTTCCGGAATTATCCTTAAAAAGACAAAAATGTTTGCAGGAGACCCTTCACCATTCGTTATGGAGCTTCCGGAATATCACATGCCAACAGTTGGAAATCTGTTAAGAGGAATGTGGGAGCGTGGTTGGTCCTTTATTAAGAAGGCTGGTACAGTAATCCTCCTTTCAACAATTGTTATCTGGGCAGGTTCATGTTTTGGTATGATTGATGGAAAATTTGGTTTCAGCCTCGATATGGATATTAATGATTCTGTACTTGGAATTATTGGTAATGCAGTTAAGGTTATCTTCAAGCCACTTGGCTTTGATAATGCCCCTGCAGTTATTGCAACCGTAATGGGTCTTGTTGCTAAGGAAGAGGTTGTAGCAGTACTTGGAATTCTTGATTTTGCAGGAATGACTAAGCTTGCAGCATTTGCCTTTATGATATTTAACCTTCTTTGCGCACCTTGTTTTGCAGCAATGGGAGCTATCAAAAGAGAGATGAATAATCCAAAATGGTTCTGGTTTGCAATTGGATATCAGTGTGGATTTGCTTATGTAGTATCCCTTATTGTATATCAGATAATTGGACTTTTCATTGGAGAAGTTGCTTTCTCAGCCGCAACAGTAGTAGGATTTGTACTTCTTGCTTTAATGCTGTTTATGCTCTTTAGACCACAGTCAAAGGTTGCTAAGACTGCAAAATAACTAAGCTATCAACTTTATAAATCATATATGTATGCTAAAAATTGTCCTTTTGCCGTAATAGTATGGTGAAGGGGCAATTTTTTGTGCTATAATACCCATATTAATTAATTTTGAGGAAAAAGATATGAAACGAATTGTAACGGGGATTCTTGCTCATGTAGACGCAGGTAAAACAACCCTTTCGGAGGCAATTTTATATACATCAGACACCATTCGCAAATTAGGCAGAGTGGATAATCAGGATGCTTTTCTCGACAATTTTGAGCTGGAGAGGGCAAGGGGAATCACTATTTTTTCCAAGCAGGCAAGAATCTGTTTTGATGAGTCAGAGATTACCCTTATAGATACTCCGGGACATATGGATTTTTCAGCAGAAATGGAAAGAGCCTTAGGGATACTTGATTATGCCATTCTGGTTATAAGCGGGGCAGAAGGAGTTGAGGCTCACACAGTGACCCTGTGGCGACTTCTTAAAAACTACAATATCCCAACTGTTATTTTTGTCAATAAAATGGACAGACCGGATATTGACAAAAATACGATTTATTCTGCTATCAGACAAAAATTCGGTGACAGCGTTATAGATTTCTCCGAAGAAGATGAAGAGTTTTATGATTCCATTGCCATGTCGGATGAGGGAGCAATGGAGGAATTTCTTAATGACTCTTTAATATCGGAAATTACAATTACAAATCTTATTAAAGAGCGTAAGGTAATGCCTTGTCTTTTTGGCTCAGCCCTTAAATGCCAAGGCGTGGATAAGCTTCTTACACTAATTGACAGATACACTTGTATGGAAGATGCACAAGAAGAGTTTGGAGGAAGAATATATAAGATTTTCAGAGATGAGAATAAAGTGCGCCAGACCTTTGTTAAAATTACCTCGGGCAGCCTTCGGGTCAAAGATGTCATTGATGGTGAAAAAATAAATCGAATAAGACTGTATAATGGCGCTGGTTATGAGGTAATTAATGAGGCATATTCTGGTATGGTATGCGCTCTTGAAGGCCCTATGAATACTAAGGCAGGAAGAGGTCTTGGTGTGGACTTGTGGGATTGTATTCCAAGCATTGAACCGGTTCTAAGATATCGGGTGGTACTTCCAGAAGGAATTGACCCGGTTAAAGTACTGCCGGAGTTTCGTAAGCTATGTGAGGAGCTTCCTGAGCTTATGTTAGAATGGAATGAAGAATATCGCCAGATTAATTTAAGACTTATGGGAACGGTGCAGCTTGAGATAGTAAAAAATCTTGTGAAAAATTCAATGGGCTTTGATATAGAGTTTGACACCGGAAATATTGTGTACAAAGAGACGATAACAGATGTTGTGGAGGGTGTGGGACATTACGAACCCCTCAAACACTATGCAGAAGTACATCTTATTATGGAACCTCTGGAAATAGGAAGTGGATTAGTATTTGATAGTAATTGCAGTGAAGATGATTTGGATTTAAATTGGCAGAGGCTAATTCTTACCCATCTTGCAGAAAAAAATCACCGTGGTGTGCTTACCGGTTCTGAAATCACAGATATGAAAATAACTGTGGCAGCAGGGCGCGCTCACAAAAAACACACCGAAGGTGGCGATTTTAGACAGGCAACCTACAGAGCTATTAGGCAGGGGCTTATGGAGGCAAAAAGCGTTCTTCTGGAACCTATGTATGATTTTGAACTGGAAATTCCCGGTGAATGTGTAGGAAGGGCTATGACGGACATTAAAAGAATGTATGGAAGCTTTGATAATCCGGAAATGGCAGGCGAAAACACTTTGATAACAGGGAAAGCACCGATTGCTACTATGTTGGATTACCATAATGAGGTTTTGGCATATTCCAAAGGTCGAGGAAGTTTAAGATGCAGCTTTGGCGGCTATGCACCTTGCCATAATACTGATGAAGTAATAGAACAGATTGGCTATGATGCTCTTAGTGATGTGGACAATCCGGCATCTTCAGTATTTTGCGCTCACGGGGCGGGCTACAATGTCCCATGGGATGAAGTCAAGGATAATATGCACCTTGAAAGTTGTATTAAAGAGGTTTTTGCTCAGGAAGAAAGTGCAGTTAGCAAGAGGATTTTTTCGGAAGAGGATTATGCTCTTGGTGTTGATGAAGTGGACGACATTATTAAAAAAGCCTCCGGTGCCAACCAAAATCACAAAAAAGCTGCTTGGAAGTATTCTCACAAAAATGAATACACGCCGGCAGTTCACTATGTTGGCAAAGCCAAAAAAGAGGCAGAATATATACTGGTGGATGGCTACAATGTAATTCATGCATGGGAAGACTTGGCTGATTTGGCAGTAGAAAATATGAATAGCGCAAGGGATAAGCTTCTTGACATATTATGTAACTATCAGGCAATTGTTAAAAAAGAGCTTATTGCTGTTTTTGACGCTTACAGAGTTGCCGGACATAAGGAAGAATACTTGGATTACAAAAATATTCATGTGGTATATACGGCAGAGGCCCAGACTGCGGACAGATATATTGAGGCTTTTGCCCACAATAATGCCCAGAGATACAATATCACTGTGGTAACCTCGGACGGGCAGGAGCAGATTATTGTAATGGGGCAGGGGTGTAATCTGTTCTCTTCAAGGGAATTTTTGGAGGAAGTAAGATTAGCATCCGAAAAAAATATGGAGAAATACAAGTTGGTTAAAGAGCCAGCGGCCACAACCAGAATGTCAGAAATAATTGAAAAAAGCATTGACAATTATTCTTCAAAATGTAACAATTCTAATGATTAATTTTGCGGAGGATACAAATGGATAATCAGAGATTAGCAGATTTATTATTCCCTAATGTGGATAAGACACCAGATTACTATGAGGAGAAGTTTCCATACAGAAAGCTTCCTAACAAGGCGGAAGTAACACGTATGGCACCTAGTCCAACTGGTTTTATTCATCTTGGAAATTTATATAGTGCTCTTGCGGACGAGAGAATTGCCCACAGAAATGGTGGTGTGTTCTATCTTCGTATAGAGGATACAGATGAGAAGCGTAAGGTTGACGGCGCAGTTGAGACTATTATTAATGTTCTCAGATATTTTAATATTGAATTTGATGAGGGCGCAGGTTTTTCTCTGGATGCACCACAGAATGCCTATGGTCCATATTTTCAGAGACAGCGTGTGGAGATTTATCACGCGTATGCAAAGCGTCTTGTAGAGCAGGGCTTGGCTTACCCATGTTTCTGTGAGGAAGAAGACCTTGAGAGAGTTAGAAAAGAGCAGGAAGAAGCTAAGGAACTTACCGGCTACTATGGCAAATATGCTCTTTGTAGAGAGCTTACAATAGAAGATATTGAAGCTAAGCTTTCAGAAGGTAAGACCTATGTTTTGAGACTTCGTTCCCAGGGAAGCCCTGACAAAGAAATTACTTTTACCGACAGCATTATGGGAGATATTAAGCTCCCTGAGAATATTCATGATATTGTACTTCTTAAGAGAGATGGCGTACCAACATATCATTTTGCACACGCAATTGATGACCACCTTATGAGAACTACAATGGTTATCCGTGGTGGCGAATGGCTTGCTTCAGCACCAATTCACTATGAGCTTTTCCACGTACTTGGATTTAAGATGCCAAAGTACGGACATACCGCTCATCTTATGAAATTTGACGAGGAAACAGGTGGCAAAAGAAAACTTTCCAAGAGAAAAGACCCTGAATTGTCTCTTGACTATTATCGAAAGGACGGCTACCATCCACAGAGTATGAAGATATATCTTCTTACCCTTCTCAACTCTAACTTTGAAGAATGGTATGAGAAATTCCCTGATAAGGACTCTTCAGAATTCCCATTCTCAGTGGAGAAGATGAGTCAGTCAGGAGCACTTTTTGATAAGGACAAGCTTCATAATATTTGTAAGAACGAATTTGCCAAGCTTTCAGAGGATGAGATGTATGATTTCCTCTATACATGGGCTATGGAAAATGAGCCAGAGAAGGCTGCGGTTTGGTTTGCGGATAAGGAAAAACTTCTTGCTATTTTAAGACTCTATATGGGTATTGGAATGAAGAGAAGAAGAAAAGACTTTATCTACGCAAGACAGGTATTTGAATTAATTGGTTTCTTCTTTGAGGAAGATAAAGAGATGGAGGCCTTTAAATTTGATGATGCAATGGTTAAGTCAGTGCTTAATGAATATCTTGCAGTGTATGACCATAATGATGACAACTCTGCATGGTTTGACAAGCTTAAGTCAGTTGCCGACAAATTAGGCTTTGCATCTGATATGAAGGCGTATAAGGCAAATCCTGAAAATTATAAGGGAAGCATCTCAGATGTTGCTGAAATCGTGAGAATTGCTGTAACCGGCAAAGCTAACACACCGGATTTGTGGAGTATTATTCATATTATTGGTGAAGATAAAATGCGCCAAAGCATTTCAAAACTTGTATAAATTGAAGGATAACGTTTGTTTACAGGGCTGTTGCAAATTTTTTGCGACAGCCTTGAATTTATGTAAGGAGGCTTGGTTGAGATTGATTAGCCAGAGGTTGTGTCTAGTCGGAGGTCTCAGCGCCAAGAAGTTGCCCATGAGACCTCCGGCACAGACAAAGAGGAGGTCTCAGCGCCAAGAAGTCGCCTGTGAGACCTCCAGCACAGATAAAGAGGAGGTCTCAGCGCCCGAAAGTCGCCCATGAGACCTCCAGCACAGTTAAAGAGGAGGTCTCAGCGCCAAGAAGTTGCCCATGAGACCTCCGGCACAGACAA
>CAZNUK010000006.1:0-42237 GCA_964576255.1 uncultured Butyrivibrio sp.
GGATATAATTTTTTGGAGTTAAAAAGTTAAATTTCACTATTTACCGATAACTCCATTTGGAGGATATTATGAAAAATAGAATTTTAATAACGTTATGTATTGCTATAACAGTAAGTATGACTTCCTGTAATAAGAATACTTATGTTCCATATGAGGAGTTAACATTTAATACAGAAAATACAGAGAACTTGGATAACGTGGAACAGTCTATAGAGAATGATGAAGAGAACAATGTGTTTGATGCAAGTAAATATTGTGAGATGCACATAATTTCAGATAATGGAAAAGAAGCGTTCAGCTTGTTGGGAAGTTTGCCAAGAATTTTAGATATTGAAGATAAATCATATAGATGGTTATGTACAAAGCTCGAATGTGACCATACTGAAAAAGATTGCATAATGAATGAAGGGAAGAATTGGTTTAGGGTATATAAGAATGGATATTTATATACTAAGGATGCTAATATTTATTATCAGAAAATGAATGGTGAAAGAGAATTATTATTTACCAATTCTTTTGTTTCGGATTTTGAAAAAAGTATGGACTGGGAGCCTAGTATGGAATTTCTCTTTATTGATGAAGATAATCTTTTGATAGAGGGAAGAAACTATGTTTTTACATATAACATTAGTAGTGATATGTGTGGAGAGATAATTGAAGTTGCAGATATTGATATATTATCAAGTTGTTATTATGAGGGGGAAGCATATGTATGTTTGTCAACAGGAGAAATGTATAGGATTAATCTAAACACAGGTGAAGTTTCTTATTTATTAGAACAGGGATATCATCCCAAATTTTTTGAAGATAGAATATATTATTGTAAATGGTACAAGGGAGTTTGTAGCATTTATTCTAATAATACTGAATTTACGGATGAAAAGCTTTTTGTGGAAAATACGGGAGCTTTATTTGGTGTATGTGAAAAAGGAATTTACTATTTTAAAGATACAGAAGTATTTCTTATTAATGTTAATGGAGAAATAGAGTTTAGTTTTGATGTATCTGATTGGGAATATGATTATGACAAATTACCATCTAAATATCAGAGCGATGATATAAACAGACCAAATGCGAAAATAAATTGTATATATAATATGCATTATATGTCGGATGGTTTTATTATTGGAGTATCATATGATGTGTATAGTGAGTTGAATATGGGAGCATATGATGTGTATTATGAAATTGATGAAAATGGGGAAATATATGAGTTTACAGAAAGGTAGATGTGTGGTATGAAAAAGTTTTTATGTTTTGTATCAATGGTAGTTGTATTAATAAGTGTTTGCGGATGTAAAACCACATATATAGACGATTCTAAGAAAACAGAACAAAATACAATTATGGGAACGAAAGAAGAAGTTGAAGAAGAAACTTATGGAAATAATACGGGTCTTTCGATGTCAGCGTTTGCGGTAGTAAAATATCTTTCCGATGAAAATGATACTTTTGTTCAAGAACAAAAAAGTGAATACATAATTAATAAAGGATTAAATTACGCAGGTGTTTCCATTAATTGTCAGGTTAATGAAGTTCTTCCGTGGAAGGATATATCTGCAAGAATATATGTAATTGATAATGGTATACCAATACCTTTTTCAGTGGATGATTCAGAAGCTTGTGATATATATGCTGACATTGATTATTCCGTTGGCGAAATGAAGGATATAGTCGTTAAATTTGAACAGGAACAGTTATCGTCACAAAATGGTATGATTGATATTCTGATATATTTTAATCCGGATGAACAGGCTGGAGAGTGGTCCGGCCAGTATAGTGGAATGGTAGCATATGCATTTAATTATATTAATGACGATTATACAGGTGAAGTTGATAAGGTGCTTGAACCATATAAAGGGGAGTATTTACAAATTCCAAATGAATATATAGATAACGCCTGTACTTCGAATATTGGAGATGCGGATTTATATAATAATGAATATATGGTTAAGCGTTATGAAAATAACATTATACAGTGTAGTAGTCTTGAGGAATTGTTTATTTATTGGAATAGTGGCAGGAATTCCGCTGAAGATGTGTTGGTGGGACTTATTGTTGATGGAGAATTAAAGAAAATATCAGGAGAAGATTATTTTATCCGAGTTGAACAAAAAAAAGGAACTCAGACCTTTAAGTACCCATTGGATGTTCTTGGTGAGTTGGAAAAAGGGGAGCACACTTTTACGCTAATAGGTTTTAGGGAGGATTTAGGTTTTATTCCTGAAAATAGATGGAATATTGTAATTAACTAAAAATGTAGTACTGGAGATAAAACAATATATGTTTAAATGGGAACTTAAGAAAATTATATATAGCAAGATATTTATTGTATCCATCGTTTTAATAATAGGAATTAGGCTGTATGAGGTGCTTAAGATATGGGAAAGAGGAGAAGAATTTCGCATGTCAAATGGCTTATTTGAAGAATTGTACCTAAATGAAGATGAGTATAACAATGTTGCAATTCCATATTATCAGGGACTTAAGGATTATGACACAATGGCTTTGATAAATATGGAAGGATTGTATCTTGACAATGCTTTTATGGACTCTTATGAGATTAAAACATTAGCTGATGCTAAAAAGTACACAAGTACTACATACGAAGAGTCAATGGTTACACTGGTTAGAAAAGCAGCAAGAATGGTTGATGAAGATAGTAGTCCATATGAGGTTAGATATTACGAAAAATATATTAAGGTATATAACCAACAAGTACATGTTGAACCTGTAAATAATATGGATGATTATTTGCAAATGGTGTTCAGTCGAACAGAAATTATTTTTATGGTAATGCTTGTATGGGTGATTGTACTTACATCATATGTTGTTAAAGGGCAAGAGCATAAGAGATTTCGTGGAATCTATATGTCAACGGCAAATGGCAGGCGTAATGGAATTATGACAAAGCTTGCAGCTCTTTGTGTTGTATTTACTGTTTTTGAATTTTTATGTCTGATTGCGTTGATAATAAATGCCATGACTATGTATGGATTTAGCTTTAGAGTATTGACTGCACCTATACAGTCCGTTCCGGATTATATGTATTGCCCGATTCATACATCTATAATTGGAATAATAGGCATTAATTATTTGGTACGACTTGTGATTTATTTAATGGTAATGTGCGTCACTGCTGTAATGACTTATTTTTTGAAGGCAATACCCGTTATTATTGGCAATATGGTGCTATGGGTTTTTCCGGTATTTTTACTGGGAAGAATGGACAAGTCTACATATGAAATGAATCAGATTTATGAAAAGATAGGCCAATATTATCCACCTTCAATTTTTGATTATTGTAATTATATTAGTGATTTTGATTATGTTAAGGTAGGAGAATTTCCAGTAATGCGAATTCTTTGTGTTATGGTAATTGCAGTTTTATTTATGGTTTTATCTATTGTAATGTTATTATTGTTTGCAGAAAAAAAGAATATGGAGATGGGTTATGGAATTAAGAATCGAAGAAATTAATAAACATTATAAGAAAAAACATGCTCTTAAGGATTTTTCATGTGTGTTTCGTGAGGGTGTAAATGTTCTTTTAGGTCCTAATGGTGCTGGTAAAACCACTCTTATGAATGTTATTGCGGATGTAATCAATATTGACAATGGTAAGATTTATTTTGATGGGGAAGAGACCCTCAAAATGGGAAGAGAATTTAGAAAAAAACTAGGTTATCTTCCACAGAGTCCGGAGTTTTATCCTTTTTTTACAGGCAAACAGATTATTGATTATTTTGCTGTTTTGAAAGGGCTTGGAAAAGATGAATATAATGCCCTGGAGCTTTTGGAAAGTGTTAATTTAGCCGAAGTGGCGGATAAGTCCTGTGGTGGATATTCCGGTGGTATGAAAAGAAGACTTGGTATTGCAGTTACACTTCTTGGAAGCCCTAAAGTGATGATATTTGATGAACCTACAGCAGGACTTGATCCTAAGGAGAGGATAAGTTTTAAAAATATATTAAAAGACCTGTCCGAAAATCACATAATAATATTGTCAACACATATTATTTCAGATGCGGAGGACGTGGGATGTAATATGGTTTTGATAAAGGACGGAAAGAGGCTTACAGAAGGTTCAATGGAAGATTTAAAAGCGGTGGTAACAGAACAAACCGGTAATAAAGACGTAACTTTGGATGAAGTGTACTTACACTGGTTTAAGTGATGGGTGGTAATATGTTTGGTTTTGAGATAAAAAAATATCTTCAAAATAAGATGATAATTTTTATTATCATTGGAATGATGCTTCTGAAGGTTTTGGTGTCATATTTTTCTCTTAATATTTCTGTGCCATTTAGTGAAGTTGTATATAAAAGATATCTTGTTACATGGGATGGAGAATTAGACGAAAACAAAGGCAGGGAAATTGAAGAAGAAAATAGCAGACTGGATTACATAATTAGAAATTATTCTGTGTTAGAGGAACAATACCATAATGGGGAAATTGGATTTAAAGAATTCTATGAGTGTACCAAAGAACATGATAAAGCCAAGACAGAGCAAGATGCTTTTCTTCCTGTATATGCCAAGTATCAATATTATCAAAATACGGATGAGTATGTGGAATTTTTCTATGATTTGGAAATAATAGAGTTTATAGAATTATTTCGCAGAGATATAATAATGGCATTGTTATTATGTTTTATCATTAGTATTGTTGCGGATATGGATTATAATAAGGAGCTGGCAATGGTTATTAAATCCCAGCCTGAGGGAAGAATTAGATTCGAAGTTACAAAAATCTTGGGAGTAGCTTATGTATCAGCGATAATTGCAATTATATTTATTGGACTGGATTTTATAATGTATGGATGCAGATATTCTTTTGAAAATTGGGATAGAACCATACATAGTATTCAGGCAATGGCTAATATACCTATTAATGCACCTGTGGTAGCAGTTGTGGGAATATTGTCTGTGTTGAAAATATTGGCAGCAGTTGTAATGGGAGAAATAGTGCTTTTAATTAATAAGATTTCTAAGAAAATGTTTTTGGCGATTTTTATATCGGTGTTGGTGCTTGTGGTTTTCTCCTTATAGAAATGGATAACATAATGAATTGGACCTGTTTGAAGCGAGCAAAGCTATAGAGACTTTTTCCAGTCTATATATACAAAAAGTATTCAAATAGGTCCAAATCCACTGCGCCATATTCATCATCTAGTAGTTGTAAGTAAAAGTCCCAACACAATAGTGTGATTTATTTTGTCCCCGTACTTCCAAATCCTCCGGCACCTCTTACGGTGTCGCTTAATTCTTCGGTTTGCTCAAACTGTGCTGTAATAAATGGTGTAATCACAAGCTGGGCAATTCTTTCATTAGGTTCAACTGTCTGTGGAGTGAGAGAGTGGTTGTGAAGTGCCACCATAAATTCTCCTCTGTAATCAGGGTCAACAACTCCTACCTTATTGGCTGGTGCAAGACCACGCTTGCTTGCCATACCGCTTCTAGGGTAGATAAGACCTGCATAACCCATTGGAAGCTCCATAGCAAGCCCGGTAGGAATCATATGAGTTTCTCCCGGATTAATGGTTACAGTCTCGTCTATGCAGGCATATAAATCAGCTCCTGCGGCATATTCTGAGCCGTAGGTTGGCAGGGTTGCATTTGGGTTTAATTTCTTAACTGGTATATTCATTAGTGCCTCCTTAAGTGTTAGAAAATACATATTTTGGTGTGTCAGGTTCCCATAAAACAAGCTCACCGCTTTTTAGGGAGTCCTGAACAAGAATGCCCCTCTGGTTACTGGAGCCTCTGAAATAAGCGCTTAAATCCTTAAGCTCCTCCACATAAGGTCCATCCATTATAACATCTACATATGAGAGAATTTCTCTGGTTTCAGGTACGGTGTCAGCCATACGGCCAAGGATGTCCTTATCAAATAAATATCCGCTGAAAATCCATATGGATTTGGAATTGCCATAAACCTCTCGGACTTTTCTAAGGAGTGGGAGAATGCCGGTCTGATTTTGTGGCTCCATTGGTTCTCCTCCGAGAATTGTAAGTCCGGTTATATGGGCTGGGGCAAGGTATTCAATTATTAAGTCAATTTCTTTTTCTGTAAAAGGTTTGCCGTAATTAAAATCCCATGCAACCTCATTAAAGCATCCTTTGCAGCGGTGTGTACATCCACTTACAAAAAGGGAAATTCGTATTCCGGGTCCGTTAGCGGCATCACATTGTTTTATATCTGCGTAATTCATTGTATTCGACCTTTCTAATATTAAAAGTGGAAGGACTTGTAATCCGCCCTTCCACAATAACACAATGGTTAAAACTATACATGCAATACTCTTGAGTTAATTTCCTTGGTCTTACCCACATTCCAGAAATTCTCACCTAAGTATCCGCAGGTTCTTCTGGTAACATTCATCTTATTATGATCCTTGTTATGGCACTGTGGACATTCCCATTCAAGCTTGTCGTTAATAATAATCTCGCCATCATATTCGCATACCTGACAGAAGTCTGACTTGGTATTAAATTCAGCGTACATAATATTGTCGTAAATAAATTTAACAAGCTCCTCCAAAGCAGGAAGGTTATGTCTTAAGTTAGGAATCTCTGCATAAGAGATTGTTCCACCAGAAGAAATGGTCTGGAACTGGCTTTCAAAAGTAAATTTGCTGAAAGCATCAATTTTCTCTCTAACATCAACATGGTATGAGTTGGTGTAGTAACCCTTATCTGTAATATCCTCAATATCGCCGAATTTCTTGCGGTCAATTTCTGCAAAACGATAGCAGAGAGATTCAGCAGGAGTTCCATAAAGAGCAAATCCGATTCCGGTATTACGCTTCCAAGTGTCACATGCTTCTCTAAGTCTGTTCATTACTTTAAGAGCAAAAGCAGTTCCCTCAGGTTCTGTATGGCTGTGTCCTGTCATAAGCTTAGTTACTTCATATATTCCGATATATCCAAGTGAAATTGAAGAGTAGCCACCGTGGAGAAGCGCATCAATTGTCTCACCCGGAGCAAGTCTTGCAATTGCACCATACTGCCAATGAATTGGGCTTACATCTGAAAGTGTTCCTTCGAGGGCTTTATGTCTGCACATTAAGGCTTCAAAGCAAAGTGAAAGTCTTTCTTCCATTAACTCCCAGAAGTATTCTTCATTACCCTTAGCAATGATACCAATCTGTGGGAGGTTAAGACTAACAACACCCTGATTAAAACGGCCTTCCCATTTGTATTCGCCGTTCTCGTCCTTCCAAGGACTTAAGAATGAACGGCAACCCATACAGCTGAATACTTCACCTTCGTAGTTCTCACGCATTTTCTTAGCGGAGATATAGTCAGGATACATTCTCTTGGATGAACATTCAACAGCAAGACGGGTTAAATAGTCATATTTGCCACCGCTTAAGTTATTATGTGTATCCAAAACATAAATTAATTTAGGGAAAGCAGGAGTTACATATACACCTGATTTGTTCTTAATTCCCTGAAGTCTCTGTTTTAAAATCTCTTCTATAATGAGGGCGTTCTCCTCTACATATGGGTCATCCTCAACTAAGTTAAGGAAAAGTGTAACGAAAGGAGACTGTCCGTTAGTGGTCATTAAAGTATTAATCTGATACTGAATTGTCTGAACGCCGGCTTTGAGCTCGTCCTTCATTCTGTCGGTTGCAATCTTTAAGATTTCTTCTTCAGAAAGATGGTTGGAGAAAACTTCAGTATAGTGATTGATGTATTTGTCTTTAGTCTTTCTAAGGTATTTGCCAAGGTGACGGATATCAACTGACTGTCCGCCATACTGGCTACTGGCAACAGCGGCAATAATCTGTGTCATAACGGTACAGGCAACCTGAAAGCTCTTAGGGCTCTCGATTAATTTGCCGTTCATAACAGTGCCGTTATCCAGCATATCGCTTATATTAATAAGACAGCAATTAAAAATTGACTGAACAAAATAATCCGCGTCATGGAAATGAAGAATTCCTTCATCATGAGCCTTGGAAATCTTCTCAGGAAGCAAAAGTCTCTTGGTGAGGTCTCTTGATACTTCTCCTGCAATTAAGTCACGCTGGGTTGATGCAACAGCGGCATTCTTGTTAGAATTTTCTTCCATGGCATCCTTATTGGTCTGCTGGATTAATCCAAGGATTGATTCGTCGGTGGTGTTGGACTTACGAACCATCTCACGCTGATAGCGGTAGATAATATAAGTCTTGGCAAGAACAAATTTGCGTTCTGCCATAAGCTTCTGTTCGATAATATCCTGAATCTCTTCAACCTGAAGAGTATTAGCTCCTAATTTTTCAATAGAGCTTACAATACCATGAATCTTCTCATCAGAGATTCTCTCACCAAGTGGAACCTCGTCGTTAGCCTTGTGGATGGCAATGATAATCTTATTACGATCATAAGTTACCTCTCTGCCGTCTCGTTTAATTACTCTCATTATATCTTCTCCTTCATTCAATATCTTAATCAACCTACGTTTGCCATTATAGCACTATATATATAGCTTGTCTACATCATATTGGGAGAAAAATATAAAAAATACACAAAAAAACACAATATCTTGTGTTTTTTATAAAAGCGTGCAAAAACAGCAAAGTGCATATATAATAGGAAGTAACAACATAAGCGGAGCCACTGAACATAAAATTATCACATATTTTCTGTATAATATTATGGAGTATGTTGATTGTGAAGGGAGGTTTTTGGTGAGTAATACAGTCTTTAACAGATATGAGAAAAAGTTTCTTATAAATAATGATGTATATGAACAGATTGTGGAACGGATTTCTCAATATATGGTTCCCGATGCCCACAGCAGGGATGGCGGAATTTACAGCATCTGTAATATCTATTACGACACAGATGATAATGAACTTATCCGCAAATCCATTGAGAAACCAATCTATAAAGAAAAATTGCGACTGCGTTCTTACGGAACTCCTTCAAAGGATAGTGAAGCTTTTATCGAAATCAAGAAGAAATTCAAAGGTAATGTTAATAAGCGAAGGATTACTATGAGTCTTGAGGAAGCGGTTGCTTATCTTGATGAAGATATTAAGCCTGAATCTGTAAGTGAGAATTCACAGATTTTTAAGGAAATAGAGTATATGAGACAGCGATACACCCTTCGGCCTAAGGTCTATCTGTCATATGACAGAAGGGCATATTTTGCCAAAGAGGACAAAGAGCTTAGAATTACCTTTGATAGAAATATTACCACAAGGAGAGATGATTTAAAGCTTGAATCGGGTTCATACGGCAAAAAACTGTTGCCGGAGGACTATTGGATTATGGAAGTTAAAATCGCACAGTCAATACCCATCTGGCTGGTGGATATTTTGTCCGAACTTAAGGTGTATAAGACCTCATTTTCTAAATATGGTACGGAGTACAAAAATTATTTGCAAAAAGTTATCAGCGAAGGAGATAAAATCTTATGTTTGAATCAATTATTAAGACAACAGAAACAACAATAACAGCAATACCTGCTATAATCATAATACTTGAAGCATTCATTCTGGGAGTGGTAATAGGTCTTTGCTATATTTTTACACAGAAAAAGTACGATTACTCCAAGGAATTTATTGTGGCCATTGCAATTTTACCTTCAATTGTGGCTTTGGTAATAATGCTTGTAGGAAGCAGTGTGGCAAGAGCTCTTTCTCTTGCGGGAGCTTTTGCTCTTGTGCGTTTCCGTAGCGCACAGGGAACTGCCAAGGAAATTGCCTTTGTATTTTTTGCAATGTCCATAGGGCTTGCGGCGGGACTGGGCTTTGTATATCTTGCACCGGTAGCAGTTGTGCTTATATGTTTGTGCATAATTGTTATATGTAAGAGCAGAATCGGTGAGAAAAAACACAGTCGCAAAATCCTTAAAATCACCATTCCTGAGGATTTGAATTATGATGGAATATTTGATGATTTGTTGAAGGAATACACAACCTATAATGTTCTTGCAAGAGTGAGAACCACCAATATGGGCTCTCTTTATGAGCTTACGTATTATGTGGTTGTTAAAAATGGTTTCAGTGAAAAAGAATTTATAGATGCTATGCGTTGCCGCAATGGTAATCTGAATATTTCTCTGGGACTGGTGCCGGATAAAAACGAAGCAACTCTTTAGTATTGCAGTTTTGTTCATTATGTTCTATAATTTAGAAAAAACGATGGAGGAATTTGGAATGAAGAATAAAAGAGTATCAGGTGGCGCAACCGCAGGTAGTATTATTATTGCTGTTGTTATGACCATAGTGTTGTTTTCCACTACAACAGCTTTGATTATTAATAGGATTTTTACAGAAAAATTTATTGCCACAACAATTGGAAGTATAACAGAAATGGAGATTCCAATAACAGTTGATGGTAAGGAATACGATAATGTATCCCAGGCTATTTCCGGAGCTATCAGTGAAAGCTTTGAGGACGAAAATGGTGAGTCGGATATTTCCGAAGAAGAGATGCAGGAGTTTATTAAAGAGTCGGGAATTGAGGATTTGTTTTCTGAGAAGATTGGCGTGGGAATGGAAGCCATTCTTGATGGAGAGGATGTGGCTCTTTTAACAGAGGATGATATTATGGACTTCATTGACGATAATGAAGAGCTTATCGAGGACACCTTTGATGTGGATATTACCGAAGAAATGAAGGATGAGGTTCGCGAGGAAATCAAAGCATCCGATATTGAAAACACCTTTTCAACCGGTACGATTACCAAGTACATATATGAAGAAGAGACTAATCCACTGGCTCCTGTTTTAAAGACAATCAGAGCTATGTTTACAACACAGATGATAATAATCGGATATGTGATAGTACTTCTTATGTGGGTTGGAATTTTCTTCCTTAATAAGCGTCAGATATGGAATGCCGGATTATATCTTGGTATTCCGGCAACTGTAGTAGGTGCGGGGGTTTCACTTACAGCTTTACTGGTTAAGGGATTTTCAAGTGTTGCAGAAGATGAACTGGGTGGATTTGTTAAGCCGGAAATGTTTACTGCACTTAATGAGTTACTGTTAAATATAGGTGTAATATACCTTGTTATAGGAATCGTATTTATAGTAGTATGTGCCGTGCTTAAGTCAGCAGCTAAGAGAAATGCAGCCCTAGAGCAGAATTCACAGGAAGTAGCGTAATATGTTAGAGCTTAGAGAAAATGCTTTGGATGTTGATACATATTTTTATCTCAGAGAACAGGTGGGCTGGGTTAAATTAAGCGAGCATCAGGCAGAATGTGCTATCAATAACTGCCTTTTCAATGTATGCGCTTATATTGATGGTGAGCCTGTGGGTATGGGACGAGTGGTTGGAGATGGTGCCGTAATATCCTACATACAGGATTTGGTGGTGCTTCCAAGTGCACAGAAGATGGGAGTGGGAAGTAAAATTCTTGGTCATCTTATTGAATATGTAAAAGACATCACAGAAGACGGAACCAAGATGATGCTGTGTCTTATGTGTGCCAAGGGCAGAGAGGAATTCTACATTAAGCACGGCTTTGTGGCAAGACCTACGGATGAACTTGGACCGGGAATGATAATGAATATAATGTGATTGATGGGAGCTACCAGGTTGTAGCTCCTATTTTGAAATATGTACACGTCTCGTAATACAGGATTTATAATAATGATAGTAAAAACATTGTGTGTTGTAGAGCTTAGAGAAATTTGAAGCTCCCAACCGCGTTTTCTTATATTGTGGACATAAATCTTTTTGACAATTCTTTAACAAACTGATAAAATATTAGACAGTATATGTGTTTTTATTTATCTGGTTTGCGAGGAGGGTTTACCCATGGACAGAAATGAAATTTCAATGACTGTAACCAAACGTCTTCCAAGGTATTATAGATATCTGGAGGAGCTTTTGGATAATGGTGTTGAGAGAATTTCCTCCAATGAACTGAGTGTTAAGATGAACGTTACTGCGTCGCAGATTCGTCAGGATTTAAATAATTTTGGCGGATTTGGACAGCAGGGTTATGGATATAATGTGGAGTATTTGCATAAGGAGATTGCTAAGATTCTTGGCATTGACAAGACTCATAAGATGATTATTGTTGGAGCTGGTAATCTTGGAAAGGCAATTGCCAATTATGCCAATTTTGAGAAAAGAGGCTTTGTGGTCAAAGGTATGTTTGACCAGAACCCGGAACTGGTGGGGCAGGAATGCCGTGGAGCGGTAATAATGCCTATGGATAAGATGCAGGATTTTATCAGAGAGAATAATATTGATATTCTTGCACTTACGATTCCTAAGACGAGTGCTAATCAGGTGGCGAAGCTGGCAGTTGATGCTGGTATAAGGGGCATATGGAATTTTGCACATATGGATTTAACCGTACCTGAGGGCGTGGTTGTAGAGAATGTACATTTGTCTGAAAGCTTAATGACGTTGTCATATAATCTTGGAGATACAGCGGACGAAAATAATTAGTTACAGGGTACCGGATAGGAGGAACTATGTCACTTACAATAGATGAGGTTAAGAAAAATGTTGCCTATAAGCAGTTGCCGATAGTTATACTGGATGAGCGATGGCACAGGCTTTTTCCGGAAGGCGAAAAGACACCGGAAATACGTGCGCTTGAGAAACAGCTAGGAGAATTGCTTAAGAGGCAGGGTAAAATTACCAATGACCTTAAAGCAGTTAAGAATATTAAGAATAAGCTGATGCAGGAGGTTTTGACTATTGCTGATAACAACGATATTTCAGAAGCCAAGAAGCAAAAACAGCTTTCAAGAAATCAACAGCTGATTTTGGAGGCCAAGGAGAAAATAGAAGCTCTTGAGGATGAAGAGATAGAGCTTCCTAAGAAAATCAGAGACTGTAATATTTTGCTGGTTATAGAAGGCACACAGGTATGCTACAACAGGATTCACCAGAACTATGAGGATATTCAGCTATTAGGAAAATGGATTAATGAAGTGAGAATTGAGCTTAAGAAAAAAGTCCTGATAAAACAGGATAAGGAGATTAAGAACACTGAAATCTATTCATATATGCATGATTTGCTTGGACCGGAGATGATGGAGGTATTCGATACCAAATCCGGTAATAAGTAATTGACGCAAGTTTTTTATGCCGGAAAGGTTAAGCCTTTCCGGCTGTTAATGATTTAAGGAGGGTACGTTTTATGAAATATGCAGTTAACAGTAAAATTGCAAAATATATTGACGATTATACAATTAATAAAATAGGTGTGCCATCCATGGTTTTAATGGAAAGGGCGGCGCTTTCTGTGGCGACCAAGGTTGCGGAAGTGGCAGTTAATTTTAATCATGAGGTAAAAATTGTAGCGGTGTGCGGTGTGGGTAATAATGGCGCGGATGGAATTGCAGCCGCAAGAATACTTACATGGCAGGGATTGAAGGTAGATATAGTTGTGGTTGGGGATGAGACAAAAGCAACTGAGGAATTTCATAAGCAGAAGGAAATTGCTGTAAAATCAGGTATGCACTTTGGTAACATTTCTTCTGTCGGAGAATATGTTATTATTATAGATGCTCTTTTTGGAGTGGGCTTATCAAGAGACGTAAAAGGCAGCTATGCTGAGGCAGTGGATATGATTAATTCCGGCAACAGCTATGTTGTAAGCGTAGATATACCGTCAGGAATCAGTGCGGATAAAGGACATATCTGTGGTACTGCTGTTAAGGCAGATTCCACCGTTACTTTTGGATATCACAAGGTAGGAATGTTACTGTATCCGGGCAGGGAATATGCGGGAGAGGTTACCGTTTCTGATATTGGTTTTAGTCCTTGTGCAGTTAATGAGGTTAATGCACCAATGTATTTTGTGCAGGAGGATATTGGAAGAATTCCTAAGAGACTGGAATATTCCAACAAAGGAACATATTTAAGGGCGCTTATAATAGCCGGTAATGAGGATATGAGTGGTGCGGCTTATCTTAGCGGTGCGGCGTCATACAGATGCGGAGTGGGGCTTGTAGAGATTTTTACACACGAAAATAATACTGATGTTTTGAAGAAAAATCTTCCTGAAGCCATAGTAACAGGATATAATCCGGATAATGCCGAGGAATTATTGTCAGCCAAAATTAATAAAGTAGATGTTATTATTCTAGGACCGGGACTGGGTACTGGTGATACATCCAGACGTATTGTTAAACTCGTTATGGAAATGGCAAAAGTACCTTTGATTATTGATGCAGATGGGCTTAATATTATAGCGGAAGATAAAGCTGTATTGAAAAGCTATGCCCATACTGTTATAATAACTCCACATATCGGAGAAATGGCAAGACTTACCGGTTTGGATAAGCAGAAAGTGATTACAGATATAATCGGGGTTGCCAAGAGCTTTTCCGAGGAATACAATGTAATATGTGTTCTCAAGGATGCAACTACAGTTGTTGCAGAGCCGGGAACAGAGAGAGTATACATTAATAACTCCGGTTGTGGTGCTATGTCCAAGGCGGGCTGTGGCGATGTGCTTACAGGGGTGATTGCCGCAATGATGGCACTTAGACTTGAACCTTTTTCAGCTGCGGCAATGGGAGTGTATATTCATGGTCTTGCAGGAGAGAAGGCTACAGTGGGTATTAATGAGCATTCTCTTATGGCTTCGGACTTGATTTATTTTCTTTTGAACTAGAGGATGGATTTTATGGAAAAATTTACCAGAACTTATTCGGTAATACATTTGGATTCAATTAATTATAATATTTGTCAGGTACAAAAGCAGATTGCGCCAACCACCAAAATACTTGCGGTTGTTAAGGCTAATGCCTATGGACATGGAGCACTTAGAATTGCTACCGAAATCAAAGATAAAGTATATGGATTTGGCGTTGCTACAGTTAGGGAAGCGTTGGAATTAAGACGCAATGGAATTAACAATTTTATTCTTGTTCTTGGATATGTTACTCCGGCGGAATATGAGGAAATGATTTCTAATGACATAACATTTACAGTGGCGACAACCGATATGGCGGAGGATATATCACGCTATGCCATTAAGGCAGATAAGCCGGCGCTGTGTCATATTAAGATTAATACAGGGATGAACAGACTGGGCTTTGCGGCTGATGATGCAACTGTTAATAAGATTATCAATATGCATAAGTTTCCAATGATAAAATGGGATGGAATTTTTATGCATTTTGCAACAGCAGATGAAGCTGATAAGGAATATTCTCACAGACAGTTTAAACTATTTACAGGCATTTTGGATAAACTTATGGAGAATAATATTACTTTTCCAATAAGACATTGTGCCAATAGTGCTGCTATTATAGATATGCCGGAATACCAGCTTGATATGGTAAGGGAAGGAATTGTGCTCTATGGACTTAAGCCGTCCGATGAAGTTAAGGAATCTCCTGATTTTAAACCGGTAATGGAAATCAAAAGTCATGTGATTTTTGTAAATGAATTGGCTGCTGGGGAGAGTATAAGCTATGGAAGAAGCTTTGTTACACCAAAGCCTATGAGGGTTGCTACTGTGGCAATTGGTTATGCAGACGGGTATCCACGCTCTTTGTCTAATAAGGGATATGTTCTTATACATGGACAGAGGGCAAATATTCTTGGAAGAATATGTATGGACCAGATGGTGGTGGATGTTACGGATATTCCTGATGTTAAGGTTGAGGACGTAGTAACAATTGTTGGAAAAGACGGAGCTGATGAGATTACAATTTCTGAGCTTTCCGAGCTTTCTGGAAGATTTAATTACGAATTTGTATGTGATATTTCCGAAAGAGTAGAGAAAAAATATATCTAAAATGAATAAGCCCACGAAAATACAGAAATAATATTGACAAAATCAATATATGGAGTGTGTTTTATCGTGAACATTAAAAGAGGAGATATTTTTTACGCAGATTTAAGGCCGGTTGTAGGTTCTGAACAAGGAGGCATCAGACCGGTTCTCATAGTACAGAATGATACAGGTAATAAGCATAGTCCAACAGTTATTATTGCGGCAATTACTTCAAGAATGACTAAGGCACCATTGCCAACCCATGTTAAGATTGACTCCAGTAAGTACGATATAATTAAGGATTCGGTTATTTTACTGGAGCAGCTAAGAACCATTGATAAAGCACGATTAAAGGATAAGGTATGTCATCTTGACAATGAAATTATCCTTAAGGTGAATAAAGCACTGTTAACCAGCCTTGAGATTCTTCGTACATAGGACAAAGGCTGAAATTGTGAACAGAAAGGAAATTTTATGAATGATTTGTATATAGGAATTTTTCTTTTGGTATTATTCCTATTAATGGATGTGATTTTATATGCATTTAAATCCGCATCCGAAAACATTAACGAAAGCTATATTGAAAAAAAAGCAGAAGAGAACAACCCAAAAGCCATCAGACTCAAAAAAATGATGGGAAAATTCTCCCGATTTACAGATACCCTGGATATCGTTGTATTTGGGACCAATCTTATTTCGGGAGCTTACATATTAGGGGTTGTCAGACGAATGATAGCTGCAGAGATTAAAAATAACAGTGTATGGATTACGGTTGCAGTTGGATTTGTGATTTTTTTCATACTGGTTATTTTCGGTGTACTTATTCCTAAAAAATGCGGAAGGCTTAAACCGGAGAAGACGGCAATGGCGTTTAGCGGTGCTGCCAACGGAATTGTTATTATTTTGTATCCGGTTACAGTGGCAATATCTTTTATTGCGGAGATGATTTTAAGAATCTTTGGAATGGACCCTAATGCTAATGTGGATAATGTAACAGAAGAAGAGATTATCACAATGGTTAATGAAGGTCAGGAGCAGGGAGTTCTTGAAGCCAGTGAAGCGGAAATGATTACCAATATTTTTGAATTGGGAGACAAGGTTGCAGGGGATATAATGAGTCATCGTTCCTCCATTGCAGCGGTGGATTGTAACATTTCACTTGAAGAGTTTGTGCAGAGTCAGAAACAGGGTAAGTATTCCAGATTTCCCGTGTACGATAAAGATGTGGATAATATTATCGGAACAATTCACATAAGGGATGCTTTGGTTATGTATGGCAATGCTTCCAACCGTAAGAAACCGATTATTAAGCTTAAGGGACTTTTAAGGGAAGCATTTCTGGTGCCGGAAAGTGTTAATATTAATGAGCTTCTTAAGGATATGCAGTCGGAAAAGGTTCATATTGCAATTGTTGTGGATGAATATGGTCAGACTGCCGGTGTTGTAAGTATGGAAGACATCATTGAGGAAATTGTAGGTAATATTATGGACGAATATGACGAGGAAACTGAAATTGAGACATATGAGGATGATACATATGTAGTTGAAGGTCTTACAAGACTTGAGGATTTGGAAAAAATAATAGGCGTAGAAATTAAGAGTGAGGAATTTGATACACTTAACGGCTATTTAATTTCTAAGCTGAATCGTATCCCAGAGGAGAATGAGACAGAGGAAATTACTGCGGATGGTTATCATTTCAGAATTCTTGAGGTTTCACAGAATGTGGTGCGTAAGGTGGAAATCACCAAGGTGCCTGAGGATGAGGGAATTAAAGATGATAAAGATACAGAAACTGAGGAATGATATTCCGGTTATATGTGAAGAGATGCCGGGAATGAAATCGGTATCCTATGGTATTTTTGTTAAAATGGGCTCTGCCCTTGAAAATAAAGAGAATAATGGTATTTCCCATGTCATTGAGCATATGATTTTTAAGGGAACAAGGAAACATAATGTAAAAGAGCTTGCTGACATTATGAGTGACCTGGGTGGCAATATTAATGCCTTCACAGCCAAGGAGGAGACTTCCTTTTACGGAAGAATTTTGTCCGAGGACTTTGATAAAACTATGGAATTAATGGCAGAGATGTTATTTAATTCCAGCTTTAATGAGAAGGATTTGGCTAAGGAAAAGCATATAATTATTGATGAAATTGATATGTATGACGATTCGGCAGAGGATTTGTGCCATGAACTTTTGCAAAAAAAAGTGTGGAAAAATTCCTCATATGGGTATATAATTTCGGGAAACAGAAGTAATGTTAAGAAATTTACAAGGGAAGAGATTGTCCGCACATGGAGGGAGAATTATATTCCTGAGAATATGATTATTTCTGTGGCAGGTGGGATTGATTCAGAAGAGGTAATGAAGACTCTGGAACGTTATTTTGGCCAAATTAATAAAGGCGGCAGAGTAAATACTTATCCTACTACTAACTATGAACCTGCTTTTTTGTACAAATATAAGGATACGGAGCAGGTGCATTTAAACATTGCCTTTGACAATGAACCTGCACATAGTCCTGTAAGATTTCCGATGAATATAATTAATGCGGCGTTAGGCGGTAATCTCAATGCAAGACTGTTTCAGCAGATAAGAGAGGAAATGGGACTTACCTATAGCATATATTCATATGGAAGTTCATTTAATACGGCTGGATTATTTCATATATACGCTTCCATGAATCCGTCCCATACCACTAAGGTATTAAAGGGGATTTATAAGGTCGTTTCAAAATTTGTATCAGAGGGTATGTCTGAAAAAGAGCTTGAAACTACCAAAAAACAGCTTAAAACCGAAATGATTCTTACCAGTGAAGCGGTTACAGCCAGAATGAATTCCAATGCCAAATCATACCATGTACTTGGCAGAGTAGAGGATATTGATGATACAATTGAACAGATGAACAGAGTAACTGTTGATGAAATTAATCAGTGTCTTAAAAAGTATCTTGATATTAACCGATGCAGTATTGCTTTGGTGGGAGATGTTCCCGAGGAAGAAATTAAGGCATTAAAGAAAGAATGGAGGACCAGACATGAGTAATTTTAAAATTGAAACCAAGTGTATTCAGAGCGGATATACACCTAAGAAAGGTGAGCCAAGAGTGCTTCCGATTTATCAGAGTACAACCTTTAAATACGAGACAAGCGAGCAGATGGGTAAGCTTTTTGATTTGGAGGATACAGGCTTTTTCTATACAAGACTTCAGAATCCTACTAATGAGGCAGTAGCGGCTAAGATTTGCGACCTTGAAGGCGGTGTTGGCGCGATGCTTACATCTTCAGGACAGGCGGCTAACTTCTATGCGATTTTTAATATTTGTGAAGCAGGTGGACATATTGTATCTAATTCAGCTATTTATGGAGGAACATACAATCTTTTTGCCGTAACTCTTAAGAAATTAGGTATCGAATGTACATTTGTGGCTCCGGATGCTACCAGAGAAGAGATTGAAGCTGCCATAAAACCTAACACCAAGGCTCTTTTTGGAGAGACAATTTCTAATCCTACACTTGATGTTCTTGATATTGAATTGTATGCGGATATTGCGCATAAGAACGGAATTCCTCTTATTGTGGATAATACCTTTGCTACACCTATTAACTGTCGTCCTTTTGAATTTGGTGCAGATATTGTAGTTCATTCTACCACCAAGTACATGGATGGACATGCTACTCAGGTAGGTGGATGTATTGTTGACAGTGGTAATTTTGACTGGAGCGCTAATGCGGAGAAATTCCCAGGTCTTACGACTCCTGATGATTCATATCATGGAATTACTTATGTGGAGAAATTTGGTAAGCTTGCTTACATTACCAAGGCGACAGTTCAGCTCATGAGAGATTTAGGTTCAATTCCTTCGCCACAGAATTGCTTTTTGCTAAATATCGGTCTTGAAACCTTGCATCTTAGAGTGGAACGTCACTGCTCAAATGCGCTTAAGGTGGCTGAATATCTTTCTGCTAATGATAAGGTGGAATGGGTTAATTATCCAACACTTCCAGGTGACAGATACCACGCGCTTCAAGAGAAGTATATGCCAAATGGAACCTGCGGTGTTGTAACCTTTGGTCTTAAGGGTGGAAGAGATGTTGCAATTAAATTTATGGATAATCTTAAATTAGGAGCAATGGTTACTCACGTGGCAGATGCCAGAACCTCAGTACTTCATCCTGCAAGTCATACACATCGTCAGCTTACAGATGAGCAGTTAAGAGAGGCAGGCGTTAATCCTGACCTTATCAGATTTTCGGTGGGAATTGAAAATGTGGATGACATTATTGCGGATATTGAGCAGGCATTAAAAATAGCAACTGAATAAAATATTAACCTTCGGGAATAATTTTAAGGATTATTTTCGGAGGTTTTTTTTATGGAGGATACAGTTAAAGAATACGGAATGTCGGAGAATAACGGCATTCTTGTAATGAGTATTATAGGTGAAATAGAGGGGCATGACAGCCTTGGTAAGGATGGAAAAACAACTAAATATGAGCATGTTCTGCCTATTTTAGCAAAGGCAGAAAATAATCCCGATATAATAGGTATTTTGTTTCTTGTTAACACTGTGGGAGGCGATGTGTCCGCAGGGCTTGCATTGGCAGAAATGATTTCAAGCATGAGCACTCCGACGGTATCTCTGGTTCTTGGGGACAGTCATTCCATAGGAGTTCCCATTGCGGTTGCAACGGACTATTCATATATTGTTCCAACGGCAACTATGATTATTCATCCGGTGAGAATGAACGGAACCGTTCTTGGAACCAGACAGACCTACAGGCAGTTTCAGAGTACTCAGGACAGAATTATAAGCTTTATTGCCAGAAACAGCGGATGCAGCGAAAAAAGGCTTGAGGAAATGATGATGGAAACATCTATGATGGCTAAGGACTTGGGAACAGTTCTTGTAGGGGAGGAGGCTGTTAAAGAAGGTCTGATTAATGAGGTTGGAGGAATAGATAAGGCATACAAAAAGCTTAAAGAGATGACGGGGGAATAACCATATTTTGTTTGAATTTAAGGTGGAAAAATGATATAATATTACGGAATGCGCAAGGCTATAGTATAAATTGAAAGCGGGGGAATTGGCTTGTCAATAATTAAGGCGATTTTTCTGGGGCTGATACATGGCATTACGGAAATTATGCCGGTTGGAAGCTCAGGACATATTATATTATTTAATGAAATGTTTAATAATACAAAAATGGATTTGTATTATGATACAATGTTACATCTGGCGACTGTTATTGCGGTGATTGTTGCTTTCAGAGAAGATGTTGTTAATATGTTTTTGGAATTCTTAGATATGTTAAAGCGTATTTTTGCAAATGTCCTTGTGTTTATTGCCAGAAAAAAAGGCAACACAAGGTATACATATGTCAGAGTGATTAATACCGCATATAAAAAGCTGGTTATTATGATGCTTATATCAATTATACCTACAGCAATTCTGGGAATCCTTGGACAGGGATTGGCAGGAATGGTTGGAGAGGTTCTGTGGATTGTAGGAATATGCTTTATTATTAACGCAGTTATGCTGTTTCTGATGGACCGCCATCCCGAAAGTATGGATAGAATAACGGATGTGCCATATTCCGCAGGTCTTTTGGTAGGTATGGCTCAAGGTGTTTCAGTTATTCCGGGAATTTCAAGAAGCGCAACAACAATCAGTATGAGCGTGTTTCTTGGTTTTAACAAAAAACTAGCAGTTAAATATTCATACATAATGTCCATACCGGCAATAGCAGGACAGATAATATACAAGCTTATTAATGCTGACGGAGCCGGTTTTACATTGTCACTGCTTCCCGGATATGTTCTGGGAATGATAGTAGCAGGAGTTGTGGCTTTCTTCTCAATTAAAATAATGCTTAAGCTTGTGCTTAGAAAAAAATATTTTGGATTTGCAATTTACTGTCTCTTTATCGGACTTGTAGCAATTGCATTTAATCTTTTTACAAAATAAAAACAGGGGGCTGACGAAATGGCAGCAAATAATACCAAAAAACAGACAAACAGAAGGAAGACGAGCTCCTCTAAGGGAACCAGAGGTAAACGGACTCAGGATAAGAAGGACAATGGCATCTTAAGAGAAGCGATTATCCTTATTGTGATTGCTCTTTCTGTAATTTTGTTTATTACTAATTTTGGCGTGGGAGGAGTTGTAGGTAAGGCAATAAGTTCATTTTTCTTCGGACTTTTTGGACTTTTCGCATACATATTCCCACTTGTACTGATTGCAGTAGTGCTTTTAGGCGTATCCAACCGTCATAATTCGGTGGTAAAAATTAAATTAATAACAGCAGGAATAGTAACAATATTTATATGTGCGCTGATTCAGCTTATTTCCGGAAATCATGCAGCAGAATGGAGCTTTGGGGATTACTACATCAATTCAGCAAAATTTAAAAATGGTGGTGGTTTCCTTGGTGGTTTTATCTGTAAGCTGTTCTGTATGGGCTTTGGAACGGTTGGAGCATACATACTTGATATTGTCCTAATTATTATCGGACTTGTGGTTATTACAGAGCATTCTTTTATTTCGGGCATCAAAAAGGGCGGTAAAAAAGTTTTTGCGACTGCCAAGTATGATATGGAACAGTATCGTGACAGTGCTGATAAGAAACGTAAGGAAAGAGAAGAAGCCAAATTGATTCGTGCAGCCAATAAGGTTAAGGGCGTTGCACTGGATACGGAGATTCCTAAAGACGAAGAGGATTCTAAGGCATTCAGCTTTGAAAGTGCCTCATCTGCTCCTGTTAATGCTTTTGAGGGTGATATTCTTCCTTTTGATGAGAAAGCATATAATAATGCAGAGGATGTTACAAGCTATGCAGCAAGACATTACGAGGAGGAGCAGAGCAGTCCCTTTGATTCCTATACTAACGAGGAGTATAATAGAGAGGACAGTGGATTTATTGACACTGACTTGGTTAAAGCGGAATTTGAAAAAGAGGAGCGAACAAGACATGGTGGACATGAGCCTGTAAGCTTTTCAAATACATCATACAAGCCGGAATATGTTGAAAGACAGACCGCGGCAAGTATTGAACCGGAGGAAACGGATAAGTTTGAGGATAACGGAATGGCTCCGGTGGAGGAATTTGTTAAGGTTGAGCCTAAGGTTAAGCCTAAGAAACCTGCCAGATACTTTTTTCCACCACTTAATCTTCTTAAACAGGGAGAGAAAAAAGGTCAGGGAACCGGTCAGGATGAGCTTAGAAGTACGGCAATTAAGCTTCAGCAGACTCTGGCTAATTTTGGAGTTAAGGTAACTGTTACAGATGTAAGCTGTGGCCCGTCCGTTACCAGATATGAGTTGCAGCCTGAGCAGGGTGTTAAGGTTAGTAAAATCGTATCCCTTGCGGATGATATCAAGCTTAATCTTGCAGCGGCAGATATTCGTATAGAAGCACCGATTCCGGGAAAGGCTGCGGTAGGTATTGAGGTTCCTAATAAGACCAACACAGGAGTTCTTTTGGGAGATTTAATCAGAGGCAAAGAGTTTAAGGCAAATCCATCCAAGATTGCTTTTGCGGCAGGTATGGATATTGGAGGAGCTGCGGTTATGGCAGATATTGCCAAGATGCCTCACCTTCTTATAGCAGGTGCAACAGGCTCTGGTAAATCCGTATGTATTAATACAATTATTATGAGTATTCTCTACAAAGCAAGACCGGACGAGGTTAAGCTTATTATGATTGACCCTAAGGTGGTTGAGTTAAGCGTATATAACGGAATACCTCATCTTATGATACCGGTTGTAACTGACCCTAAGAAGGCTGCTGCTGCTCTTAACTGGGCGGTGCAGGAGATGACGGAGCGATATAACAAATTTGCACAGTTTGGTGTAAGAGATATGAAGGGCTACAACGAAAGAGTCGAGGCTGCCGCTGATGTGGAGGATGAGAATAAACCAGAGAAACTTCCACAGCTTGTAATTATTATTGACGAGTTGGCGGACCTTATGATGGTTTCATCCAATGAAGTGGAAGATGCAATCGTAAGACTTGCACAGCTTGCCAGAGCAGCGGGAATACATCTTGTTATTGCAACACAGAGACCAAGCGTTAACGTTATTACAGGTCTTATTAAAGCTAACGTGCCTTCAAGAATTGCTTTTTCCGTTTCTTCGGGAATTGATTCCAGAACCATTATTGATATGTATGGTGCGGAAAAACTTCTTGGAAAGGGTGATATGCTATTTTATCCACAGGGCTATCAGAAGCCTGCAAGAGTACAGGGCGCTTTTGTATCGGATGAAGAAGTATCAGCTGTTGTTGAATACTTAAAGAGTCATTGCGATGAGGCAGAATATAGTGAAAGCATTACCAATCATATAAGTAATCCGGGATTTGAGGAAAGCAAGGCCTTTGGCTCTGACAGAGACCAGTATTTTGCAGAGGCCGGAAGATTTATTATCGAGAAGGAAAGAGCTTCCATTGGTATGCTGCAACGAGTATACAAAATTGGCTTTAACAGAGCTGCCAGAATTATGGACCAGCTTGCAGAGGCCGGTGTGGTAGGGCCGGAAGAAGGAACCAAGCCACGTAAGGTTATGATGACCTTGGATGAATTTAATAACTATTTAAATAATAATTAATTGTTTTGCGAAAGGAATTATGTATGTTTAAATCAGATATCGAAATCGCACAGGAAGCTAAATTAGAACACATCAAAGATGTGGCTGCCAAGATAGGTGTTAATGAAGATGACCTTGAATTTTATGGCAAATATAAGGCTAAATTATCAGATGAATTAGAGAAAAAATTACAAGATAAACAGGATGGAAAGCTTATACTTGTTACAGCAATTAATCCGACTCCGGCAGGAGAGGGTAAGACCACTATTAGTATTGGTCTGACTCAGGCGTTAAATCAGCTTGGCAAAAATGCAGTTGCGGCATTAAGAGAGCCATCCCTTGGACCTTGCTTTGGTGTTAAAGGTGGTGCTGCCGGAGGTGGTTATGCCCAGGTTGTTCCTATGGAGGATTTGAATCTTCATTTTACGGGAGATTTTCATGCAATCACCAGTGCCAATAATCTTCTTGCAGCAATGCTTGATAACCATATTCAGCAGGGAAATTCTCTTCAGATTGACACCAGACAGGTGGTTTGGAAGCGTTGTCTTGATATGAATGACAGAGCACTGAGAAATATTGTAATCGGTCTTGGTGCCAAAGCCGACGGCGTGGTAAGAGAGGACCATTTTATAATAACCGTTGCTTCAGAGATTATGGCGATTCTTTGTCTTGCTAATGATATGGAAGATTTAAAAAATCGTCTTTCAAGAATAATTGTTGCATATAATTATGCAGGTGAGCCTGTTACAGCAGGAGATTTGAAGGCTACAGGTGCTATGGCTGCACTTTTAAAGGATGCTATGAAGCCTAATATGATTCAGACCTTGGAGAATACTCCTGTATTAATTCATGGTGGACCATTTGCCAATATTGCTCATGGATGCAATTCTGTAAGAGCAACCAAAATGGCAATGAAGCTTGCTGATTATGCGGTTACAGAGGCTGGTTTTGGCGCTGATTTGGGTGCTGAGAAGTTTTTGGACATCAAATGTCGTATGGCAGGACTTGTGCCTGATACAATTGTAATTGTAGCAACTGTAAGAGCATTAAAATATAACGGCGGTGTTAAGAAGGAAGACCTTAACACAGAGAACCTTGAAGCACTTAAAAAAGGTATTGTTAACCTTGATAAGCATATTGAAAATATGCAGGGCTTTGGTGTACCTGTTGTTGTTACCCTTAATGGATTTGTTGCAGACACAGAGGCAGAGCAGAATTTCATTAAAGAGCATGTTGAGGCTATGGGCTGCGAATTTGCTATTTCTGATGTGTGGGCTAAGGGTGGCGAAGGTGGATTAGAACTGGCAGAGAAGGTTTTGACATCAATTGATAAGTCTGATAAGAAGTTAAATCTCACATATGAAGATGATATGCCTCTTAAGGACAAAATTAATGCAATTGCAACTAAGATATATGGAGCAGATGGAGTAAGTTTTTCTCCTGCAGCAAGTAGAACTCTTGATAATCTTGAAAAGATGGGCTTTGGTAATATGCCGGTATGCATGGCTAAGACACAGTATTCTCTTTCTGATGACCAGACTAAGCTTGGCCGACCAAGTGATTTTACAGTAAATGTAAGAGAAGTATATGTAAGTGCCGGAGCAGGCTTTGTGGTGGCAATTACAGGTTCAATTATGACTATGCCGGGACTTCCTAAAGTGCCTGCGGCAGAAAATATTGATTATGATGAAGCTAATGATAAAATAACAGGACTTTTTTAGGAGGTTTTTATGGCACAGATTATTGATGGAAAATTAATTTCAGACCAGATTAAGGCAGAGCTTAAGGAAAAAGTGGCTAAGTATAGAGAGGAAGGCAGAGAGATTACTCTTGCGGTAATTCAGGTGGGTAATGACCCTGCTTCAAGTGTATACGTTGGCAATAAGAAAAGAGCCTGCGAAAATATAGGTGTACGTTCTCTTGCTTTTGAGATGCCGGAGGATACCACAGAAGAAGAGCTTATTAAGCTTGTAGAAGATTTGAATGAAAGAGAAGATGTGGACGGAATTCTGGTTCAGCTTCCTGTTCCTAAGCATATTGATGAAGATAAGATTATTAAGACAATTTCACCTCTTAAGGATGTGGATGGCTTCCACCCACAGAGCGTAGGTGCTCTTAATATTGGTCAGCCGGGCTTTGTATCCTGCACACCAGCAGGTGTAATTGAGCTTCTTAAGAGAAGTAATATTGAAATTGCCGGCAAAGAATGTGTTGTTGTGGGAAGAAGTAATATCGTAGGTAAGCCAATGGCTGCACTCCTTCTTAGAGAGAATGGAACTGTTACAATAACTCATTCTAGAACTAAGGATTTGGCTGAGGTTACCAGGAGAGCTGATATTCTTGTAGTTGCCATTGGTAAACCAAAATTCATTACTAAGGAATATGTCAAAGAAGGAGCAGTTGTAATTGACGTCGGAATTCACAGACTTGGAGTTTCAGAAAGTGGTAAGGCAATCCTCTGCGGAGATGTTGATTATGATGATGTGCTTTCTAAGGTGTCAGCAATAACACCGGTTCCGGGTGGCGTTGGACCTATGACAATTGCAATGCTTATGAATAATTGCGTAGAAGCAGTTAATATGACCAAATAAAACATTAAAAGGGTGATTTCTATGTTACTTACACAGCTTTTGGAAAAATTAAATTACGAATTAATAAATGGAAAAGCTGATATACAGGTTAATGAGCTTGTGTATGACTCTAGAAAAGTACAGCAGGATGATGTGTTTGTATGTATCAAAGGTGCTGTTTCTGATGGGCATAGCTATATTAAGGATGTAGTATCTAAGGGTGTGGTAGCTGTAATTGTACAGGATGATGTAGAAATTGCGGGTGAATTGGCTGATGTAACTGTCGTTAAAGTTGAAGATACGAGAAAAGCACTTGCTTATATGTCGGCGGCATTTTTTGGCTACCCGGCAAAAGAGCTTTTCACAATTGGAATAACAGGAACCAAAGGCAAAACCACCACCACATATATGGTGAGGGATATTTTGGAGGCTTGTAATATTTCTACAGGTCTTATAGGAACTATTCAGACTATAATCGGAGATGAGGTTATTCCATCTATGAATACCACGCCTGAATCCTATAAGGTGCAGGAATATTTTAGAAGAATGGTGGATAAGGGCTGCCGTTGTGTAGTTATGGAAGTGTCCTCTCAGGCACTTATGCTTCATAGAACTGCGGGCATAACTTTTGATTTGGGAGTATTCACTAATCTTGAACCGGACCATATTGGCCCTAATGAGCACAGTTCTTTTGAAAATTATGCTGAATGTAAGGCAATGCTGTTTCGTCAGTGCAAAACCGGAATTTTCAACAGTGACAGTGAGCATTATACAGAGATGCTTAAGGGGCACACCTGCGACGTATGTACCTACGGAATTACTGGTGATGCCACGGTTAAAGCAGAAAATATTAATTACCATAGAAGTGGTGGTGGAATATATACGGAGTTTGATGTTAAGGGAAGCAATTTAGAACATGTGGTTCTTGAACTACCGGGAGAATTCTCCGTATATAACGCATTGTGTTCAATTGCAATAGCCGGATTTTTTAATCTGGATAAGGACAATGTTCTTAAAGCACTTAGAGACGCCAAAGTGCCGGGAAGAGTGGAAATTGTTCCGGTTTCGGATGATTTTACTGTTATGGTGGACTATGCTCACAATGCAATGGCGTTAAAAAGTCTTTTGAGCACCATTAAAGAATATAACCCTAAGAGAATTGTTACAATTTTTGGATGTGGTGGTAATCGTTCCAGAAACAGACGTTTTGATATGGGCGAGATTTCAGGTGAGATGTCTGATTTTACCATAGTTACCAGTGATAATCCAAGAGATGAAGAGCCACTTGATATTATGAAGGATATTGAGACAGGTCTTAAAAAGGGGAGCGGAGGCTATATTCTTATTGAGGATAGAGGCGAAGCCATAAAATATGGAATTCTTAATGCACAAAAAGGTGATATAATTCTTGTGGCAGGAAAAGGTCATGAGGATTATCAGGAGATAAAAGGCAAGAAATACCATATGACTGACAGAGAACTGATTGAAAATGCAGCGAAGGAGCTGAAGCACTAATGAAATTTGCTCAGGTTATTGTAGATATATCGTCGCAGGAATTGGACAGAAGCTTTCAATATATTGTTCCGTCACAGCTTGAAACGGTTCTCAGAGTGGGGGACAGAGTATCAATTCCCTTTGGAAAAACCACAAGAACCGGATACATTATAGGTTTTAGTGCTGAGCCGGAAATTGAGCCGGATAGACTTAAAGAGATTAATAGTCTGGTTGATAGAAATGTATCCACTGACAGCAGATTTGTACAGCTTGCCCACTGGATGAAAAACAGATATGGTTCAACTATGAATCAGGCTCTCAAAACAGTAATTCCTATCAAAAAAAGTATTAAGCGCCAGATTAACAGAACTGTGCACCTTCTGATTTCTAAGGAAGAAGCCACAGAAATGGCAAGAGAAGCACATAGCAAAAGCCGTAATGCCAGTGGCAGGGTTTTGAATGCTTTAATTGAGAATAACGATTTGGATTTACAGAAGCTTTGCAGTATATGTAACACTTCTGTCTCCACAGTTAACAGACTGGAGGACAAAGGTGTTCTTGAAATATATTCCACAGAAGCTTTTAGAAATGAAATACACCACGCCGAGGCTGAACCTAAGGAAGTATTACTTAATGAAGGACAGCAGGAGGTTGTGGATTCTGTTGTAGATGAGCTTGAGGGAGGGGACAATACCACCTGCCTTATTAAAGGTATAACCGGCAGTGGTAAAACAGAAGTGTATATGGAGATTATTAACCATGTTATAGAAAGTGGAAGGGAAGCAATTGTGCTTATTCCGGAAATTGCTCTTACATACCAGACGGTAATGCGCTTTTATAACCGATTTGGCAATATTATTTCCATAATACATTCCCGCTTGTCCGACGGAGAAAAATATGACCGCTTCGAAATGGCAAGACAGGGCAAAATTAAGATTATGATAGGTCCCAGAACGGCACTTTTTACACCGTTTTCTAATCTGGGGCTGATTATAATAGATGAAGAGCATGAAAATGCTTACAAAAGTGATATTACTCCAAAATATCATGCAATAGAGGTGGCAAGGGAGCTGGCACTTATGTGTGATGCCAAGGTGATTTTAGGCTCTGCCTCACCTTCTCTGGAGTCGTATTACAATGCTAAGAACGGAATATATAATCTGTATTCCCTCAATAAAAGAGCGGGACTTTCTAGTCTGCCTAAGACCACTATTGTGGATTTAAGGGAGGAACTTAAGAATGGTAATCGTTCGGTTCTTAGCAACAAGCTATATGAATTAATGGAGGACAGACTGGCAAGAAAAGAACAGATTATGCTGTTTCTTAACAGGCGAGGTTATCAGGGCTTTATTAATTGCAGAAGCTGCGGTAAGGTTTTGGAATGTCCCCATTGCGCAGTATCTATGACTGCTCACAATAATAACAAGCTTATTTGTCATTATTGTGGCTACGAACAGGCGATGATTAAGAATTGTCCTCATTGTGGTTCGCCACATATTGGTGCTTTTAAAGCCGGAACCCAGAAAATTGAAGAAACTGTTAAAAAAGCTTTTCCCAAGGCCAGAACCCTTAGAATGGATATGGATACCACTAAAGGCAAATATGGACATGAAAAAATCCTACGGGAATTTATGGAAGGAAATGCAGATATTTTAATTGGAACACAGATGATTGTTAAGGGTCATGATTTTCCTAATGTAACCTTAGTGGGAGTAATTCTTGCGGATACTTCCTTACATACTTCGGATTTTACTGCGGCAGAAAATACTTTTGATTTGCTATTGCAGGCATCAGGCAGAGCAGGACGAGGAGCTAATCCGGGGGAGGTTGTAATTCAGACCTATGATCCTGAGCATTATGCAATCCAAAGTGCAGCAAGGAATGATTATGAAGGCTTTTATGATGAAGAGATTAATTACAGGGAACTTATGAATTATCCTCCCGTAACCGGAATGTTAAGCGTAACCATTGCATCAGCGGATGAGGATAAGGCAGTTAATGCATCTTTGCAGATTAAGGAGCTTACCAAAACCTGTGATTCAGTAGTGATTGGACCATCCAATGCCGCCATATATAAGATAAAAGATGTGTTTTACAGGCGGATATACTACAAAAATAACCAATACAAGAAATTGACACAAATTAGGGATATAATTGAAAAGATTAGCACAGAAGACAGCTTTAAGGAGTGTCAGATACAATTTGATTTCAGATAGGAGAAGATTAAAATGGCATTAAGAAATATCAGAGTTGAAGGAGACCCAATACTTAGAAAGGTATGTAGAGAAATTCCTGAAGTAACTGACAGAATTAAAGAATTGGCAGAAGATATGCTTGATACTATGTATGAGGCAAATGGAGTTGGACTTGCAGGTCCTCAGGTGGGAATTCTTAAGAGAATTGCTGTAATTGATATCGGCGACGGACCAATTGTTCTTATTAACCCTGAGATTATTGAACAGTCAGGAAGCCAGACCGGACAGGAGGGTTGTCTTAGCATACCGGGAAAGGCCGGTAATGTAACCAGACCTAATTATGTCAAAGTTAAAGCATACGATTTGGATATGAATGAATGTATTGTTGAGGGTGAAGAATTAATGGCGAGAGCACTTTGTCACGAAATTGCCCATTTGGATGGAGATTTATATATCGACCATGTGGAGGGTGATTTGATGGAAGTTGAATATGACGAGGAATAAAATACCTTTGGAGATGTTTTTATGAGAGTGATTTTTATGGGAACCCCTGATTTTGCAGTGGGAACTCTTGAAGCGATAATTGAAAAAGGACATGAGGTTGTGGCTGTAGTAACCCAGCCTGACAAAAGGCAGGGCAGAAGCAGTGAGCTAAGAATGAGCCCGGTTAAGGAGTGCGCAGTTAAGTACAATATTCCGGTATATCAGCCACAAAAGGTAAGGGTGCCGGAATTTGTAGAAGTGCTTAGGGAACTTAATCCTGAGGTTATAGTTGTAGTTGCTTTTGGACAGATTTTGTCCAAAGAAATTCTGGATATGCCAAAATTCGGCTGCGTTAATGTACATGCCTCACTTTTACCCAAATACAGGGGAGCTGCACCTATTCAGTGGGCAGTAATTGATGGTGAGAAAGAAACCGGAGTTACCACAATGCAGATGGACGAGGGAATTGATACGGGAGATATGCTTATGGTAGCTAAGTATACTCTTGATGAAAAAGAAACCGGCGGAAGCCTTTTTGATAAATTGGAGGCGCTTGGCGCCAGACTTTTGGTGGAAACACTTGATGGTCTCAGTTCAGGAAGCATTACGCCAATACCTCAGTCCGGGGAGTTTTCCCATGCTGCCAAGCTTGATAAAACCACTGGAGTAATTGATTTTAACAAGCCGGCGGTAGAGATTGAGAGATTAATAAGAGGTCTGAATCCATGGCCGTCTGCGTATACAAATTATAAAGGAAAAACCCTCAAAATCTGGGCGGCAGATGTGGACTACACTGATTGTAGCGATTATAAACCGGGAACAATATATAAGGTTGACAAGGATTATATATATGTCAGCACCGGAAAAAATGGCTTAATTCTTAAGGAAGTACAGCTTGAGGGTAAAAAAAGAATGGAGACACAGGCATTCCTTAGAGGATGTCAGGTTGAAACAGGCATTATATTATGAAGCAACAGGTAAATACCAGAAACTTAATATTGGATATATTGAGTGAAATTAACGAAAATGATGGTTTTACTCATATTATACTTTCGGATGCTCTTAGGAAATATCAGTATCTTTCAGGTCAGGACAGAGCTTTTGTTTCAAGAGTGGTCAGAGGCACTGTGGAACGTAAAATAACACTGGATTATATAATAGACAGTTTTTCTTCAATCAGAACTGCTAAGATGAAGCCGGTTATCAGAAATGTACTTCGTATGAGTGTATACCAGATTGTGTATATGGATGGGGTCAAAGACTATGGAGCCTGTGATGAGGCGGTTAAGATAATTGTTAAAAGAGGATTTAAGAATTTGCGGGGCTTTGTTAATGCGGTTCTTAGAAAAATAGCTGCATCCAAGGAGAATATTGCATACCCGGATGATTCGGATTTGATAAGATGTTTTTCAGTTCGCTATTCTACGCCGGAATGGATTGTTGCAAAATGGCTTCAGATATATGGCAGGGAAGTGGCAGAGGATATGCTTATGTCACAATTTGCCCATAGAGAGCTTACCATTCGCTGTAATACCGCAAGAATTACAAGAGATGAGCTTACAGCGCGCCTTAAAGAGCAGGGTATTATAGTCAGAGAGTCCAAGCTTATAAAAGAGGCAATGACAATCTCGGAATACGATTATCTAGAAAAAATCAAGGAATTCAACGAGGGCTTGTTTTTTGTACAGGATATAAGCTCTATGCTTGTAAGCCATATAGCTGCACCTAAGGATAATGCCTATGTAATTGATTTGTGTGCTGCACCGGGTGGTAAAAGTATGCATATGGCAGAGCTTTTAAAGGGCACAGGATGTGTGGAAGCCAGAGATGTGTCAGCTGCCAAGGTTCAGTTAATTAAAGATAATATTACAAGACTTGAACTGGAAAATGTTGCGGCAACTGTAATGGATGCCACCAGAAGGGATGAAATGTCCATAGGCAAGGCTGATATAGTGATTGCAGATTTGCCATGCTCTGGTCTTGGAATTTTTTCCAAAAAACCTGACATTAAATATCGCGTTACACCGGAAAATGTCAATGCACTTGCGGAGCTTCAGAGAAGCATACTTAAGGCATCCGCTGATTATGTTAAATCCGGAGGAGCTCTTGTATACAGCACTTGTACGGTAACACCGGAAGAGAATGAAGAAAATATAAGATGGTTTCTTGATAATTTTCCATTCAGACTGGATTCTATTGATGAATATATACCGGAGTCATTTAGAAGTGAAACAACACAAAAGGGATATTTACAGCTTCTTCCCGGTGTGTTTAAAAATACAGAAAATGGTGATGATGAAATATTGGAAGGGCACGACGGATTCTTTATTGCAAGATTCCTTCGTAAGTAATACGGATAATAATGAACAAAACAGATATTAAGTCATTTGATTTTAAAGAATTAACTGAATACTTGGTTTCTAAGGGTTATCCTAAGTTTCGTGCAAAACAGCTGTATGATTGGATGCATATCAGACTGGCTGAAGCTCCGGAGGAAATGACTAATCTGCCCTCAGATTTGAAAAAGCATATTTTTGAAGAGTGTGAATATACCCGCCTTGAGCCTGTTAACGTTCAGGTGTCCAAGGAGGATGGCACAGCCAAATATCTTTTTAAATTAGCTGACGGAAACCTTATAGAAAGTGTTCTTATGAGATATCACCACGGTAATTCAGTGTGTATATCTTCTCAGGCAGGATGCAGAATGGGATGTAAATTCTGTGCATCAACCCTTGATGGACTCTCTAGAAACCTTACTCCGTCGGAAATGCTGGACCAGATATACAGAATTCAGAAGCATACAGGGGAACGCGTTTCCAATGTGGTTGTTATGGGGTCGGGAGAGCCTTTCGATAATTTTGACAATTTTGTAAAATTTCAGAAGCTCTTGACTGATGAAAACGGACTTAATATAAGCGCCAGAAACCTTACAGTATCCACCTGCGGCCTTGTTCAGAGAATATATGAGCTGGCTGATATGAAATTACAGCTTACGCTGGCGGTGTCACTTCATTCTCCTACGGATGAGATGCGTAAAAAATTGATGCCCATAGCTAATAAGTATTCGATTGAAGAAATAATGAAGGCGTGCCGATATTATATAGATAAGACGGGTAGAAGAGTTACTTTTGAGTATAGTCTTGTTAAGGGAGAAAATGATTCCGAACATTGTGCAGAGCTTTTGTCGGGTCTCTTGAAAGGAATGAATTGCCATGTGAATTTAATTCCTGTAAATCCCATTAAAGAAAGGGATTTTAAGCAGAGTGATGCTTCTAATATCAACAAATTTAAAAATAAACTTGAAAGAAACAGAATAAATGTTACAATAAGGAGAGAAATGGGCAGAGATATTGATGGTGCCTGTGGACAATTGAGAAAGAGATACAGTGAAGAACATCTAGAGGAGCGAGTATGATTGAGGCATATGCTTTAACGGATGTGGGATTATGTCGAAGCATGAACCAGGATTGTGTGTTCTGTACCACCAGAGAAATCGGCAGACTGCCGAATTTGTTCATAGTGGCAGATGGAATGGGAGGACATAAAGCTGGTGATAAGGCATCAAGGTTTTCCGTGGAAACCTTTGTGGAATGCGTAAAGAATGCTAAGAATGATAACCCAGTTTCCGTAATTTCGGAGGCAATTAAATACACCAATACGAAGCTTTTGGAGTTAGCAGCAACTTCAGAGGATTATTCCGGCATGGGAACAACCTTTGTTGTGGCGACTATAATCAATAAGTCAGTATATATCGCTAATGTGGGTGACAGCAGATTATATATTCTTGGAGAAGAATTTAATCAGGTTACCAGAGATCATTCCTATGTGGAGGAATTAGTCAGCATGGGAAGTATCGACAGAGAATCAGCGAGAAATCATGAACGCAAGAATTTTATTACAAGAGCGTTAGGTGGCAGTAATGATGTCATTGCGGATTTTTTCGAGGTGGAGCTTGTGGGCAATGAGAAGATTCTTATGTGCTCAGACGGCTTGACCAATATGATTGTTGATAATGAAATAGCATCTATCCTATCGGAGGATGCAGATATTATATATAGAGCTGAAAAGCTGATTGAAACTGCGAATAATTACGGTGGCAAGGATAATATTTCCCTTGTTATTATCGAACCATAGTGGTTACAGGAGGTCATATGTTAAGAGAAGGAATGTTTATTGCAGAAAGATATGAAATAATTGAGAAAATTGGCTCAGGCGGAATGTCCGATGTATATAAGGCAAAATGCCATAAGCTTAACCGTTGCGTTGCCATTAAGGTTCTCAAAAATGAATTTAGTGAGGATAAGTCTTTTGTGGCAAAGTTTCGTGCTGAGGCACAGTCCGCAGCGGGACTTATGCATGCCAATATTGTTAATGTGTATGATGTTGGTGAGGAAAACGGCATATATTACATTGTAATGGAGCTTGTTGAAGGAATCACTCTCAAGAAATATATTGAGAAGAAGGGACGTCTTGGAATTCGTGAGGCAGTCAGCATTGCAATTCAGGTTGCCCAGGGAATGGATGCTGCCCATAAGCACAAAATCGTCCATAGAGATATTAAGCCACAGAATATTATTATTTCCAAGGAAGGTAAGGTTAAGGTTACAGATTTTGGTATTGCCAAGGCTGCATCCTCTAACACAATTAATTCCACTGTGATGGGTTCTGTTCATTATATTTCTCCTGAACAGGCCAGAGGCGGATATAGCGATGATAAGAGTGATATTTATTCATTCGGTATTATGCTTTTTGAGATGTTAACCGGCAGAGTTCCTTTTGAGGGAGATACAACTGTTGCCATTGCACTTCAGCACATCCAGGATGATATTGTATCACCTAAGGATTATGTACCGGAGATCCCTGTCAGCGTTGAGAAGATTGTTCTTAAATGTACTCAGAAAAAGACTGAGAAGAGATATCAGAATGCAATGGATCTTATTGCGGATTTGAAGCGTTCTTTAGTAACACCGGATGAGGATTTTGTAGTTATTGCATCCGCAGTAGCAATTGATGCTCCTACACAGATGATTGATTCCGAAGATGTTGCACAGATTAGTGCTATGTCAAGACAGAAGTCGGTTGGACTTGATGTTATAAATCCAAGTCACGATGGTTTGGAGCCGGTTTCTACTGATGATGTGGCTGAAGATACAGAGGAAGATGAAGTGGTTGTTGCTCCGGTTGAATTGGATGAAGAAGAGGAAGATATTAATCTTGCGGCATCCAAAAAGATGGACAAAATTATTACAATCATCGGAATTTCAGTTGGTGTTGTAATATTTATAATATTGATTATTCTTCTTTTTAAGATAATTAATATGTTTTCAGGTAACAAGACTACAACCATACCTACGAATAATCAGACAACAACTGCGGATGATGGACTTGTAGAAGTTCCGGTTGTAATCGGATACACCTATGAACAGGCCAAAGAAATTTTAAATACAGCAGGTCTTGGAATCAAAGAAATCTACGATTTCTCCAGCACCTATGAAGCAGGAATTGTATTCCAGCAGAGCATTGATGCCGGAACAAGAGCTACACCTAACTCTACAGTTATTGTAACAATCAGTAAGGGAGCGGTTACTTTTGTTTTACCAGATGTGCTTGGTAATGACCAGGCTACAGCGGATTCTACGCTTAAGGGTAAGGATTTGAAGGTATCATATCAGTATGAAGAAACTGACAATTCAATTCTGTGGGGAACTGTTAAGAGCTCCAGTCCGGAGGCAGGAACCAGTGTTAAGAGCGGAGATGTAGTTACTCTTGTTATTTACACAGGACCGGATGTTGTTAACGAAACTGTTCCTAGCATTAAGGATGAAGATGGTAACAGACTTACAGCAACAGAACTTAGAGAAAAACTTAATGCCCTTTTATTTACAAAGGTTACAGTTGAATATGAGTATGATGAGGAAATCGAAAAAGGACTTGTAATTTCTCTTACAGGAGCAACAGAGGGCGAAAAAGCACCGGTAACAACACCTATTACATTAATTGTAAGTAAAGGACCGGACCCATCTAAAGCAACTGAGGATTCAACAACCGAGGCACCAACAACCGAGGCACCAACAACCGAGGCACCAACAACCGAGGAGCCAACCACTGAGGCACCAACAACAGCGGAACCAACAACTGAGGAGCCTGCAACGGAAACGCCTACAGATGAAGATGCAACAACGGTTGCCACAACTGTAACATTTACAGGTTCAGTGACAAGAAGAAGTGTTACAGATATTGTTCCTGATACAGCAACTAATATTAAGGTTGATATCAGAGTTAAGGATGCTAACGGAGCTGACGTTAAGGTTGATACCAAGAGCTTTGCGACATATTCAGATTTGGATGGTTCTGCGAACTTTAGTCTTTCTGGTATAACTGGAATTGAAGGCTTAACTGCCGGAGATGGTGAAGCTTATGCTGCTGTGTCATTTGACGGCAGCGGTACATATGAAGCCGATAATGGTGGAGATGGTGATGGTGTTTTATATACAGCATACGTAAGTGTTACTATTGTGGCAGAATAATAAGATTAGAGGAACTCATGCAGGGTAAAATAATAAAAGGAATTGCCGGCTTCTATTATGTACATGCCCTTGATGGCAACATATATGAATGCAAGGCAAAGGGAGTTTTTCGTAACAAAAAAATAAAGCCCCTTGTAGGGGATAATGTGGAGATGGATGTCATAAGCGCTACCGAATTAACCGGTAACGTGGTGGACATCCTGCCACGCAAAAACCAGTTAATAAGACCGGCGGTTGCAAATATTGACCAGACGCTGGTCGTTTTTGCGTCTTTGTCACCGGCACCGAATTTTAATCTTCTTAGCAGATTTCTGGTGATGATGGAATATCAGGAAGTACCAACCATAATCTGTTTTAACAAATCCGACCAGGCATCGGAGGAAGAGCTTAAATATCTTGTGGATATATTTTACAAAAGCGGTGCTAAAATCATCGTAACAAGCGTTGTCACTAATGAAGGAATTAAGGAGCTTGGCGAGCTATTGAAGGGCAAAACCACCTCATTTGCAGGGCCATCGGGAGTGGGCAAATCCTCAATACTTAATGAGATTTTTCCTGATGCCAATTCCAAGACCGGAAATATCAGTGAGAAAATCAACCGAGGAAAGCATACCACCAGGCATTCTGAGATATTCCATCTTGGAGATAACACTTATATTATGGATACGCCGGGTTTCACTTCATTGGATTATGATGTTGTGGAACATGACAGTCTTCGTTATTACTTTAATGAATTTGAGCCCTACGAAGGGCAGTGCAGATTTAATGGCTGTGTTCATGTGAATGAACCAAACTGCCGGGTTAAAGAAGCAGTGAGTGAAGGCATAATTAGCAAGGTAAGATACGATATATATACTGAAATGTACAAAGAATTGAAAGAGAAGAGGAAATATTAATGAAAAAATATCTTTCACCGTCTATTTTGTCGGCGGATTTTACTGTTTTAGGTGAACAGGTTGCACAGATAGAAGCTGCCGGTTCCCAGTTTGTTCATCTGGATATGATGGATGGGTTATTTGTTCCTAGTATATCTTTTGGAATGCCAATTATTCAGAGTCTCAGACCAAAATCAAATATGGTTTTTGACGCTCATATGATGGTAGTGGACCCGGAAAGATACATTAAACAGGTAAGAGAAGCAGGGGCGGATATAATTTCTGTTCATGTAGAAGCCTGTAAGGATGTTAAAGCTACACTTCTTGCTATAAAAGAGCTTGGTGCAAAGCCGGGACTTGCTTTTAATCCTGAGACACCGGTGGAGACTCTTCGTGAATATCTTCCATATGTGTACGAGGTTGTGTTGATGAGCGTACATCCGGGCTTTGGCGGACAGGCGTTTATACCTGAATCCCATGACAAGATAAGAGAGCTTGTAGCACTTAGGGATGAACTTAATTTGGATTTCTTCATTGAGGTTGATGGAGGGGTTAAGCTTGATAATGTGGAAGAGGTGCTTAAAAGCGGAGCGGACATTATTGTGGCAGGTTCAGCTGTTTTTGGAGAAAAAATTCCTGACAAGGTTAAGGGATTTTTGGATATTCTTAAAAAATACGAGGATTAAATTGTGAGAACATTAATTATTACAGGCGGCAGATTTGATAAGGAATTTGCCGTTTCCTTTTTAGAAAAAAATAAATATGATTATGTGATAGCAGTAGACCATGGTCTGGATTACTGCAAAATTCTTAATGTGATTCCTGACATGATTGTGGGAGATTTTGATTCTGCTTATGAGCTGACTCTTGTAGAGTATGAGAATCAGGGAGTTACGGTGAGGCGTTTCCAACCGGAAAAAGATGACACGGATACTGAAATAGCCATACAAGAAGCGGTAATGCTTAAATCAGATATGGATATTCTTGGAGCAACAGGGGGAAGACTTGACCATCTTCTTGCCAATATTCACAATCTTAAAATCGCTTTGGACGGTGGAGTTGACGCCAGAATTATTGACGAATGCAATACAATTTACCTTAAAAACAAATCTTTTGTCATTGACGGACAGGCGTGCAGGGGCAAATATATTTCTTTTGTGCCATTTGACGGAGTGGTAAAAGGGTTAAAATTAAAGGGCTTTAAGTACTCCCTTAGTGGGTATGACCTAAAGCCCGGTGCATCCAGATGTATCAGTAACGAACTTATCCAATCAGTTGGTGAAGTCGTTTTTGATAAGGGATGTTTAATTGTAATTAATTCCTTAGACGTTAAAGCGGAATAAAATAACATCTCCGTCCTTAACAACGTATTCTTTGCCTTCGATTCCTACGAGGCCTTTTTCCTTGGCTGCGGCATATGTCTTGCAGTCAAGAAGGTCCTGATAGTGAACAACTTCAGCTTTGATAAAGCCTCTCTCAAAATCGCTGTGGATTTTGCCGGCAGCCTGTGGTGCCTTGGTTCCCTTAGTGATTGTCCATGCTCTTGTCTCGGTAGGACCTGCTGTAAGGTAACTGATTAAGCCAAGTAATTTGTAGCTGGCTTTAATTAATTTGTCCAAACCGGATTCGGAAAGTCCCAAATCCTCTAAGAACATTTTCTTCTCATCATCCTCTAATTCAGAGATTTCTTCTTCAATTTTAGCACATACAACGAATACCTCACTGCCTTCTGATGCAGCAAATTCTCTAACTTTGGCAACGTACTGGTTAGAAGCAGCGTCATCTGCCAAATCATCTTCGCATACGTTAGCAGCATAAATAACCGGCTTAGAAGTAAGAAGGTCATAGGTTCCGAATAATTCCCTCTTGTCATCATCAGCAGGCTCAAAAGAACGAGCTGAAACACCTTCCTCAAGATGAGCCTTCAAAGCCTCAAGAAGCTCTAACTCCTTAGCCAAAGCCTTGTCGTTACGTGCGCCCTTGCTAACCTTGGCGATTCTACGCTCAACAATATCAATGTCAGAGAAAATAAGCTCAAGATTAATTGTCTCAATATCTCTTAATGGGTCGATTGAACCATCTACATGGACGATGTTACTGTTTTCAAAGCATCTTACAACGTGAACGATGGCGTCGGTCTCACGAATATGTGAGAGGAACTGATTGCCAAGGCCCTCGCCTTTGCTGGCACCCTTAACAAGTCCTGCAATATCAACAAATTCAATTACAGCAGGTGTTATCTTGGCTGAGTTATATAAATCTGCAAGAAGACCGAGACGCTCATCCGGAACTGCAACCACACCTACGTTAGGGTCGATTGTGCAGAATGGATAGTTGGCAGATTCGGCTCCTGCTTTGGTTAATGAATTAAAAAGAGTACTCTTTCCGACATTTGGTAATCCAACAATTCCTAATTTCATATTATATCTTCCTTTCTGTTACTTATAAAAAGATACCACAAATAGTTTTTTTTAACAACAATCATTTTATTGATATTTAGTAGAATTTGTAATAAAATGTCTTCTAGAATGGTTATAAAGGAGATTTGTATGGGAGAAATAAGATTCCCGAATTTGGGATTGGAATTTTCTGTAGGCAAGGGCTTCTCAATTTTTGGATTTGAGATTGCTTTTTACGGAATTATTATTGCTCTTGGACTTATTGCAGGAGCATTGGTGGCATACCATGATGCCAGGAGAAGAGGGCAGAACGTTGATTTGTACATGGACTACACACTTTTTGGAATGTTGGGAGCCATCGTTGGTGCGAGATTGTACTATGTAGCATTTGAATGGGATTACTACAGCAAGCATCTTGACCAGATTATTAACTTAAGAGCGGGAGGTCTGGCAATTTACGGAGCTATTATTGGTGCGACACTGGTGCTTCTTGTATTTTGCAAAATTAAGAAAGAAAATCCTCTTAAGATGTTGGATACAATTGTTCTTGGAATTGTTGTTGGACAGATTATCGGAAGATGGGGCAATTTTTTCAACAGAGAGGCATATGGCGGATTTACGGACAGTCTTTTTGCGATGCAGATTCCTGTTAAGGATGCCACAGTTGTTAATACTGATATGATTGTCAGTGTTGATGGAGCTTTCTATGTTCAGGTGCATCCGACATTTTTGTATGAGAGCTTCTTGAATTCGATTCTTCTTGTATTGCTTTTGGTGTTCAGGGATAAGAAGAAATTCAATGGAGAAACACTTTGTCGTTACCTTGTGGGCTATGGCATTATAAGATTCTTTATTGAGGGAATGAGAACAGACCAGCTTCTGCTTAAGGGCGTGGCAGTGTCCCAGGTGTTATCAGCAGTGCTTGCAGTGGCAGCGCTTGCGGTTATTGTTGTGATGAGAATTAGATTAAGAGGTAAGAGCTTGAAGACAGAGGAGGTAGTTTTGGAAGCGACTACGGGAGTGTCAGACGATGCAGTGGAATCGTCCGAGGAGATTGTCGCTGAAGATGCTGAAGTATCTGATGAAACTGTTATTGAAGATGCGACTGAAGAATAATTTAAATAGGACCTGAGAGGATAGTTTGGCGCTATAGAGACTGTGAAAAGTTTCTATAGCGTTAATTATGTAAAATAGGTCCGGTGTGAAGGTGAGAAAAGTATCTCAGAGCCAAAAAGTTTCCCTGAGAAACCGCGTGCGGTTTCTCACAGCCAAAAACGTGCCGTGAGAAACCAACAAGCCTTCAAAAGGTTTCCCACAGCCAAAAAGTTTCCCTGAGAAACCGCGTGCGGTTTCTCACAGCCAAAAACGTGCCGTGAGAAACCAACAAGCCTTCAAAAGGT
>CAZNUK010000006.1:42337-52425 GCA_964576255.1 uncultured Butyrivibrio sp.
GCGGTTTCTCACAGCCAAAAACGTGCCGTGAGAAACCAACAAGCTTTCAAAAGGTTTCCTACAGCGAAAAAGTTTCCTTGAGAAACCGCGTGCGGTTTCTCACAGCCAAAAACGTGCCGTGAGAAACCAAAGAGATTCTATGTGGCTGTAATAGAAATGTTTCTACAATAGACTTTGAAGTGGAAACCACTACAAAAGCACCAACAACAGAGAAAAATACTACAGAAGAAAACATCCGAAAATATGTGAAATAATGGGAAAATCCCCCACCACCAACCAGATACAATCAAATAATACACAAATCCCGTGTGAAAGCACCCAAAAAAGTGCCAAAACACGGGATTTTTTTGTGTCCAAATTTTTTTCAAAAAAACCAAAAAAGTCCTTGATATTTATAGTGAAATAGTCTAAAATAGTGCTTACAAGTGGTGAAAAGTGTGAAAAAGTGAGACTAAGTGGAACGAAGTGGTGAATTTCAAAGGTTTTAACAATTAGCGAAAAGGGGTGATAACGATGTTCATGAGTCAATATAATCATACGATTGACGCCAAGGGACGAGTTATTATACCTGCTAAGTTCAGAGAGAAGTTAGGAGATACCTTTGTTATTACCAAGGGACTTGATGGTTGCTTGTACGGATATGCCAGAGAGGAATGGAGTGCTTTTGAAGAAAAGTTAGGAACTCTCCCTATTACCAATAAGAACTCACGTCAGTTTACAAGATTTTTCCTTGCAGGAGCGGCAGAATGTGAATTGGACAAGCAGGGCAGAATATTAATTCCGTCAGTGCTTAGAGAATTTGCAGGACTTGATAAGGATGTTGTTCTAGTGGGCGTTGCCAGCAAGATTGAAATCTGGAGTAAGGAACGTTGGGATGAATCCAACGGAGAATACGAGACTAATATGGATGACATCGCTATGAATCTGGAATCCTTAGGATTCTCAATTTAGGAGGCGAGGTATGGAATTTGTTCACAAGTCGGTGCTTCTTGATGAAGTGATAGAAGGACTGAATATTAAACCGGATGGAATATATGTGGACGGAACTCTTGGAGGTGCCGGTCATTCATATCACATTTGTGAGAGACTCACTAAGGGTGGAAGATTAATTGGTATTGACCAGGATGAAGATGCTATTGGGGCAGCTACCAAGAGATTAGAGCCTTTTAAGGACAGAGTCACCATAGTAAGAGATAACTACTGCAATATCAAAGCGGTGCTTAACAGTCTTAATGTGGACAAGGTGGATGGGATACTTCTTGATATAGGAGTTTCATCATATCAGCTTGACACTGAGGGCAGAGGCTTCACATATAAGGAAGAGAATGCACCTTTGGACATGAGAATGGATCAGCGAATGACTATGACTGCTGAAGATATTGTAAATGATTATAGCGAAATGGAATTATTCCGTGTCATAAGAGATTACGGTGAAGACCAATTTGCTAAGAATATAGCCAAGCATATTGTGAGGGCGAGGGAGCAGGAAAGAATTACCACAACAGGCCAGTTAACTGAGATTATCAAGGCTGCAATCCCTATGAAGAAGAGGATTACAGGTGGACATCCTGCCAAAAAGACCTTTCAGGCAATTCGAATCGAGCTTAATAAGGAATTAGAGGTTTTGGAGAATTCCATTGATGATATGATTGAACTTTTATCGGATGAAGGCAGGTTGTGCATAATAACCTTTCATTCTTTGGAAGATAGAATTGTTAAAAATCGCTTTAGGGACAATGTAAATACCTGTACATGCCCACCTGAATTTCCAGTGTGTGTATGTAATAACAAGCCGAAGGGACGGATTGTTACCAGGAAGCCGATTGTTCCGGGAGAACAGGAGTTGGCAGATAACAAACGCTCCAAAAGCTCCAAATTAAGGATTTTTGAAAGAAGCATATAGTAACCGCGCTCTTAATGGATTTAGAGAGGAAGTGTACAAGGATGGCAAAGAGAAATTATAATTACAATGAAGAATTTTTATACGGTTCAGCTGCACCTAAGAGAGAGTATGAGACTCCGGTCAGAGAACCTAGACATAGAGATAAGGAGGAAGTAAGACGACAGACTAAGGAGCATCAGGCTTCTGAGAACAGAAGAAAAGCTTCAAGATTTGGTGCGCTCTATACTTTTTTTGTGGTATCGGCAGTTGCGGTAACATTATTTACCTGCACTAAATACATAAGCCAGATTAACACCCAGAGTGAGCAGAATAAGGAGATTGCAAGACTTCAGGAACAGCTTAATGAGATGAAGGAAGCTAATGACCAGAAAGAACTTAACATTGACACATCCGTAGACTTTAATTATATTTATAGAGTAGCCACGGAAGAGCTGGGAATGGTTCATGCAGCTCCAGAGCAGGTGATTTCATATGAAAGCGGCGAAAGCGAGTATGTAATCCAGTATAGCAATATTCCGGGTAAATAATGAAAATTATAAGTAGGGTAGGCAGCTATGACTAATAGAAAAACAAAAAAGAGCAAAAAATTCACAGTTCAAATGCAGAAAAAACTCTTATTGATATTTCTATTAATAGTAGCTGCTATTATTATTTTATCCATATTTCTTATTAGAATTCATCTTAATAAGGGAGAGGATTATTCTAAGGCGGTATACGATAATTTTGATTATGACAGCAGGGTTATACCTGCCAGAAGAGGCGATATTACCGACCGTAATGGCACAGTTCTTGCCTATAGTACCAAGGTTTACAACTTAATAATAGATGCAAAAGTACTTTTGGCCAATGAGGATAATGTTGAACCAACGATTAATGCCCTTGTAAAATATTTTGGTATTAACGAAGAAGAGCTTAGAACTTTTATTGAAGAAAACCGTAGCAAAAAACAGGCGGGTAATACCGTAAGCTCTTACAAAAGACTTTTGACTTCACTTTCGGAAGAGACCGTTGAGCCTTTTTTGGAGGCGATGAATGAAAAGGGGTCTTCCATCAAAGGAATCTGGTTTGAAGAGGAGTACAAGAGAAGTTATCCATACGGAAGTCTTGCCTGTGATTTGATTGGATTTTCAAGTGAAGCCAACGGTGGAGAATTGGGGATTGAAAGTTATTACGACGAATACCTCGCGGGAACTGATGGCAGGGAGTATGGATATATTAATAACAGTGCCTATGAAACTACTGTAATTGATCAGATTAATGGTTCAAAAGTAGTATCCACCATAGATATTTATGTGCAGACAGTAATTGAAGAGGAAATAGCCAAGTTTGAAGAGGCCTATGGTTTTGAAAGTGCTACGGTTGTAGTTATGGACCCTAATTCGGGAGAAATTCTTGGATTGTGTGATGCTCCGTTTTTTGATTTGAATAACCCAAGAGACCTTGAGAGTATTTATGATGCAGAGGAATTGGAAGGACTTACAGATTCAGAACGAGTTGATATGTTGTACGGTCTTTGGAATAATTTTGCTGTATCTTCCATATATGAGCTTGGTTCAGTGTACAAGCCTTTTACCGTTGCCACTGCTCTTGAGGAGGCGGTTGCTGATTCAGAAAATACTTATGAGTGTGACGGAGAAGGAATCTACAATTCCTCAAGGATTACCTGTAATGGTGGGGATGGACATGGAGAAATGACATTAGGAGAGAGTCTCGTATGGTCATGCAATGATGCTCTTATGCAGATTGCCATGGATGAGGGCATAACAATTTTTAGCAAATATCTGCGTGCATTTAAGTTTGGAGAAGAGACCGGAGTGGACTTGCCGGGAGAGGCAAAAGGACTTTTGATTGATCCTGAGGAGATGATGGATGTAGACCTTGCAACTAACTCCTTTGGACAGAACTTTAACGTATCAATGATTCAGACCATATCGGCTTTTGCATCATTGATTAATGGTGGTAATTATTATCAGCCACATATTGTAAAAGAGATTCAAAACAGCATGGGCGAGACTATTAAAGAAATAGAGCCGATACTTGTGAGCAAAACGGTTTCAGAAGAAACATCAGATACCATATGCTCTTATTTAAGGTCTGTTGTGGATTATGGTACTGGTTACCTTATGAAAAGAGATGGATATTCTATTGGCGGTAAAACAGGAACTGCGGAAAAACAGCCAAGAGATAAGGAAAGCTACATCGTTTCATTTATGACTTTTGCACCGGCAGAGGATGCCAAGGTGCTAGTATATGTGGTAATTGATTCTCCTAACTGTGAGTTTTATAATGCTTCAATTCCGGCGCAGGTGGTTGCTTCCAATATAATGGACAGACTTATGCCGTATTTTGGAGTTGCCAAAGATTACGCGGACTACGAAGTGCCTTTAGTACAGTTGAGTACTGGAGAGGATACACTTAATGGAGAGTTTAAGGTTTCGTCTGACGGAATTATTGAGCTTAGTGGTGAGAAATTTATGATACGACGTGATGAAATGCCGGAAATAGACGAAGAAGATAATCAGGGTGATGAGGTTGGCGAAGGAGAAAATACTGAAGATAATTCAGGGTCCGGCCTGGATACTGGAATAGAGCCGCCTTTGGAGGATATTATAGAGGTAGAGGATGCCAAGCCGGAAGAGGAGATTACGCTTGAACCGCCGGAACAGGAAGAAACTATTCCACCGGAAGAAACGTTGGTAGAATAAGAACAGAAGCTTCATAATAAATTATAATAAACGGAAAACGGAGAGTTTATTATGAGATTGTTGAAGCTACATAGAACCAAAATAAGAAGATGTTTTATTGTTATTATGTTGGGGATGGCAGGCTTGATTGTCAGACTGGCATATTTGTCAATGTTTGATTCCGAAGAGCTTTCCCTGGCAGCCAAGTCCCTTCATGAGAGGGAAAGGGCGATTAAAGCAGAAAGAGGAAGAATTATCAGCAGTGATGGTACTGTTCTTGCTGATAATGAAACTGTATGTACAGTTTCGGTTATACATTCCCAGGTGACTGACCCGGAAAAGGTAATAGAGGTTCTTACCAAGGAACTATCTATGCCGGAGGAAAAGGTAAGAAAATATGTGGAAAAGGTTTCCTCAATGGAAACTGTCAAAACCAATGTATCCAAGGAAATTGGTGACATCATCAGAGAATATAATTTAGATGGAGTTAAGGTGGATGAAGACAGTAAAAGAGTATATCCTTTTAACAGTCTGGCATCCAAGGTTCTTGGATTTACAGGTGGGGACAATCAGGGCATTGTGGGGCTTGAAGTAGAATACGAGGATGTGCTGGCGGGGCAGGACGGTCAGATTCTTACAATGACGGATGCAACGGGCAAAGAGCTTGAAAGTCCGGAGGAAAGAGTTGAGCCGGTGGCAGGCAATGATTTATATCTTACTTTGGATTATAATATACAAAGCTTCTGCACACAGGCTGCTATGAAGGCATATGAAGCCAAAAACGCCAAAAGCGTAAGCATCATTGTAATGAATCCTCAGGATGGCAGTATTTACGCTATGGTTAATTATCCGGAATATAATTTAAATGAACCTTTTGTTCTGGATACGGATGATACGGGGTACACAGATGCCCAGAAAATGGATTTGCTTAATCAGAAGTGGAGAAACGGCATAATCAACGACACATACGAGCCGGGGTCCACCTTTAAAATAATTACAACCGCAGCGGGTATGGAGAAAGGCGTTGTGTCTTTGGATGACAGCTTTTATTGCACAGGCTCCATAACCGTCGGAGGCAGAAGTATAAGATGTCACAAAACAACGGGACATGGAAGCGAGACCTTTGCGGAAACTTTATACAACTCCTGTAATCCTGCATTTATTTCTTTGGGGTTGCGGATAGGAGTCAGAGATTTTCTGGCTACAATGGAAGCACTGGGTTTGATGGAAAAAACGGGAGTGGACCTTCCGGGAGAGGCATCAACCATTATGCATGATGAAGAAAATATTCATGAGCTGGAGTTAGCTACAATGGCTTTTGGGCAGTCCTTTCAGATAACACCGTTGCAGTTATTGAGGGCGGTAAGCTCCATAATTAATGGCGGAACTTTGGTTACGCCGCATTTTGGCGATTATTACATAGATTCTTCCGGCAATATTCAAAATTTTGATTATGAAGAAGAAAAAAGTATTCTATCTGCTGAAACTTGTGATACAATTAAGGGGCTTTTAGAAGGCGTTGTAAGTGAGGGTGGCGGAAGTGGCTGTAAAATCGAAGGCTATTCCATAGGCGGCAAAACTGCCACATCGGAAAAGCTTCCGCGAGGTAACGGTAAATATATCGCTTCCTTTATAGGATTTGCACCGGTGGATAATCCCCAGGTTATTGCCATGTGTATTATTGACGAGCCGGAAGGCACATATTACGGCGGTACAATTGCAAGTCCTGTAATAAAAGAGGTTTTTGAAAATATACTCCCATATCTTGGGATTGAGCAAGAAAAATAGTTTTGAGGTGATACAAGTGGCGAATTTAAGAGTAGCCGGTGGCAATAAAGAAGCCACCACCTTAACTAAAAAAGGAAAATTTTTTGATTATACATTACTTATTGTAATTCTGTTTTTGCTGGCATTTGGACTGGTAATGGTATACAGCACCAGCTCCTTTAGTGCTCTTGATGCAACAGGCGATTCGGCTTATTATTTTAAAAAACAGCTCGTATCCACCGCGGTGGGATTGGTGTTTATGGTAATTGTATTTTTGGTTGATTACCATTTTTGGTACAAATTAAGCCCTGTTATATATGTTGCAGCCCTGATATCCATTCTTTTGGTGCTTACTCCGCTTGGTAAAACCTTTAATGGTGCCAGAAGATGGATTGGAATTGCTGGAGTGACAGTGCAGCCGGCGGAAATTGTGAAGCTTGCTATTATTATTTCTCTGGCAGCCTTTGTAGTGTATAGCGGTAAAAGAATGCAGAGCTTTCGTAACAATCTTGCATATATTGCCCTTACAGCCATAGCAGCTTTGATGATTTTCTTCATAACCAATAATCTTAGTACGGCTATAATTATTGTGGGTATTGCCTACATAATGCTTTTGGTCGCCAATCCAAAGCCGGCATGGTTAGTCGTGGTTACAGTGGCAGGTGCACTGCTGGTTGTGGTTTTTCTGGTCCTGTTTTTTCAAAATACAGACAGCGCATCAGGCTTCCGATTTAAAAGACTTCTGGCATGGCGTAATCCAGAGGCATATGCACAGGAAGAGGGATATCAGACCTTGCAGGCTTTATATGCTATTGGCTCCGGTGGTTTTTTTGGTAAGGGACTTGGAAACAGTATACAGAAGCTTGGTTTTATTCCGGAGGCACAGAACGATATGATTTTTTCCGTTGTCTGTGAGGAACTGGGACTTTTCGGAGGAATCTGTTTAATGGTTCTTTTTATAATAATGATTTGGAGATTTATGGTAATTGCCAATAATGCTCCGGATTTATATGGCTCAATGTTAGTGGTGGGTGTGCTTGCCCATATTGCCATACAGGTAATTCTTAATATAGCCGTTGTAACCAATACGATTCCAAATACCGGAATTACACTTCCGTTTATAAGCTACGGCGGAACCTCTGTAATGTTTTTGCTTATAGAGATGGCAATTGTTCTGAATGTGTCTGCCAAAATCAGAGTTCCCGTACCTGTAGGATATGAATAGTAAACAAAAATTTAACCCCGCATATAATGGATATATAATCATTGTGCGGGGTTTTTTATGTCTAAACTTATTGTAGCAGGTAAAAATAAGCTTGAGGGGGAGCTTACCATTCAAGGGAGCAAAAATTCCTGTCTGCCAATGCTTGCGGCATGCCTCGTGATAAGGCAGGAGGTAATTCTTAATAATTGTCCCAATATTAGTGATGTGAGAGAAATGCTTTCGGTGCTAAAATATCTTGGCTGCGATGTTAGATTTAATAATAACAGGCTGATTGTCAACAGCGAGAATATAATTAACAGAGAGCTTCCTGTGGAATGTAACAGGCTGAGAGGCTCCATTGTGTGTGCGGGGGCGATGCTGTCCGTGTTTGGTGAGGTTACCATGCCTTATCCCGGAGGCTGCAATATAGGAAGCCGGCCTATTGACTTTCATATCAACGGATTATCTGCACTGGGAGTCAGTGTGGAGCAGGAAGAGGGCGTTTTAAAGGGGAAGGTGGTTAAAAACAGGCTTAATGGTTATTATGCATTTCCTAAGCCAAGCCTTGGTGCGTTGGAAAATCTGATTTTAAGGACGTTGTCAATTAATGGCACCTGTATTTTTGACAATTGCACCTTAGAGCCGGAAATAGAGGATTTCTGCGATTTCCTCAATAAAGCAGGGGCAAAAATAATAGGTGCGGGAACTAAAAGAATTATTGTGGAGGGTGGACATAAGCTTTCTTCAATTGAGTATACAGTGCCGGGGGACAGAATTGTGGCAGGCACGTATCTGTGTGCCACGGCAATTACCCGGGGGAGCTTGTGCTGCAAAGGAGTGGCTCCCAAAAGATTGGAAAAATTAAATTTTTATTTGAGAAAAAACGGATGTCATCTATTTACAGATTATCAAACAAATGAGATAATAGAAGTCGCTGGTCAAAATCCGGGAGGCGATTCTGTGATTATAACGGGACCATATCCGGAGTTTGCTACGGACCTGCAACCACAGATGATGGCATTTTCCTGTTATTCAAAGGGGAGTACCGTTATTAAAGATATGATATATCCTGCCAGATATGCAGTTGCTACAGAGCTTATTAAAATGGGTGCGAACATTACGCTTCTGGAGGATATGGCAATTGTTAAGGGTGGTGCGCCTATGTATGGTGCAGTGCTTAAAGCAAAGGATTTGAGGGGCGGAGCGGCACTTGTTATTGCGGCTCTGGGTTCAGAGGGCGTATCCCATATCGAGGATTGTGAATATATTGCCAGAGGATATGAGGATATTGTAGGAGATTTGGGTGCTTTAGGAGCAGATATAAAATGGAACGTCGGAGACGAAGAAAACCAATTAACGTAGCAGGAATAGTCATTACAGTTGTTTTGCTTTTGGGGCTTTGCGGCCTTGTATTTTTCCTGTATAAAAATTTTAAAATACATACAATCACCATCACGGGCAGTGATAAATACACATACGAAGAGCTGTATGAGTATATTTTTGCAGACAGGGATGACAGTAATGTGCTTTTGTTCAAAATAACAAATAGCCGTAACGAAATGCCGGAAATTCCTTTTATTGCCAAGGTGGCGGTGGAGGTTAAGGACAGTCACACTCTTGAGGTCACGGTTTATGAAAAAACTGTGGTGGGCTATGTGGCATACAAGGGCACCAATATGTATTTTGATAAAGATGGTGTTGTGGTGGAAGCCTCCACAGAGGTCCTTTCAGGGGTGCCGGAGGTGTCTGGGCTTGCATTTGACAGAATTGTAATGCATGAGAAGCTTATAGTGGGAGATGACACGATTTTTGAAACCCTGTTAAATGTTACCCAGTATCTTGACAAATATCATATTCCGGTATCGGGAATTTATGTGGAAGATGACAGCTCTATTGATGTATTGCTTGATGAAGTTACGGTTAAGCTGGGCAGTGATGTTCATAATATGGGAATCAAGATTTTTGAGCTTAGCTGTATGCTTGACAAGCTGACGGATAGAAAAGGAACTTTGCATATGGAAGAGTATGTTGAAGGACAGGAGTATATAACATTCATAGAAACAGAAGAAAAATAAATTTAAATTTGTGCAAAATTTTTGTTGCTATTTTTGCTGAATAATAATATTATATTAATATGCGTATTTTTGGTAGAACTAATATTAGATAGATATAGAATTAAGGAGGACAAGACCTTGTTAGAGATAAGAACTAATGAGTCAGAGGCATCAGCTAAGATTATTGTAATAGGTGTTGGTGGTGCAGGTAATAATGCAGTTAACCGAATGATTGATGAGAGTATTTGTGGAGTAGAATTCATTGGAATAAATACAGATAAGCAGGCACTTAAGCTTTGTAAGGCGGCAAGTGCTATTCAGATTGGCGAGAAGCTTACTAAGGGACTTGGCGCAGGAGCTAAGCCTGAGGTTGGTGAGAAGGCCGCAGAGGAGAGCATTGAGGAGATTACTCAGGCTATCAGGGGAGCGGACATGGTGTTCGTTACCTGTGGTATGGGTGGCGGAACCGGAACAGG
>CAZNUK010000007.1:0-46078 GCA_964576255.1 uncultured Butyrivibrio sp.
ATATTCTCCATACCACCCGCAACAACGATATCAGCATCTCCTGCCTGAATCATCTGAGCTGCCATGTTAACACAGTTAAGACCTGAACCACATACAACGTTAACTGTAACAGCAGGTGTTTCAATTGGAAGTCCTGCCTTAATTGAAGCCTGACGTGCTACGTTCTGTCCAAGTCCAGCCTGAATTACGCAACCCATATATACGTGGTCAACCTTATCTGCCGGAACTCCTGCTCTGTTAAGAGCCTCCTTAATAACAATTGCTCCAAGGTCTGCTGCAGGAACTGAACTTAAAGCTCCTCCCATTGTACCAATTGCAGTACGACATGCGCCTGCTAAAACGATTTTCTTAGCCATGAAAAAAATCCTCCTTAAATTAATTAAAATATTTCTCTTTAAATTTTTGTGCCACAATCGGTGGAACTAATTTCTCAACACCCGCATCGTAAAAAGCTACTTCCTTAGCAATTGTTGAGCTTAAAAATGAGTATTCCAATCCGGTAGATAAAAACATTGTCTCAATTGTAGGGTCAATACTTCTGTTAACCTGTGCAATCTGCATCTCTGTTTCATAATCCGAAATAACTCTCAAACCACGAATAATAACATTAGCATTATTATTACGTGCAAAATCAATGGTCATTCCATCAAAGGTCTGCACCTCTACATTCTGAAATCCCTTAACGCTTTCCTTAAGCATCATAAGACGTTCTTCCATTGTGAACATTGGTTTCTTGCTGCTATTAACAAGGATTCCAACTATAAGCTTATCCGCAATTTTGGATGTTCTGGAAATAATATCCAGATGTCCTAATGTAACCGGATCAAAGCTTCCCGGATATACTGCTATCATCTTTTCTCCTTCTCTACTACAAGCTATGTAATTATAGTATGTTAGTTTTTTAACAATCTTTTTAAAAAGAGTAAGACAGTTTTAACTCACCATAACATCATATCATTTCATTATGTAATTGTCAATTTTTTATCAAAGTAAATTTGTGGGATTTTTTAATATCGATAAATATTGAATTGAAAGATGAATATAGATTTGGAAGCTTTGTATTTTTTCTTGCGTGAACAAATTCACAAAATATTAAGGGATATACAACTGTTCGAACGAAGTGAGTTTTGTATATCCCTTATAATATTAACTTTGTGAATCTGTACGCTTAGAAAAAAACAAAGGTTACAACAGTATATTCAGCTTGTTAATTTAAATTTCTATTTAAGAATACAAATAGATTTTGCAGGCATTACAAGCTTACCATCTGTAAGTGTAATAACCTCACCATTGGTTGTTAAATATCCTCTGATACCCATTGCTTCTAACTCAGAACCTGTAAGGTCAACGGTAATTTCAACATCATCTGTGTTGTATACAATACCGATTGTGCTACCCTCCCATGTCTTAGTAATAGCCGCCTGATGTCCATCGCAAAGAGATTCAATAACCTTAATCTCTCCTCTTGCAATTTCAGGATTTTCATTACGAAGTCTAATTCCTCTCTTATAGTAGTTAAGAATTGAATATTCGTCCTCTAACTGTTCATCCACACCTGGAAATGCTGATTCAATACCGTCATCCGCATCTTTAGGTCCATCAGTAACACCTGTCAAATCAGTCTTAGACCAAATCATTGGAAGTCTCTTATTCTCGTCCTTAGTTCCAGAACTCTTCATACCGATTTCTTCTCCGTAATATACGAAAGGACTACCATTCATAGTTAACAAAAGTCCGGCTGTCATCTTTAAATTCTGCTCATTGTTAATAAGCGCATTTGCAACACGTCCCATATCATGATTGGTAATAAATGGAGCATCAATATAATCCGGATTCATTGCTGAATACGCTTCCTGACAGCTATACATCTTCTCAACAAATGTGGTTGCTTTAGTTCCTCCACGACCTGCTTTAATTAAGGTGCCTTCTGAATCCGCAAAAGCAAAGTCAAAATAACTTGGAATCGAGCTTGCATAATATGATTCAATTGTCGCCTGACTTGCCCATACTTCTGATACCATATAGAAATCAGGATCAAGGCTTAAGCAATAATCATAGAACCAGCTGATTGTATCAATATTAAACTGCTTGTCAGTTTCACTAAAATGCATAACTGCATCCATTCTAAAGCCATCTACACCAAGATCAATCCAGAATTTAGCAATATTCTCAAATTCCTGACGAACAGCATCACTTTCAAGATTTAAATCCGGCATTTCAGACCAGAATACGCCTTCATAATAATAGTTAGAACCTGCAACCTTATACCATCCGGTTGTTTCTTGTTTTGTTGAAAAATGATAATAATCCACGTACGGACATACTGTTGAGTCCGGTTCAGCACCTTCTGGAAGAGTTTTTAAATAATCACAAGCCTGTGTAAACCAAGTATGTTTGGAAGAAGAATGATTCATAACAAGGTCGATAATAAGTTTAATACCTCTCTTATCACACTCTTCAACCAACTTCTTAAAATCATCAATGGTACCATACTGCTCATCAACATCATAGTAATCCAGAACGTCATATTTATGATATGTAGTAGATGGCATTATAGGCATAAGCCATATTCCATTAAAGCCCATATCTGCAATATAATCCAATTTCTCAGTAACACCATTAAGGTCACCTATTCCATCTCCATCCGAATCATAGAAGGAGTATACGAAAATTTCGTAATAATTTCTGTAATTATCATCAATAATATTTAATTCCTGTTCATAGGCATATCCACTCTGTACTGCTTCACTTCCATCAGCAGTTGTGGTTACATCTGTATTATTAACTGTGGTTGTTGTATTATTACAAGCAGTTAACATACCAAGTGTCATTGAAGCTATTAAACCAAAACATAAAATTCTTTTTCTCATAGAACCTCTTTTCTAAAAATCGGTAGCCACACCGGCTACCGATTAAATTTAAATTGTTATACAGTTAAACAATTAACCCTTAACAGCACCACCTGTTACACCTTCTACATAGTACTTCTGCAAGCACATGAAGAGAATTGTAATCGGAATTGCTACCATTATACCACCAGCACAGAATCTGGTGAAGTATCCCTGATAGTCATTGGTATTAACCCACCTGTACAAACCTACCGCAACGTTATAGTTCTGAGTAGAACCCATTGCAACGTATGAAGCGAAAATGTAATCGCACCATGGCGCCATAAACGCCAACAACGCCTGATAAATAATGATTGGCTTTGAGAGAGGAATAATCATACTAATGAATACTTTGGCTCTCGAAGCACCATCAATTCTTGCAGCTTCGTCAAGTGATTTAGGAATTGTATCAAAGTAACCTTTACATACATAATATCCCATTCCCGAACTGGCTACCGAAATCAAAATCAATCCCGGTATAGCACCTTCACGTGTTAAACCAAACTGCTTTAACAGGAAGTACAAACAAATCATTGTAAGGAATCCAGGGAACATTCCAAGGATTAACCAAAAACGCATAAGGAATTCTCTTCCTTTAAAACGCATTCTTGAGAGAGCAAAGCTCACACACAACACGATAATTGTCTGTATAACTGTAATAAACGCTGCTATAATAAGGGTATTTGCATACCATCTTAAGAAATCTCCATCTTCAAACAACAAATACTTATAGTTGTCAAGTGAAAATGTCTTAGGAATAACATAGCTTGTCATTCCGCCGTATTCTCCAGACCATGAACGAAAACTCTGTAAAACAATACATACGAACGGGAATAACCATACTATACTAATTAACACAAGAACGATGTGGGCAATAACATTACCAACTGTTCTTCTAGTCTTCTGATTACGCATCTTCTGCTTTTTATTACTCTTAGCCATTATTGGAATCCCTCCTCGTCCTTAACAGATGGTAAGATGTTATATACAAGTAATGATATTACAGCTGTTACAATAAATACCATGATACCAATAACCGCAGCCATCTTATAATCCGTATTATTAACCGTCATCTTATACAACCATGTTACCAGAAGGTCAGTTGCACCTGCCGAACCTACAAGTGACATCGAAGTAGGTCCACCACCTGAAAGAAGGTAGATAACGTTAAAGTTATTAAGGTTACCTGTAAATGAGGTAAGAAGATATGGACCTGTTACGAATAACATATATGGAAGTGTAATCTTTATAAACATCTGCCATGCATTAGCACCGTCAATTCTTGCACTCTCATAAAGGTCCGCAGGAATGTTCATCAACAAACCTGTTGAAATTAACATTGTATATGGAATACCAATCCAACAGTTAATTAAAATAATTGTTACTCTTGCCAAGTTTTTATCTGTCCAGAATTTGATTGGTTCAGCAATAATATGCTTACTCATTAAAAAGGAATTAATCAAACCATCATTAGCAAACATCTTGGCAACATAAAGAAGTGATACAAACTGAGGAACAGCAATTGTCATAACGAGAATTGTTCTCCAAAGTTTCTTAAACTTAACACCTTTTTTGTTTATCAAAATTGCCATTGCCATACCACCGAAATAGGTAAGGAATGTTGCAAAAAACGCCCAAATTAATGTCCAGCCTAAAACCTTTCCAAAGGTAGTACCAAATCCACCAACTGATGTTGAGAAAAGACTCTTAAAGTTGTCAAATCCAACCCAGTCAAAGAGATTCTGTGGTGGCTGATGATTATAGTCATAATTGGTAAAAGCTACACAAATCATGAATATAATTGGGACAACCGTAAAAATCATAATACCTGAAACAGGTAATGCCAACAAAGTCTTATCAAAGTTCTTATCAAAAAGATTTTTGATATCTTCGCCAATAGTAGGAAGTTTTCTTCCACGCTTCAGGTCCATTTCTTCTTCACGATTTTCTCTAACATTCAATCTCCATAAGAAGATAAATATCAACGTAATAAATACCGCTAAAATACCATATAAAAGAATAAGGAAGCTGTTATCGCCATAAACTGTAACAAACGTAGCTTTGTCTTGATAAGTCTCAGCGGAACCTAAAGTAATAAGGTCCGACATATACTTCCATCCGGAAGTAACCATGTAATAAATGTATCCTACTTCAAGCGCAAGAAGAGCAAGTCCCCTAAGAACTACACCTCTGCATAAAGGTCCCAAACCCATAATAAAGAATGAAAGCTTAGTTAAAGTATTTCCTTCTGTAAAAGTTAATCCAATTTCTTTAAAGTCATTAGCTAACCATTTAAAAAAGGTAACAATGCCAAGCTCTTTCTTTTCTTTTACTTGCGCTGCAGAATTTTTCTTTTTAGATCTAGATCTTGATTTCATAATATCTGCCTCTTTCATATTTCTTCAAGTTGCAAATGCCATGCAGGTCAGGCATCGCCAAATAAAGACCTACATCGTCAAAAAGCAATTAACACATATAGAATGAACAGGGGGGAAGCCCCCGCCTGTTCTCCTATATAAAATTAGCTATTACAGTTTCTTACTGTTCAGCGTAACTCTTACAGTCAGCCTCGAACTGCTCAAGAACTGCCTTAAGATCTGCATCTGTGCTATCTGCAGTGTAAACCTCTGCGATAACGTCATCACCAAGAGCTGTTGCTCTTGTCCAGTAATTTCCAGGATACTGTCCCTGTGGGATAGCATAGTTAAGCTGTGCTGCTAAAGCTGCTAAAGCTGCGTCATCCTGAACGCCCTGATTCTGCTGTGCCTCTAAGTTAGATGGACCCCAGCCCTGCTCCTCAAAACGAGCTAACTGAACTTCAGCTGATGATAAGTACTCTGCTAAGTTAAGACATACGATAGCCTTACCTGAATTTGACTGTGGCTTAACTCCAAGAAGCTTATTTCCACCGAAACCAGATAACTGATATGTCTTTCCATCACTACCTGTAAACTCAGGTAACTTAACAGCTGCATAGTTGTCACCGAACATATCCTGTGCTGATGACTTATCCCATGTACCAGAGATAATTGCTGCAGCGTCTACAGCCTTACCTACTGAAGAACCGTTCTGGAATGATGTAGAAGAAGCTAACTCAATCATTTCCTTAAGAGCTACAATACCAGCATCTGAATTGTAGTTAATGTTACATGCAGAGAAGTTTCCTTCAGCGTCAACATCATATGTGAGCTCACATCCTGTTGCGAAGAAGAAAGCTGTCTGATACCAACCAGAGTTAATTTCGAAATAGAAATTCTTTCCAGCTGCTTCACACTGCTCAATAACAGCTTCTAATGTGCTTGTATCTGTGATAACAGACTTATCATAGTACATGAAGTATCCATTATCAGATGTTACTGGGAATGCATACATAGCATCGCCAACCTTAGCTGCGGCAATCGCGCCACCGTCGTTGTTTGTTGATACAAACTGCTCATAGTATGTACCAGAGATATCATAAAGAGCACCTGCAACTACAAGACGTGTTAACTGATCCTGTGCAAAACCAAAAATATCAGCTCCAGCTTCAACGTCAGTAATCATGTTACCAGCAGCATCGCCTTCACCAACTGGCTCAACTGTTACAGTATATCCACTGTAATCAGGATTAGATGCGATGAAATCATCTGCATACTTCTTTGTGAGATCAACTACATTATCTGCAACCCAGATAACGATTTCGCCTGAACCATAGTCTTCAGCAGTTGGTCTCTCAAGATCTCCAGATGCTGACGAATCCTCGTCGCCTCCTGCTGTTGTTCCGTCGTTGTTACTTACTGGTGCATTAGTTGTTGTAGATGATGTACATCCAGCAAACATACTAGCAGTTAATGCAGCAACAAGTAAAGTAGATAATACTTTCTTTTTCATTGTTTTTTCTCCTTTTCTTTTAAATGATAAAAAGTATTTATATAAAGTGCAATGCACCTTATACCACAGTTATTGGCATATTTACCAAAAAACTAAGATTATTATACAAGTATTTTTGACATATTGCAAGCATTATATTTAATTTTGTTCTATTTTAGGGAAAATAATCACCAATTCTGTGCCCTGATTAATGGTACTTTTTATCTGAAGATGATATTCTTTACCAAAAAATAATTGTATGCGCTGATTAACATTCCTTACGCCATAACCCTTTGATTCTTTTGTCAGAATAATCTGTGCCTGTTCCTCGCTCATACCGGCACCATTATCTATAACGCGAAATTCAATACACTCTCCTACTGATTTTCCGAGAATGGTAATTTTACCTCTTCTGTCCGGCACCATATCTATACCATGGTCAATTGCATTTTCAATAAGAGGCTGTAAAATCAGGTTTAATGTCTTGTAATGAAGAATATCCTCATCCACATTTATTTCTATATCAAAACCACAATCATGCATCATATGCCTTATACATAAGTAAGCTCTTACATTGTCAAGTTCTTCCGAAATATCCATAAGCTTCTTGCCTCTGTTAAGACTCGTTCTATAAAATGTTGACAGAAACAATGTTATTTTACTAATATCCATCATACCCGCTTCTATTGCTTTCCAATTAATCATAGAAAGTGCATTATATAAGAAATGCGGATTAATCTGAGCCTGTAAAGCCGCCATCTCGTATTCTTTTTCTTTAAGCCGGCTTTCATACACCTCATTAATCAGTGTATTAAGCTGTTTAACCATATTGTTAAAACCGGAATACAATTCACCGATTTCATCGGGGCTGTCCGTTTTAAGAGACACGGAAAAATCTCCCTGTTCAACTGCTTTCATATTCTGTTCCAGCACAACTATTCTTCCTGTCAGAAGCTTCGTTACCAGTCTGATTGCCAAAATGGCAAAACCAAGACTTATTACAATTGCACAAACAGCCAGAACAACCAACGCTTCCGTGTGTTCAGTCATATACATCTGTGGTTTGTACAACCATAGTTCCCAATTGGACACACTGGAATCAGCAGATATCAGAACATATTCATCATCCTTATTAACAGACCGCTCCACCACTTCTTCATAGGATAACTTATATTTCATATCCTTTTCAGAAAATTGTGTCATTTCATATGCCGTGTTACCATTCCCATCTGTTACAACCAGTCCGTAATTATCAATTACATCCTGATTTATGGAATTAAACAGATTCCCGCAATCAATTGAAAGATATACAATTCCTTTTACATCTACCGTTTCAAGTATATCCATTTTACCAACATAAAATGCATAATTATTGTCGGGATTATAATACCAATACACATTATGTCCTGATTTTGACATATAATCCTTATACCATTCCTCAGAAGCAACTTCTGAAACAGGCGCAAAACTGGTACCTTCTCTTGCAGCACCACTATCTGAATACACAATAACATCCCTGACATCCTTATGAAGATAAATCAGGGAATTAACCATCGGGTCCATAGTATCAATAAAATCTGCATACGCATCATTGCCCGATGTGTAATGTCCCGACAGAATATCTGCAAACTTCTGATTGTTGGATATATATCCGGCAAAATCGTTATACACCTGCAACTTAGCATCCATAGCCGCAGTTGTCTGTAAAAGATATGACGTAAGAGTTTCCTTTTCTTTGTCCTCAATAACCTTTTTCAGCTGAACAATGGATATGGTCATCAATAAGATTACAGGCAAAAAGCAGGCGATAATATATATTAACGCCAGCTTTTGATTAATTTTAAGTTTTTTGACCAATTCTTTACATTTGGTAATAATTTTACTCATTATTATTCTGTTCTTCTCCGCTCTCTCTGTATTTTTGCGGACTCACGCCATAGTATTCCCTAAAGCTTGAACAAAAATATGACACATTAGGATATCCGCATAGAGCACTTATATCCACAATCTTAGACATAGTATTTTCAAGCATATACTTTGCCTTTTCCATTCTGTAAGCCTTAATAAACTTACTAAGATTCTGTCCGGTTTCCTTTTTAAAAATAGAACTCAGATAACTAGGTGCCAAATATACCAAATCCGCCAGACTGTCCACGCTGATTTCATCTCCGTAATGTTCAAAGATGTATTGTTTAATCACTTCAATTTCTCTATGCATCATTTGAGGGTTACGGGAAAAATGCTCTTCCAGCCTGTCAATATTCTTATTAACCACTTCAATTACAGCGTTAAAATCCCCCGCTTTGTATAATGCTTCTATTTCCTCATTAAGCACACCCTCATCCGTATCCGGCATGCTCTGATTAAAATCTTTAAGCAGATTGGCAAAAAGAAATTTAATATATACCTGGGAAAAATTTGTTTTATTTCTGTATTTATGACAGAAATTCTCAAAATGAACCCTAAGCCCCTTGGCATCCTTCATTTTAAGAGCCTGCTTCATCTGTTTCATTATCGCGTCATCATCAACTGATACCGGATCCGTATTGTCAATATTCTTTCCCTTATAAAAAACCTCTCCCGGCTTATAATAGAATTTATTTTCCATAAGAGCATCCAGCTCTTCCATGGCATTACTCATATTCTCATATCCATCAAAAAGCGATGAAACTGCGGCGAAGCACTTTTCCCCATACATAACAAATACTTTTCCAATAATTTCCTCTGCAACCTGCACATAATTAGCAGACCGGTCTTTAAAAAAGAACAGGCTCTGATGGGTGTTCAGATTAAGATATGTATACCCGCCCTTGTCTTCTACAAATTTTTCTTTGAAATCAATTCCCTTGTTCCCAAAAAAATCAGAATTAAAATCAATTAATACCAGACAATGATAATCACTAAGAAAATCAACAGACATTCTCTCACCGGTATATTCTTCCACATCTTTTAAATTGGAACCGCTTGTGGCGAGATACAAAATATGTTCCATAATGTATTCTCTGCTTTTGTTACTAAAGCTTTTTTGTTCTCTGTTTTTCTCAATCTCCGAAATAATTCTGGTTATTGACTCTGTAAATTCCTCCGGATTAACAGGCTTAAGTATATAATCAGATACTCCCAGCCTCACCGCCTGTCTGGCATAATTAAAATCACTGCAACCACTGAAAATTATAGTCTTAATATCTTTCCCAAGTTCATTAACCCGGCTTATCAATTCAATTCCATCCATCAATGGCATCTTAACATCCGTAAGTAAAATATCAACATTATTATCCTGTATATATTCAAGGGCTATTCTTCCATTATCCGCCTCAGCTACTTCGCACTCAACTCCTGCCTGAGTAAGCAAAAAATTAATCCCTCTTCGCTCTAATTTTTCATCATCAACAATAAGTACCTTGTACATATTTTCTCCTCTGTCATGCTATGCAATATTTAGTTATTATATCACAATTCCAATAAATAAAAAAGAGCGGAAGTGCAAAAAGCACCTCCGCCCGTTAAAAAACTTTTTAGAGATTCCAGATATCCTTGTTGTACTCAGCAATTGTTCTGTCTGATGAGAAGAAACCTGCTTTGCTGATGTTAACTAACATCTTCTTAGCCCATGTCTTTCTGTCATCGTAATCACTTAAAGCAATTTCCTTAGTCCTGATATAATCCTTAATATCAAGAAGAGTCATGAACCAGTCTTTCTTAATTAACTCTGCATGAAGTTCAAGAAGTGTATGAGCATTACCAACCTTCATTACTTCAGCACTGATAATAAAGTCAATGTACTTCTTAATATCTGCATCATTAACATAGTAATCCTTAGCACAGTAATCAGCCTTAGCATAGTGCTCAATTACCTGCTCTGAGCTCTCACCGAAGAAGTAGATGTTATCTTCTCCTACAAGCTCTCCGATTTCTACGTTAGCTCCGTCCTTAGTACCAAGTGTAACAGCACCGTTCAACATAAACTTCATATTACCTGTTCCTGAAGCTTCCTTAGAAGCAAGTGAAATCTGCTCTGAAATATCACATGCAGGAATAATCTTAGCTGCCTTAGTTACGTTATAGTTCTCAACCATAACAACCTTTAAATATGGGCTAACCTCTGGATCATTGTTAATTACCTGCTGTAAGCAGAGAATTAAATGAATGATATCCTTAGCGATTGTATAAGCCGGAGCTGCCTTAGCACCAAAAATTGCTGTAACAGGTGTCTTAGGAAGTCTTCCTGCTTTAATCTCATAGTACTTGTAAATTACCCAGAGTACATTCATCTGCTGTCTCTTGTACTCATGGAGACGCTTAACCTGAATGTCAAAAATAGAATTCTCATCAATATCAACATTCTGAGTAGCTTTTAAGTAATTCTTAAGCTCAGCCTTCTTAGCAGTCTTAATTTCAAGAATCTTGTTAAGAACAGCCTCATCCTCAAGATACTTAGCTAATTCTTCAAGCTTGTCAGCATCCTTCTTAAACTCATATCCGATAAGGCTCTCAATGTAAGCTGAAAGCTCTTCATTACAATGGAGCAACCATCTTCTGAAAGTAATACCATTGGTCTTGTTATTGAACTTCTCAGGATAAATTCTGTAGAAGTTATTTAATTCTGTGTTCTTAAGAATCTCAGTATGGAGATAAGCTACACCATTAACACTGTATCCATAGTGAATATCCATATGAGCCATATGAACACGTCCGTTATCATCAATAATGTATACTGATGGGTCCTGGAATTTTCCTCTTACTCTGTTATCAAGTTCTCTGATAATACCAACAATCTGTGGGCAAACTCTCTCAAGGTAAGAAATTGGCCATTTCTCAAGAGCCTCTGCAAGAATTGTGTGGTTAGTATATGCACAAGTCTTAGATACAATATCAATAGCCTCATCCATTCCGATTCCTTCTGCTGTAAGAAGACGGATTAACTCAGGAATTACCATTGATGGATGTGTATCGTTAATCTGGATTGCAGCATATTCATGAAGGTCATGAAGATTGCATCCCTTTGCTTTACATTCATCAAGAATAAGTCTTGCACCGTTGCTTACCATGAAGTACTGCTGATAAATTCTAAGTAAGTTACCAGCCTCATCACTATCATCCGGATATAAGAACAATGTAAGGTTCTTGCAGATATCAGTCTTATTGAAGTTAATTGAATCACCCTGTACAAGTCCTTCATCAATAGATTCAATATCAAATAAGTGAAGCTTATTAGTTCTGTTATAATAACCTGTTACATCAATATCATAAAGTCTTGAAGTAACTGAAAATCCGTTAAAGTCAATCTGGTATGAAGTCTCTGTCTTAGTTAACACGCCTTCATTCTCAATCCATGGATTAGGTGTTGCCTTCTGGAAATTATTCTCAAATACCTGTTTGAAAAGACCCATATGGTAGTTAAGACCAATACCGTCTCCTGCAAGACCAAGGCTGGCCATTGAGTCAAGGAAACAAGCTGCAAGTCTGCCAAGACCACCATTACCTAAAGATGGCTCTGGTTCAATCTCTTCGATTTCATAAATGCTCTTTCCATTTTCCTCAAGCTCTTTCTTAACACTTTCAAATACACCTAAGTTAATAAGGTTGTTAGATAAAAGCTTACCAATAAGGAACTCAGCTGAAATGTAGTAAACTTTCTTCTTACTATTATTACGCTCTTTATCCTTAGCAAGCTTCTTGCTCATTTCTAAAAGTGCAAGATAAACCTCTTCATTAGTACAGTCCTTAATGGACTTTCCAAATCTGTTTTCGCAAATATCTGCTAACATAAAATCCTCCTTCGCGAAATACTTTTTATTAGTACTTCTTCCATAAAGTTTTGCTAACTCACGAAGATTGTTACGAATCTCCTTCGTAAAATCTCCATCCTGCATTCTCCACTTCCAGTTAGTACCGATAGTGGATGGTAAATTCATTCTGGCGTTATTATCTTTGTGTAAAAGATCCTGCATCTGAATGATAACTGTATCTGCAACACTCATATAGAGATGACGAAGCATTCCATCAATAATCTCATCCTGTTCATTAACACCAAGATATTTCATCATATATTCAAGTTCTTTTTCGCTAGCCTTCTCAAGATAACCCTGAATTGTATCGTTATCATGAGTTCCAATATATACAACATAGTTCTTTGCATGATTATGGAAAGCATGCTCACACATTGTATCTCCGCCGAAACCGAACTGGAATACCTTCATTCCCGGATACTCTGAAGCCTTAATAAGCTCTGTAACCTCCGGAACAACCACACCAAGGTCTTCTGCAATAACCTTAGCACGTCCTGCAATCGCCTCATCAATAGCATTGATAAGCTTCATTCCAGGTCCCTTTGTAAAGAAACCATCTACAGGTACGCCGTCCACAGGAATGTTGTAGTAACGGGCAATTCCGATAAAGTGGTCGATACGAATAACATCATATATTATTGCAGATGCTGCCATTCTTCTCTTCCACCAGTCAAAGCCTGTCTTCTCCATAGCATCCCAGTCATAAAGTGGGTTACCCCATTTCTGACCATAATCAGAAAATGCATCTGGAGGACATCCGGCAACATTAACCGGCTTGCCTTCTTTGTCGAGCTGGAATAATTTAGGATTAGCCCATACATCTGCACTATCAAGAGCAACATAAATCGGAATATCACCGATAATCTTAACGCCCTTCTTATTAGCATATGCTTTTAACTTATTCCACTGCTCATAGAACTTGTACTGCATAAAGATGTAGAAATCAATATCTTCTGCAAGTTCTTTCTTATACTTGGTAATGGCTTTTGCCTTACGAAGACGAATATCTTCCTCCCATGTAAGCCATTCTTTATTGTCATGAGCCGCCTTAATAGCCATAAATAAAGCAAAATCATCAATCCATTCAGCATTATCCTTAAGAAACGCCTTATATTCCGGAGTATCCTTATGATTAGATGCCTCAAAAGCCTTTCTTAAAATAGCGAATCTTGCGTTGTAGATTACATCATACTCTACATATTCAGGATTGCCTCCCCAGTATGTGTTCTCTACTTCAGCCTTATCAAGCAGACCTTCTTCAATAAGGATGTCCAAATCAATAAAATATGGATTACCTGCAAAAGCTGAAAAAGACTGGTATGGACTGTCTCCAAAGCTGGTTGGACCAACCGGAAGTACCTGCCAGTACATCTGTCCCGCCATGCGAAGAGTGTCAACAAACTCGTATGCTTTCGCACCCAGGGTTCCGATTCCGTAAGGTGATGGCAAACTGCTGATTGGAAGCAGTATTCCGGCACCTCTGTCAAGTTCTTTTCCCATAGAAAATACCTCACTTAATATAGTTAAATTTTTATTAATATACTATTTTCAGCATACAATGTCATTCTAATATTAAAATACTATCATTTTCTTGCAATATTCAATCATTTTATGGTACAATCCTATCATATAGTGATTTTTACCAATTTTTTGGAGGAAATAATGAATATTAACCAATACGAAAACTTTCAGGAAACTAAAAAGCACTCTGAAACTATTTTTCCATTTAACACATATTTGTGCTCTATTCCTCTGGATTTTACCGATGTTCCAATCCACTGGCATAACGAAATGGAGATAATATATATTAAAAAGGGCAAAGGAAATGTCATGCTTGACTTTGAATCCCATTACGTGGAAGCCGGTGATATTATTGTGGTAATCCCAGGTCAGACCCATGGAATCAGTCAGCTTGACAATTATTCAATGGAATACGAAAACATTATCTTTGAATTGGATATGTTTATACCAAAGCATTCTGACGGACTGGAGGCTTCTTATTTCAATCCGCTTCTGTCCGGCGATTTAATTTTTAATCATATCATAACAAGGGATGACCCAAGCTATAACCTTCTTGCTGATTGTCTTAACAGAGCAGATGACCTTTGCTCAATGGATTTTCCTAAAGGATATGAGCTTGCTATCAAAGGATATATGTTTGAATTTTTCTATCATTTAAACCAGATATGTGAAACAGCCGGCTTGATTAAAGAAGAACCTAATAAGCATATGGACAAAATCAAGGATGTCATCAAATATATTGAAGAAAACTATCAGCATCCTATAACAATAGATGAAATTGCTGACGTATGTAATTTTTCTTCCTCGCATTTTATGAGATATTTTAAAAAGGTTATGGGAACGTCTTTTATAGATTATTTAAATGAATACAGACTTTCCATGGCTTCAAGGCTTCTGCTGTCCTCTTCAGATAATATTCTGGATATTGCAGCAGAATGCGGATATGAGAATTTATCGTATTTTAACAGATTGTTCAAAAAAAAATATGGTGTGACACCAAGCGCATACCGCAGTAAGTAGATAAAATAATATGCTGATTTTGAGGACATTCTCATTCGGTTGCATACGTAGCGGTTCATAAGGCTGTACAAAACACAGCCTAAGAACCGACGTCTGCAAACGCCTCTAAATCAGCATATTCTTTTATTCGTAATATCAAATGTATACTACAAACAATATTTTCCAAGCATATGACAGACACATTCTTGTATATCCAATGCGACTTTCTTTGCTTTTGTTGTGTTTAAGCCAATATTCTTGGCTACCATAAGAATATCGTCCATTCCGGGATTAACACCATTTCCATTTATTGTAGTGGCATGTTCTCCACCGATAGAATTACTATAAGTAAGGTCATAGGCTGGTGACAAACACCATCTATTTTCTGATTCCAGATAAATAAAAGTAAAATTTTTAGAATGGTCATCTCTGTTATGTGCAAAAACGTTAAAGCACATTAGTCTAAATAGTTTTTCACACTCTTCCATAGCCTTTGTAAGTTGAAGTGTAAGCTTCATAAGAATATCATAGTCCAAATTAGGAATTCTATGAGAAGTTTCAAGCAATCCTGACACCGATACCATATGTCGTTTTCCATTTTCCTCTGCTCTATTTCTGTCAAACCTTTTCGTACCAAAATATCCCTTTGTGTTATCTGACGGAAATAATCTTACTTCTTCAATATCAATGCCACATTCCTTTGCACATAATGCATAATCATATTCCTGTTTGCCAATATCTTTGCCATCTTCTGATGACGGAAACTTAATAATCCACTCTTCTCCATCTATTTGGGTCAAGATTTTTGGTCTTGCTCCACCTGAAGAGCCTCCTTTTGCAAACAAATAATCCAAGTTGTCAGAAACTTCTGTGTTTAAAACTTTTTCACATTCCTTTGCAATTTCATCCAATGATAGTTCATTACCGCTAATCTCCATAGAAATTGCAGGATGATATGTCAATGCACCCATTCCGGAAGCGCCTACAATGGCAAGCCTGTCAAGATTTCCAACTTCATATGGATTAATACCATTTTTTCTCATTAAGCGGTCAACCAAAAGTCTTCCCCACCCGTCAGGAAGACTGTCTGCAAACACACCAAAAAGTCCTTCAAACGGATCACGTTTTGGCATAAATACTTTCTTCTCTAACGGAAGAGAAAATGGACTTATTGAAAAACCTTCATAAAGCCAATCCTTATCATATTCAAATGCTGCCAAAACATTCTTATATAAAGCCATTGTTCCTACACGACGATTTTGATAATAAACATCCAACTTATTAAGTCTGTCCATTAATTACCTCCTCTATTGAATTAAATGGCACATTACAAAACAATGAATCCAGCTCTTCCTCCACTTCAAGAGCTATTGCAAGCTTTGTAAATGAATGAAGGGAAATCTCTCCTGTCTGTTCAAATCGCTTTAATGAACCAAGGCTTACACCAGCTTTCACCGCAAGTCTTTTTTGCGTGATTTTCTTTCTCTTTCTAAGCATTACCATTCTCTTGGCAATTTCAATATTAATTTCCGTTGATGTTTTTTGTTTTAATATATTCATACTAATATTTTAGCCCTTTCTAGCATATTTATCAATAAAAAGATAAAATATTAGCCTTTTTTTATTTTACTTTTAATTACTCCCACCGCCGCAAAAATTGCAAAGCAGGCAAGATTAACACATACAATACTTGCACCTGTAGGAGTTGAGTACTGGAACGATACCATAATTCCAATCACAAAACATACCACTGAAACTATTACTGAGGATATCATTACCGTCTTATATCTTTTGCACACTCTCATTGAAGAAAGGCTGGGGAATATAATTAAGCTTGATATAAGAAGTGCTCCCATCATTCTCATTCCAATTACAACAGTAATTGCAGTAAGAACCGCAAGAACCATATTGTAGGCTCCCGCTTTGGTTCCCGTGGCTTTGGCAAAGCTTTCGTCAAAGGTTACGGCAAAAATTCTGTTGTAGAACACCATAAATACCACAATAACAATAATAGAAAGAATTCTTGTAATTAACGCGTCATCTTCACTTATTGAAAGAATGCTTCCAAACATATAGTTGCTGACATCCGTATTCATTCCCGAAGACAATGAAATAATCATAACACCGATGGCAAGGGAACCGCTACATACAATGGCAACCGCTGAATCACCCTTTATCTTACTGTTTTCACTTAGGCGAAGCATAAGGAAGGCTGCCAGAATACACACTGGAATTGCCACCTTAAGAGGAGCCATACCTGTTGCTGTTGCCGCTGCAAGTGCCGCAAATCCCACATGGGACAAACCATCCCCTATCATGGAATATCTTTTTAACACCATGCTCACACCAAGAAGAGCCGCACATAGAGAAACCAGTATTCCAACTGTAATAGCCCTTACCATAAAAGGATATGACATCATGCTTTCAATTAATTCAAACATTATCTGCCACCCTCCCCTGTTATAAAAAACAGGCCTTCCTTAGTATTCATATACTCTTCTCTGGTGCCGTAAAATAACTGCTTATGGGACAGATGAAGAATATGTGTTGCATATCTTGACATGGCATCCATATCATGAGAAACCATAATAACTGTAATTCCCATTTCCTTATTAATTCTGGCAATCAGTTCGTATAACTCAACTGTTACAACAGGGTCAAGTCCTGCCGCAGGCTCATCCAATAAAATCACCTTTTTGGTTGCACACATGGCTCTTGCAAGAAGAACTCTTTGCTGCTGACCGCCGGACAAATCATAGTAGCATTTGTTTTTAAGATGGATTATTCCCATTAATTCCATTTTATCCAAAGCATCTAATTTGTCCTTACGGCCATAAAAAGGTCTCCATCCAAGGCTGTTAAGTCTGCCTGACAAAACCACCTCATATACACTTGCAGGAAAATCTCTCTGAGCCACAGTCTGCTGAGGCAGATATCCGATTTCGTTCGATTTAAGCCCATCCCCCATGGTAATCTGACCTGCCATTGGTTTTTTAAGTTTCAAAAGACCTTTAATTAATGTACTTTTCCCTGCTCCGTTTTCACCAATTATGAAAAGGTATTCTCCACCCTTTAATTCAAAATTTACATCACTAAGGATTGTTTTACCTTCGTATCCAAGACTTACATCCTTACAATTGATAAGCGCCATTACTGTAACGCCTCCTTTATAACTTCAAGGTTTTGTTCCATAAGGGAAATATAGGTTACTCCCTGTGAAAACTCCTCTGCCGTAACATTGTGGCAGGTATTAAAGGTTCTAACCGTAGCACCCGTATCCTCCGCAATTGTTCTGGCAATATTATCACTGCTAAGTTCTATTTTAAAAATAACAGGAATATTATCTTCTTTGACTTTGTCAATAAGAAATGCTATGGTTGCAGCACTTGCCTCTGTATCCGATGAGCACCCCGGAAAAGCCGCATAGTAATCAAGCCCATATTCCTCAGCAAAATATCTTAATGGAAATCTGTCTCCAAAAACCAAGGTGCTTCTATTTCCTGCACCGACAGCAGCTTTAAATTGTTCATCTAATGCAAACAATTCTTCTGTATAGGAATTAAGATTATCTCTGTAATCCTTTTCTCTTACTGGATTTGCCTCACAAAACGCCTCGCAAACAGCCTCACAGATAATCACAGCATTCTTAGGAGATGTCCACACATGCTCATCCCATTCTTGGGTATCCAAATGGTCATGCTCGTCACAATCCTCCTGATGACATTCCATTCCTTCAACATACTCTTCAGTGTATTTATCAACCAAATCAAGCATTTTGATAATTATCATATCCGATGTATCCACTGATTCAAGAATGTCATCCACCCATGCATCATTTTCACCACCAACATATATAAATACATCACATTCGCCAATGGTCACAATATCCTTAGGTGTGGGCTCATAGGAATGTGCCTCTGCACCCGGTTTTAAAAGCATGGATACATCACCATATTCACCGGCGATTTCTTTTGCAAAATCATATGAAGCAAATATGGTTGATACAACTGAAAGCTCGCCATCATTAACCTCAAAGCCTGCCACACAGCCGGACATAACAACCATTACCGCCATTATTAAAACAACTAAAAACTTCTTCATATTCTAAGCACCTCTACACGCCTTACATATTCCATACAGCACCGATGTCTCACATTGCAGTACAAAACCATGATGAGCACCGATATGCTGTGAAATTTCTTTCATAAAACCACATTCCAGATGAATAACCTTGCCACACTTGGTACAATTAAGATGCAAATGCTCCCTGCACTGATGCTCCTCTTCGTTAACATACTGAAAAGTTGACATCTCGCCCTTGCTGGCAACATATTTCATTACTTCCCCACCATCACTAAGCTTATTGAGAAATCTATAGATAGTAGTAATATTAACAGTTACGCCCTGTTCTTTAAGATAGTTATCTATGTCATTAACGGTAACCACTTTTTCCCTGTTGTCCATTAAATATTTCATTATCATTGTATGACTTACGGTGGAATATTTCGCCATAATATATACCTCGCCAACGAATTTGCAACCTGTTTGCATTTTGAATGCTAACATACCTTATTATTCCTGTCAAGAATAAAAGTAAAATCATTGTATTTTAATTTTTCAAGTGGTATAATTTTGTTTAATGATGTTAAATAACAACAATATTTAAAATAGTAAGGAGAACTGACAAATGACTAAGAATTTTGATGACATTCTGAACATGGTTAAAAGCTGTAGCAAGAAAAAAGTTGCTGTTGCTGTTGCTCAGGATGAAAACGTACTCGAAGCAGTTAAAGAAGCTAAGGAGCGCCAAATTGCTGATTCCATCCTTGTAGGTGATATTGATGAAATCAGACCAATCGCTGACAAAATCGGAATGAACCTTGATGACTACGAAATCAGGGACGTTAAGGGAATTACTGCAGCTGCTCTTGAGGCTGTTAAGCTTGTTCATGATGGCAAGGCCGATATGTATATGAAGGGACTTATTGATACCAAGGGCTTCTTAAAGAGCGTTCTTGATAAAGAGGTTGGTCTTAGAACAGGTAAGCCACTCTCCCATGTATGCGTATTTGATGTTGAAGGAATTGACCATCTTCTTTTCCTCACTGACGTAGCTTTTATTCCATATCCAACATTGGAGGATAAGGTTAATATTATCAAAAACACAATCGAAATCTGTGAAGCTTGTGGTGTTCATAATCCTAAGGTTGCTCCACTTGCAGCCGTTGAGATTGTTAACCCTAAGATGCCTGCAACCGTTGAGGCTGCTGAGCTTACAAGAATGAATGAAGAAGGTGAAATCACAGGCTGTATTATCGACGGACCTCTTTCAATGGATTTGGCTACTGAGCCTGAAGCTGCTAAGCACAAGGGTGCAACCGGAAGAAAGATTGTTGGTGATGCTGACGTACTTCTCTTCCCAGACATTCATTCAGGTAATATCACATATAAGGCAATGGTACATTATGCTAACGTAATTAACGGTAATATGATAACCGGAACCAAGGCACCTGTTATTCTTACCTCACGTTCAGACTCTGTAGAGGTTAAGGTTAACTCAATTGCTCTTGGTGCTGTTGTTGCAGAGAAAATGAATTCAAAATAATTTTCGTACATTAATAGGAGGATAATAAAATGGCTATTAAAACATTAGTAATTAATCCGGGTTCTACTTCTACCAAAATCGGTTTATTTGAAGATGAGACCCTTCTCTTCGACGAAACACTTCGTCACTCAACAGAGGAAATTTCACAGTACGCTTCTATTATTGACCAGAAGGATTTTCGTAAAGACATTATTGTAAACTTCCTCAAAGAAAAGAATTTTGACATTAATTCCCTTAACGTTGTTGTTGGACGTGGTGGAATGTTAAAACCAATCCCTAGTGGTACTTATGCTGTTACCGATAATCTTTTAGAGGACCTTAAGGTTGGTGTTCAGGGACAGCACGCTTCTAACCTTGGTGGTATCCTTGCAAGGGAAATCGGTGATTCCATCGGTGTTCCATCTTACATTGTTGACCCTGTAGTTGTTGACGAAATGGAGGATGTTGCAAGAGTTTCAGGTGTGCCTGAAATCCCAAGAACCAGCGTATTCCACGCACTTAACCAGAAGGCTGTTGCCAAGAGATATGCCAAAGAAACGGGCAAACCATATGAGTCAATGAATCTTATCGTTGTTCATCTTGGTGGTGGTGTTTCTGTTGGACCACATAAAAACGGCAAGATTATTGATATTTTCAACGCCCTTGACGGCGATGGTGCTTTCTCTCCTGAAAGAGCCGGCAGTGTTCCAAGTGGTGCTTTAATTAAAATGTGTTTCTCAGGGGAATATACTGAGAAGGAAGTATATAAGAAAATAGTTGGTAACGGTGGTTTTAATGCTCACCTTGGAACCAACGATATGCGTGAAGTAATCAAGAGAATTAACGAGGGTGATGAAAAAGCCAAATTAGTTAAAGACGCTTTTATTTACCAGTTATCCAAAAATATCGGTGCAATGGCCTCCGTATTAAAAGGCAAGGTTGATGCTATTATCATAACCGGTGGTATTGCTTACAATCAGATTGTAATTGATGAGCTTAAGGAATACTGCGGATGGATTGCTCCATTTGTTGTATATCCTGGCGAAGACGAGCTCCTTGCTCTTGTTCAGGGTGCTTTAAGAGTTCTTAACGGAGAAGAAGCTGCAAAAGAATACTAAAACTCAGGAAGGATGAATCATAATGTTTGCAGATGAAAGCTGTATCCGATTAAAACATGATGTTTTATATGAAGTTGCCAAGCTTGCATTTAATGATGAGCTTGAGGCTAAGAGGGACAACATTGCTTTTGAACTCGTTCCCGGTCCTAAGCCACAGTCTCGCTGCTGTGTCTATAAGGAAAGAGAAATCATTCGTCAGCGTGTAAGACTTGCCGAGGGTAAAGCTCCCGGGGCATATGACGATGGCAATATTATTCAGGTAATTGATTCTGCTTGTGCGGACTGCCCTATTTCCAGTTATGTAGTTACAGATAACTGCCAGAACTGTGCCGGCAAGGCCTGCATTAATGCCTGCAAATTCGGTGCAGTATCCAGCGGTGATAAGCACTCTAAGATTGACCCTCTCAAATGTAAGGAATGTGGCATGTGCGCCAAATCCTGCCCTTACAACGCTATTGCTTATTTAAAAAGACCGTGCAAATTCAGTTGCCCGGTTGATGCAATTACATATGATGAAAACGGCATTTCCGTAATAGACCCGGACAAATGTATACGTTGTGGTCAGTGTATCCATAGATGTCCTTTTGGCGCTATCGGTTCAAAAACCTTTATTACAGATGTTATTAAAGCACTTAAGTCTGACAGACCTGTTTTTGCCATGGTTGCTCCTTCTGCCGAAGGACAGTTTGGAGAAAACATTACAATGGCAAGCTGGAAGGAAGCTATGAAAGAATTAGGCTTTGATGATATGTTTGAGGTTGGACTTGGTGGAGATATGACCACCCAAAGTGAAGCCGAAGAATGGATGGAAGCATATGAACAGGGCGAGAAAAAAACAACCTCCTGCTGTCCTGCTTTTGTCAATATGATTAAACTTCATTTCCCTGAGCTTAAGGACAAAATCTCAACAACTGTATCACCAATGTGTATGGTTTCCAGAATGATTAAATCAAAGGTTCCTGATGCATACACAGTATTTATCGGACCTTGCCTTGCCAAGAAATCCGAAATTGTTGACCAGAAGATTGAAGGCAACGCTGACGCCGCCCTCACCTTTAGTGAGATACGTGCCATTATGAAGGCAAAAGACATTGTTCTTAAGCCTGTGGATTATACATATCAGGAATCCTCTGTATATGGTAAGCGTTATGGTAATGCCGGTGGTGTTACTGCTTCTGTTATGGAATACATCAAAGAAAATGGACACGACATTGAACCAAAAGTATATAAGGCAAACGGCGCCGCAGATTGTAAAAAAGCTCTCCTTCTTATGAAGATGGACAGACTTCCTGAAGATTTTATCGAAGGAATGGCTTGTGAAGGCGGATGCGTTGGTGGACCTAGTTCATTCAGCGACCAGCTAGCATCTAAGAAAAACCGTGATGCAATGATTAGCTGCGCAGATTGCAGAACAATTGTTGAGAATCTTGCGAATTATGATTTAAGTAAGTTTTCTCAGCATCGAGACAAATAAAACAACTCCCGAAAGAGAACGTTCTCACTTAGTTGTGTGCCTAGTGGTACTAAGGCTGTACAAAACACAGCCTTAGTGCCAAGGCACACAAATATCTCTTTCGGGAGTTATTTTATTTGACGTTGGTATCCAACGGGAGGTTGGTTAAGACTTCCCATTCCTTTTGAGTTATGGATTCAATCTCGCTTAAACAAGAAATAAATCCTCAATACACCAATCTCTCCACTCTCGGATACTCAAGAAGGAAATCCGCCAGAGTAATTCTCTTGGTTCCACCCGGGTCATTTATAACAAAATTCGCCGGTTCCATTGTACCGGTGGCATTCACATTATATCCCTTTACCACAATCCAATGCATACCACCATTAGTATTAGTGCCACCTACAATTACCGGTCGGCCCTCCTTAAGGCGTTTGTATATGTTGTTCATAATATTAAGGTTAATACTTGCTTTATACTTAAGTGTATATTTAAGTCCCACATTAGGAACTGTATACCATTCCAGCAGGTTTTCGTAAAATCCCACCATAGAAAGCATTCCGTCAGGATATACCTCCACACCATTATTGTAGCTGTACACCTGACTTAAGGATGTTACAAGACAGCCCACCGTTCCAATTGTTTTGGTGGCAATATATTTATCACACCATCTGGAATCATACTGCTTGTAATCCGGCACCTCCAACATAATACTTACGATTTCTGTTTCCCATTCTGCTTGCGGAAGCTCAATTAACTCTCCATTATACACCGGCTGAACTACAGCCACTGTAGGTGCTTCTGTAGGCGCCACAGTTGGAGCTTCTGTAGGCGCCACAGTTGGAGCGACCGTTGGTGCTTCTGTCACAGGCTCCGTCGGGGCGACCGTTGGTGGTTCTGTCACCGGTTCCGTTGGTGGCTCCGTTGGTGGTTCTGTCACTGCCTCTGTTGGCGCCTCTGTTGGTGCTTCTGTCACAGGCTCCGTCGCGGCAACTGTTGGCGGTTCTGTCACTGCCTCCGTAGAAACTTCCGTTGTTTCAGACACTGTAGTTTCTGTTGCCGGCTCAATGTATGAATCTGCAACTTCATCCTTATCTGACAGCCTATCCGCTTCTACCTGGGACTCAGATGAAAAATCTATGCTATATACAATTTCATCCGCCACAACAGCTGCCAACACACCTGCTGATATTAATATTGTAATTATTAATTCTCTTTTTGAAAAACTTTTGAAAAAACACATTCTGTATGCTTCTGCCTCTCTTCTACTTCCTGTTCTTTGGCAAAAAGTGCCTCCTGCAAGCCTTTAACAGCATCAAAAGGCATAAATTGTTTGGCTCTTTCACTTCTGTCCATTTTAGGTCTATTCCCCACTTTTATGCCCTCCAATCTGCTGATTACGCTCCCTCATGGTTGCCCCCTCTTCAAAATTCATTCCACGAAGAATAGAATTTTTACCATATTTCTTTTTAATATCCAGTATGGCATGCTGCATTTTATTTTCCTTCTCAAGCTCATTCGGGTCTGTAAATAAATCATATTGAATATAACCATTATTTACCACATTGTTAAAGGACATATTAATTCTTCTAATAGGATAATCCTTAACTATGTTATCAAAAAGCTCCTCAACTGCGGCGATTATTGTTTTTGCGGAGCAGGTATCCCCCGGAAAGCTAATACTTCCCTTGGAGCCCTCCACCTCAAATCTCGAAGAATATCCCAAATATAAGCTGACTGAACCTGCATAACATCCCCTATCCACCAAATCAAGACACAGGGCATCCGCCATTTCCTTAACGACTATGCGGCACTCATCCCTCTCATAGTCTCTCATAAGCACCTGTCCGCTGGAAAAAGAATTTTTCTTAGGCTTATAAGCTTTAATATCTTCCATTCTGGTGGTTTCTATTCCCCAGGCGTGGTCAATTAAAAGCTCAGCATCCACACCAAACATTTTATAAAGCCTGTCCTCATCAACTTTGGTTATATCCTCCATGGTAAAAACACCGATTTTGGCAAGCCTGTCAGAAATGCCTCTACCGATTCGCCAAAAATCTGTCAATGGCTTATGCTTCCATAATAAAGTTTTGTAGCTTTCTTCATCCAGAATACCAATATTGTCAGGAGTATGTTTGGCTGTAATATCAAGTGCAACCTTAGCCAGATACAGATTAGTTCCAATGCCACAGGTGGCAATTAAGCCCAATTCATTTTTAATGTCCTGCATAATCCGTATACCAAGCTCTTTTGCGGTCATATTATACAGCTTAAGATATTTAGTCACATCCATAAAAGCCTCATCCACAGAATAGACATGAATATCATCCTTGGATATATATCTAAGATATATACCGTAGATTTCAGCAGAATACTCAATGTATTTTTTCATTCTTGGAGTTGCCATTATATAATTAATATTCCGGGGGATTTCAAAAACTCTGCAGCGATTTTTGACACCCAGCTTTTTCATTGAAGGACTAACAGCAAGACATATTGTTTTGTCCGACCTTTCGGGGTCAGCTACAACAAGATTGGTGGAAAGAGGGTCAAGCCCTCTTTCCACACATTCAACTGATGCATAAAAAGATTTTAAATCAATACATAAAAACATAATATGCCCTCTTTCTGCTCTATGGCAGTAAATCCTTCTCCATTTCATCAAAGTCAGGATAGGAAACTGACGGTATGTATTGTTTCTTAAGAAGTGTCTTATGGAAATCGTCAAACTCACGTAAATCCATAGGCTTTGCAAAGAAATAACCCTGGGCACAGTCACATCCCAGACCACTTAATTCATTGGCCTGTTCAATTGTTTCCACACCCTCTGCAATAACCTGCATTCCAAGCTCCTTTGCCATCGCCTGCAAATATCTTACAAGCGTAAGTCCTTCATTGGACTTCATATTATCCTGAAGAAATTTTCTATCCAACTTAATTACGGAAACTGCACTCTCTCTTAACGCATTAATCGGAGAATGAAAACTTCCAAAGTTATCTATACAAATAATAAATCCTTTTTTCTTAAGCTCGTTGGTAATCTTCCAGATATTATCATCGGAACCGGAAAAAACACGCTCCGGAAGTTCTAATTGGATAAACTCCTTAGAAATACGAAACTGTTCTGCATAAGTGCACAAGGTTTCCACAAATCTCGGATGTTCAAAATGAATCGGAGAAATGTTGATTGATATCGGAATCGGTTCAATTTTATTATCAATCCAGTGTCGAATTGTCTTAAAAGCCTCATGCCATACATAATGGTCAAGCTTAATGATAAAGTTATTGGCCTCAAACAAAGGAAGGAAGGCAAAAGGAGAAAGTATTCCTCTTGAAGGATGATCCCAACGAACCAACGCCTCTGCTCCGATTATCTTGTGAGAACGAAGATTTACAATAGGCTGCATAAACATAATGAACTGGTTATGTTCCAATGCAGTATCCATTTCCTTACCCATCTGCTCATCCTCAATAAGCTTCACCTCTAATTTAGAGGTGAAATAAGCATAATTAAGTCCGTTTCTGTGGGTTTTTACAGTTCTTTTTGCCAACTCTGCCTGACTTATGGTCTGGGATATTTCCATATCCTTGTCAACAACTTTATACATACCAAAAACAGGCTCTAATACAACGTTGCTTGAGTAATCTGATAGCTTTTTAGTTAACTGCTCTGCCATTGTATTAACATCATCAACCGTCTCATAATTGGTAAAATATGCAAATAAATCCTCGTGAACACGTCCGTAGCAACATTTGCCCTCAAAAATTTCCTGCATTTTCTCAGCAACAAAGCATCTTACCCTGTCACATTCAGCAAGTCCATAAAGTCTTCTTATATTACTAAGATTATCTATTTCAAGCACAGCCACACAAAAACGCGACTCAGGATTAGACGCAATTAATTTCTTGCTATCCAGCGTAAATTTTGCCATATTAGGTAAGCCGGTAACGTCGTCATAATAGGCAACCTTTTCCAGCTTCGCTATTTCTCCTTCAAATTCTATATCAACTTTTGCTTCATGCCTCGCCATTTTGTTGCGACAGATTCCATAAGTAGCTCCGCCTGCAACTGCTACGGCAACCGCTGCTGTTACAATCTCTGATATCATGTTATACCGCTTCCTTTATTTTGTCCCCGCGCCCAAAAAGGGCACGGGATTAATTATTAGCTGTTAGTGTGCAATATTAGAAATATTTACAATAAAGAAATCACTTGCACGTCTGTCCCCGTCCACATACATTTCTGCCTGAAGCTTGTAATTATTAATATCTGCTTCATAAGGTAATGTTAATGTCGCTTCTAGACTTGTCGGGTCACTATCTGCACCTGCTATTCCTGTAAATGAGTATAGTAAATTATTTTCATTAAGATTTTCACTTACCGTACCACCTACTCCGGAAATCATAAGACTAACATCCACATCTGCATTTCCCATAGTATTTTTATACGGGATATATAATCCGCTACTCTCATCTTTTTTATACAGTGTAAACTCAATTTCTATTTGCTTGTTCTGTGCAAGAGCAGTTGATAATGTGGAATTCATCAGCACATCAAAATCAACTACTGAATCCGTCCCCCAAGCCACATCCGCAATATTAAATGCAAGACTTTCCTTATCAAGAACGTCAAGTCTGAAACCATATTCTGCACTAGCCGTTACAACAATCACTTCACTTTCAATGGTATCGAGAATATCATCTCCCATTGGGTACTGCGGATTAAAATTTCTTACAAGGTCAAAGCACACCGTATAATTACCACTTGGCAATTTCTCCATCTTAGCATATGTAAAATCTAATGAGAATGATATAGTTGTAGTTGCATTCTTCGTCTGGTCAAGCATTGCATAGCTTCCTGCATCCGCAACATCCTTGTAGTAGAAAATAGCTGAGGTATTTTTAATACCCTCATAAATCGCATCGCTATTATTACATTTAATTCTTGTACCGGTAGGAAGCATTATTTTTTCGCCATTTTCATTCTTCAGATATCCTACAACCTCCAGATATTTATTCTGGTTAATATAGTCATATGGCTTAATATTACTCCAGTAAAAATCCGAAGCTGTATCTGTAAATGACACTTCGACACTAAGCTGTTTATCCTTATTAATCTCTCCTTCTGTTACAACGGAATTATCTACAAATTCTACAGTTCTTCCGTTATAGGTAGAAAGAGTATTATAGGTTCTGTACTTAATATAAAACACTTCTTTATTAAGGATATCATCCTGTCCTGTCTGAACACCATCCATAATAATTGGTGAAAAGCTTGTCTCATTGCCCACCTGTTCCACAGCTCCACAATCAACAATTAACAGATATTTTTCAACTCCTCTGTTATATTTTTGGTAGGTTCTCTGGTTAACATACATAGTGGTATATGAACGTGTAAGTGGAAGTCCGTTTAAATTCTTATCCAGAAGATTAATATTTCTCTCCTGATAATTCACTCCGTTTTCATCCTTAAACCATGCAAGAGGAATAAAAGTATCCGACTTTTCCACTTCATAATAATACACCTTCGGGTCATCCTCAAATGTTAAATCCACAAGAGTCAGCTTGGTTCCCACCGCCACATAAGGGTCCGGTGCATCATACAGTCTGAAGCCCTTATTCATATACAGCTCCTCATCAAAATCAATTCTGTTAGAACTGTACATAAATTCTGTATAAATGGTGTAAGTACTATTCTTTGTGGTTACCTGAATATCCTGTGCGGTTCGCTTTATGGCACGCATTACATTCACATCATATTCTTCACCAATCATTACTTTGGAATAAATATCAACATTTACCATGTTACTGACAAAAATTGGTATGGTTATTGTTTCTGTATATGCACCATTTCCGATAGAATATGTTACATGTACAAGTGAGAAGGTTCCCGGTATATGCGCTCCTGTTTTTGAATCATCCCTTTCAATGGAATCATATTTATTATTATTAGAAATAATAAACTGTCCATCCCTCTGAGTAATTGTAAGGCTCTCTTCTCCGGCTGCTCTCTGGGAAATCACACCGTTTTCTACCTGTAAGGACTCCACGGTTACGGAAATATTATCGTTATTTCCATCATTGAGAAGACCTGTTCCATTTGTAAGAGTATCCAGCACACTGTTGAGTACCTTTTCAATAGTTCCACTGTCACTTGACCACTTGATAATTGTATTATCCAATCTCTCAGTAGTATCTGTAATTAAGTCAAGTGGCTCGGTTACACCATCATTATCACTATCAGGTGCACTGAATAAATCCGTCTCAAGACAATCTTCATATCTGACCAATGGATTACCACTTTCATCAACAGCCCCCTTATCAATTTCATAAAGCTCCTCTGCATACACAAGGTCGTAGAAATCATTGTAATAAATATATACACAATCCTCATACTGACTTTCTACAAAGCAGTTCCACACCGCTTCTGTAGTAGGTCCCATAAAATCATCACTATTCTTATCATAGAGCTTTAAAATCTCTTTTTTGCTATAATTTGTACCTATATGGGCACCTACAACTCTGCCGACCTCATATGCCCCTTCCGGTGCAATCAGATTATTGTCCATAACTGTTACATCATGCATAGCTACAATAGTATTATTTGCATTACTAGCCTGTATATATCCGGTAACTGCACCAACACTTGCATCAACATTTCTGGACTCAAACGTACAATCCGTTATACTAACCTTATCCACTTTGCTTTCTCCATTGCCAGTTGTAATATATCCTGATAAACCACCAACTGTGCCTCCTGTGGATATGGTAGTGTTAACCATTGTAATATTCTCTGCCAGTAATCTTCCACTGCCACACATTAATCCTCCGGCACTACCCGTCGTACCAGTTGGTGAAGTTATTAATACGTTGGCAGGGTTATCCGAAGTCTCATCACCGATAACGATATTCTTAAATCTTGTAGTACTCTGCAGTGTTCTTGCCACAATACCTGCGGTTCCGCAGGAAGTACTTACTCCATAATTGGTTACAGTAAAGTTCTGCAGCTTAATTCCGTCAAAGGTATACCAGCCATAGCGTAAATATCCGGCAACACCTCCCGCATAGCATAAAATGCCAAGATTAGTGTTAACTTCAAGAGTCTGTGTAACACTTCCCTCAAGGGTAAAATTCTTAATTAAAAATGGAGTAGGGGAATTATTGGAATTTTCCGTATTTAATATCGGAAATAAACCGACATAATTTTCACCCTCTAATTCAACATATATGGTATTACCATTACCATCAAAATCTGCATTCAGACACATATATTTTGAAGTATTATCATCAACGAAATGACCACTTCCGGCATCGGCACCAATACCCTTAAAGGCATCTCCGAATTTGGACATATCATACACATCATTTCCAGTAAGCATCCAGGTTGTCCTATATGTATTAGAGTTCTGATAGTTGCTATATGTCATATTAAGTAAGCTGTATCCGTTATATATGGTTGATTTGTAGCTGTTATCCAGACCTGTAAAATCAAAATACTTAAATATAGCCGGGAAGTTATAATCTTCTGTAAGTATTATCTGTGAATCTGCATCCTTACCTGCGTTCTCATTGGCAAGCCAGTCCGCCCACTCCTCTTCATCCTTCTTACAAGATGATAAATCGTTATATGGACCTGCTGTACTGGAGCTCAAAGCTCCTGAACCTAATGCCAGAGAATACAGGAATAACTGGTCCGCATCATTTATCTCTGCAATAAGCATTCCATTAGTTGCACGTCCATCATTATTTACAATCTTAATTCTGTCAATACTATCAAGATATGACTGATTAATTGGGTCATATGTATTACACAAACCGATTCCATACTCATTATAATAGTTCATTTCCGGTACATAACATACACCATTGCTGTCGGTTGTAGTTTCACGGTCAGTCTCAATGCTTATTATATCAGAAGATAATGCCCCATCACTGTCATAGAGAATATATCCCGTATCCACTCTGCCCACCAGAGCTGATACATAAATATTACTCGTGCTGCTAAAGGTAGGATTTTTCATACTGTTTCCCACAACAATCCGGAAGTCATCAAAGGTCTCCACATTCATACCGGACACCTTAAGAGTTCCCTTGGTCATATAGCCCACATATCCACCAATATTACATGTAGCTGTACCATTATTATCAAGCTGAACCAAAACGTTAATTTCTACATTATCAATGATGTTATCACCACCAATAATATATGATGCAACCATACCAACATTGGTATCAGTTAAAGAAATCAAAATCTTATTTTTTTCATCTGTTTTGGTATAAGAGTATTCTCCAGTTTCTCCATCAATGTGTTCAATATACTGATATCCGTTTTCAAAATCAAGGTTGGATACCTGGAAGCCCTTGCCATATCTGATTAGTCCAAAAGTCTTCTGGTAGCTGTCAACACTATTTCCTACATATATTATAGGATTACTTCCGTCAGCCTTAACTTCACCCAAAAAGCCTCCGCTAAAAGGATATGTTGAAGTTCCAATACCATTAAAATTAGTCGCCATATCTGCAAAAGGACTATTAGGGTCAGTAAAATCAATATCCGCAGTAATCTTATAATACGAAGTGGTAAGATGTCTCACTGCCTGGGTTCTGTAATCCTCATCCTCGCTTATATATCTGTACTTATACAGAATATTGGCATCATCTGCCCATGTATCAGTGTCATACTCATCATAACCGGTTCCGGCTGTATCTCCAACCCACCAGCTTTCATAATCAATGATTTCGCCCTCATATTTGATAAAATTGGCAAGGGTCAGAAGCTGACCTACATTATTAATAATATATGGATCAGTCTCTGTTCCTGAACCTTGTGTAATATTAGTACTAACCGGATTAACATCCACATTAATCGTCTTATAAGCATACTTTTGTACAGAATTTAAAAGTATCCTGTTCTGAATTGTCTGTAATCCGGCACTATCTGTTCTACCAGGGGTAACAACATCCGTTCCTACATCATAGTAATAGATTCCTGCACCTTCATAAAGGTAAAAATAGTAATAACCATATTTAAAGCCGTAACCATACTCATCATAAGGGTCAAGGAATTTTCCTGTTACACTGTCTTTACCACTTACGCCGGTATTATCACTTCTCCAACTTCCTTCCTTCTCAGAAGTAGAAATGGAAACCTCTCCTGTGCTCTCATCTATTGAAAGAGTTCCCTGATCAATAACTGCATTTAGATCAATGTCCCTGAATATTACCTTTGAGCTTGTTCCACATTGATATCCAATTAACGCATCCGCTCTTATATTAGCAGAACCTGTTTCATCCTTAAGAATCCGAACACCTGTAATATTAATATCACCATTGTTAATTGTATCAATCAAAAGTCCACTGGCATAACTATAGTTAGATCCTGTAGCATTCCTTTGTGTAATAAATGCTTCCTGAAAATCAATATTTTTGATATCAATTGTAGCTCCATAGACTGCCGAATAGTTTGTACCTCCGGTTATAAGAAATGCACCTCCACCGGTTGTAGTATTTATATTATCGCAACCAATAACACCTGATAATTCAATATTGTTAATAGTTACATCCGAACCTCTTACAAAGCCATTGGTATAAGTTCCGCTACCAGTAATCGCACAGAATAATCCACTCTGCATATCCACATGGATACCATACCCTGAACATGGACTGTTCCATGCATTGCCGGATGTTGCAGCTGAACCCATAACGCCTACGCCATCCCTATCTGTATCAGCAATCTTATCCGCTCCAAAATGAATCTCAGGCTTGTTATTATTAACACTCTCCAATGTCATTCCACTAACTGTACTTTCACTGTTAAGAACAGATATTGCAGTGGCACAATATTCCTTAAGTTCCTCATCGGTAAGCACATCCTTACCCGAATATTCATAAGCATCAAAGCCATAATATTTTCCCGTTGCATTATTAATCGGATAGAATGAATAAGCTGAAAGGTCCATATCCTTGGCAAACACATATACACCTGTTAATACTCTTTCCGTCATTAAGGCCCTCTTCTGTGTAAACACCATTGTGGATAACTCATCAGCAGTAAACATCCCTTCCAAATCCGGAAAATAATCATAACACTCACTTTTACTCATGGAATGACGTCTGAAAATTTGGGACATAAGCACCATTTCTTCTTCCGAATCAATTACAAAAGGATCCTCCATTGTTCCGGTTCCACTGATGGTTTTGCCATTCATATTACTAAATAGGTTGTACCATATCTGCGTTCCAACTCGTGAACTATTCTTATAATTAGCAGTCTGGGTTGAAATATCGGTGTAAATCCAAGGACTTTCATAAGAATTAATAGCTGAATATGGCTCACCATTAGTGTTGTTCCCCTCATAGCTTATAGTTCCATACGTTTCAACTCGTCTGGTGCTATCATTGGATACCAGATTAATGGCATTTTCGCTAATAAAAGCTCTGGCTGCGTATAGCAGAATTTTACTATTATTAACAACATAATCTTTAATAGTAACAGTTCCGTAGTTATTCCATATTAATGTAGAATTCCACTGACCACTATTGCCCTGCCCACTTCTGATTACAGATACATTATCGTATACAAGACCATCCATATCCATAATTGCAGAAACATTAGTAAATAACACTGCGCCACAGCCTTTATTTGTATCAAAAGTAAAATCCTTAAGGGTAACATTATTAAGCTCGACATCTGCCCATGACCAGCTGTACCCCAATGTTCCTCCTACTTCACCCTGTCCGTCACCATTAATAATGGCGGCATCATGAATATTAACATTGGTAATATTTACAATTGCGTTTTTTCCAAAACTAACAGAGCGCCCCTCTATATTATATGCAACATATCCACTATTATTACTACGCTGAATAGTATAAATTAATGCCCCTACCCTTAAGCCATTGGTGGATGTGGATTTAATAGTTCCGGAAAAATCATAACCATCTATGGTTATTTCAAAATTATTAATATCCTCTGTATTATTCATATCATTACCGGGAAGTGTAATTGTTCCTGCTAATACACCGCCATGGCTGCTACCATTACTGTTGGTAATCAAGTCGCCATTATAATTTACATCTTCAAATATAAGCTTAAGTCCCTCTTTAAGATTTCCCTTAACGTTCACATAATTGGCAGCTCCAATAAAACCGCTCATATTGCCGCCATTAGAATTTTTCTGGCTTATGTCCAGATTCATATTAATATTTTGGAAAACGTAATCTGAACACGCAGCATCTGACTGTGAGAGGCTGTATATTAAACCATAGACATTCTCTCTACCTTCTACAGTGCCTTCCATATTAAAATTCTTATATTCACATGGAGTTGTAACAATTTTTCCATCCTCTGTCACAGTAGTTCTTCCTATAGCATACGGAATCAATGCTACATATGCCTGATATTCTGTAACATTAAGCGTAAATGTAGGATATTCATTACCATCCTTATAGCTTCCCTGCTTACCAATAATTGAGCCGGCAAACGAAGTTTCACTTGAACGATTAAGTCTAACAACATTTCTGGCACTAAGGTCAATGTCATTTTCTATTTGAAAATACGCACATCTTACATAGTTAAGAATATCCGTAATACTCATTACATTAGTAGGTGTAGGGTCCTCCGAAATTTCAAACCACGATTCGAAGTTTTTGGTTGTGGCATTATACCATGTTCCAAATCTTCCCGCAGAAGACAGTAATGCTGACAATCTCTCCACATCCTCTACATCTGCAAGAATATATGGATCATCCGCTGTTCCTTTACCTGATATTTCAATATTCTGACTCCAAAAACTTTCCGGTGTTTCCTTATATATACTACCGGCAGTACCTTGACCTCCGGCGTTATAATTATCTGCTTCTACTTCATTAAGAGAAGCCAAGTCAGGGTTAATAGGTGCAGATATACTATGTCCCTCTGTCATATATGCAACCGCATATTTACTCATAGCACCAATAACAGAACCCCTGTAATTAGTAGTTGATGACGATTCTACCTTGTTAAGCGCTGATACATCAATATCACCGTCAAATTTTACACATACTCTGCCTCCGATATGTCCAATAACTCCACCGGTTCCAGATTTATCATTATCCAAATCTCCTATTACCAAGGTTGTTCCTGTAAAATTAACGTCAACATAATAATTATATCCAAAGCCTGTAACATCTCCGATAATTCCGCCCGTATAACCAGGTGTATTATCAGAAAGCATACCTTTATTATCTAAAGTTCCATTGCCGTAGGTATGATTAATATAAGAATAACCAACTGAATAGAAATCGGCTGCATCCGGAATTGTAACCTTGTCAAGATTAATTTCAAATCTGTCATTGTTAACATTAATAGTAGTATTGGTTCCATAGTTAATAGTTTTATTATATGGATTTGCATATACCATGCCGATAATACCGCCTACAGACTTGGTATTACCTAAAATAGTAGAATTATGACTCACGCTAATATTAGATATATCCAGAGACAGCTCCGTTGAATCAAGTATAGCCATACCCACAAGCATTCCCACAGGTGCATTCTTGGTTACAACTGTGTTAAACTTATCAGAATTAACATCTCCAAACAAATGCACCTCTTCAATAGACGCACCCGAACCTACAAAACAAAATAGTGGTGTATCAAGTCTGATGGTTATACCATTAAATAGAATATTACCTCTAAATGGCTTGGCAACATTCTGTCCAATACCTACAAATTCGGCTTTGGACAGACCATCCTCTAAAATAATGGTTCCTACAAGGTTCATATTGTAGGTAATACCATCAGCTTCTGAGCCCTCTTCGTCCTCCTCGTCCTCTGCATCCGGATTATAAGTAAGACGATTATTCTTAAGGGTGTCACCTACCGCAAAATACATACCATAACAGTCGTTAGTCTTAGAAAATTCCTGCAAAATAATAAAATCGTCCACACTGTCAATTATGTATGGATTTTCCTCTGAATTAACCTTAGTCGGGTCCTTTAATTCAAGATTAATTTCCTCATCCGCAGCATTAATTTTGTTAAAGATTAATGGTACAACAAGTAAAGCTATTCCTAACACAACAGCCATAGAAAAAATCTTATTATTTTTAATGAATTGAAGAAAAACATTCTTTGTCTCAATTAACTTCTTGGTCATGTAAGCCTCCCAAAGTAAAGCATTATTCTGTCACTGTTTTTTCCACAGTTTCAGCATATATTAAAGTTCCATCGGCAACGGGTGCGGGCTCTAACTCCCACAACCATATTCCGTCTGCATTCTTCCAAATCTCTGTATCAGCCCACGTCTCAATTCTCTTATGAAAAACAATTTCATACGCAGAATATGCCAAAGCATCAAAATAAATATGTCCTACATTGTTAGTTTCATCTATAATAATAGTGTTCTTGCATTTTGTAATATCCTCATATTGGCTCATAGCCTCTTCCATGGTGATAATTGCAAAAACCTCTTCTACTTTCTTATCAAATTCATGAAATTCCACCATACTGTTATCCCATTCAATGTGAATGGTCTCTGTAGCAAGGGCAATGTCTGTATTTTCCATCTCTTCGTCAAGAATCTGGTTGGCTGTATTAATATCATAAATAAATGAAACAACTTGTTCATTATTCTCTTCTGTACTTACACCCTGATAAGCAATAAAATTCTCAAAAGATGTGTATTGCAATGTAATTTTAGTCTTTAACTCTACATAATATGGAGATTCAACTGTTCTTACAGTTAATAATATAGATACATCATGTTCAATTGCTACATTCTCATTCTTACTAGTTGCTGAAAGCTTATATTCATTGGCAGAATAAGTATTTTCTCCACCTTTCAGTTCTCCACTCAATTCTTCTGTTTCCTTACCATCAACAATTTTATATATGTGAACATCCACATATCTGTCATCCCCATTAAGCACTTCATATTCCATTTCATACTTAACATTCTGTTCTTCATTATTGAACAAAAGAGGGTTGTCGTAATTTCTAATATTAAAAGCAAAGCTTTTTTTAGATTTGCCATCCCAACCGGACATAACATATTCAGAAATTGAACCGTCATACTGTACCGGACTTAAATAATCGCTGGTAAAATAAAAACTATTGGCATATACCACGCTTTCGCCTCTTTCGCTAAGAAAATATTTAGCGATTATTTTATGCATATCTGTGGCAAAAAACACGCACACCAATAATATCACCACAGGTATAACCCTCATGGCAATTTTAATTCTTTTTTTGGTCTTAGATATTCTGTTGTTATTACTTGCGTTGTGCCTCATTACCTAATCCACCTTCAAAATGATTACTCTGCTATAGGCTTACTCTCATATGCGTATACATTGACATAGAGAAAATCAATTTCTTTTACATATTTATAATCCGAGGACTCTTCATCTGTTTCCCAAATTATCTTTAATGTGTATTTATTCTGAGTGATGGCATTTGGATTATTCTTATTAACATTTAGTACCATCTTCTGTGAATCCGCACCCTCGGTATAGACTGTGCGGCTTCCATCGTTCTCGTATATGTTGTAACTGTCCTCTTCGCTGACTCCGTTAAGAAGCCTTCCTTCTTCATCATATAATTCATATACAAGCGGCATATTCAAGGTATGAATTACTTCAATCTCGTAATCCAGGGAAACCTGGGAAATCTCCGTTGCATTACCATTACTGATGTAAAAATCCACCTCATATGTCTCTCCAGGATTCATCTCATCCACAATAATACGCTCCGACAATTTGGTTATTCCGTCCTTTCCCACTATTTCCATATAGTAGGTAGCAACATTTCTGTCAAAAATTTGGGCGGCAACATTTCTATCCGCAATAAATTTGGCAAATACAGTTACAGACATAATCAGGCAAAAAACTACTGCTGCAATTACGGCACTTTTGAAGGCTTTTGTATTTATTTTGAATAGCTTGACAAAATTCTTCATAAACTCTCTCTCTAACGTTTATTTGGCTCCTGCTGATAAGCAGAAACATATATTTCCAGGCCTCCCGAAAGCTTGTCCTGATTATCACTTATGTAGCAATCATCCAAATCCCACTGTCTTAAAAACTCCTGAATTTCAGCCTCCGATGTCAGATTAGCAGGTATATCATTTGTTCCGTCATACACCCAGTACCAGTAAATAGTCGCTTTAACCTCTTTACCTTTATCAATGCTTCCCACAAGGGGTGTATTCATGTCCACCTCCTGTGTAAAAGAATTGTCCATATAGAATTTAATATGATTCTGAAGCATTTGGGACTTATCATCCAGTTTTAATCCGGTCTTATCAACATAAATAGCATATTCTGATACCACATCCGATGTAGTTCTTATGTATAAATCAATAGTTCCATATGTACCGGGAGCCATAACTCCTGATGTAACATTGGTAAATTCATCAACATTAATTTTTAATAAATCATCCTCAGATATTGGGTCTCCTCCCGGAGTATCTGACACAATAAGATCCCATTGTGACATTTTACCGCCAAACATATTAACTCCGGCATTTTTTGACAGAATGTACCATGCCCCTACGATTACAGGAATTAATACAATTATTAAAACAGGTATTATAATCATTATGGCTTTTTTCTTATTAAAAACTTTTCCCATAACTATTGACCTTCCTAGTGTTTTTTCTTAAACAAACCTCCAAACAGAGATTTCTTCTCCGAAGTAGCTGCAGCTTCTTTGGCAGCTTCCATTGCAGCCATTTCCTCTTCATGCTTCTGCTGCTCTTCCAATCTTCTAATTCTTCTCTGTTCTTCAAGCTTCTGCTCGTTCTCTTTAACTTCCTTCTTACGAAGAAGTTCTTTTTCTTTTCTTAAGCGGATTTTCTCACGTCTTGCCTGCTTACCGGACATCTTAACATTAGCATCAGGCTTATCTTCTGCCTTAATGCCGGATGCTTCCTGAAAATCATCCCATGTCTCTTCAGTATGCTTGATATTCTGTCCACGTTTCTTTCTCATAAGTTCAAGAATCTCATTAGCCTTCTGCATAATTTCATTCTTTTCCTTCTGAGCCTTGGTAAATTCCACAAGAATCAACTGCTTAAGCTCTGACTCCGGCATATCATATTCATTAACAATTTCCTGCATAAACTGCTGAATTAAAGATACGCTTACTTCCTTAGGTCTTAAACCTCGTGAAATATTAATCATATCCTTGTTAAACATATGCTCCCTTAAAACAACAAAGTTCAAAAGCAGGGAATTATAGATATCATCCTCAAACTTTTTATCAATAACAGGATCCTGCTCAACAATCTTAACGGCATATCCCACACGTTTATAAGAATGAATAAAATTCCATAAATCATAGCATTCCTTGTAATGAACGTTTTTAGCAATTGCATTAGTCTTAACTACAGGATGCTTTACAAGAGGATATCCCACCATATCCAGAGCGTATTTACTTGCTGCGATGGCATTTACATCCTTATGAATTTTGGATAATCTGTTGAAAATATTAAGATTATCCTCATCCGAGGATAAATCCGTCTGCTTATCCCTGATTCTCATCTCAAATTTATAGGTAATTACTTCAGAGTAATTATCGATGTTAGAATCCACTTCAAGAAGCACGCCATCCTCATCCTTACTTCTCTCAAAGATTACCTCTGCTCTTTCATTAACAAACCTCTGAAGTTCTTTAATGAGAGTATTAATAAATCTGTTTTCGTAAGTGTTATAGCTTTCTTCCTTCTGAACATCCAGAACCCTGTTAGGTTCAACAGAGCCATCCGGCTGCACCCTATCAATCATCTCTGAATGCTGGGACAAATGCTTAATGGACTCCGATGTAAACTTCTTGGCTGAAGCAATATTAACAATTTCCCTGTGTTCTTCTATGAAAGTTCTTGGATTATCTGTAACAAAATGCAGGTGAGGCAATGCTTTTTCTATGGCCTCAACCCAGTCTGCATCCACATCTTTAATTAATTTTCTGTTCTGGAATTTAGAATATGTCATTCCTGTTTCCAGCAAATTGTAATAGTATCTGTAAAATCTGTCATCTTTGATTTTTTCTACAAAATCGCTATGATAGTGTTCATAAATCTCATGAGTTATATTGTCCATAAACCCACTTCCTTCTCAGTGTATATTTAGTCCTATACCAGTTTCTTTAATCTTAAAAGATATTCCTTACACATATTCATATTCTCATAGCCAAAAAGGTCATTAATATATGCAATAAAGCCATCAATTTCATCACGGATATATCCAAGGTTGAGCGACTGGAATTTCCTCAAAATCTTCTTTTCAATCATAAAATCGATTCCGTCAATCTCAGTTCCGCCACAATCCACATAGCATGGAACGTAGTCATTAATCTGCTTCAAGATACGGTTACCGAATGTAATTCTGAAATGCTTGATTATGTATGAATCCAATTCTTCAAGCTTCGCCTTGTTAACCTCTGAAATCGGATATTTTTCCTTAGCTGCTTTAAACATATTATCCATATGCTCGAATCTGATATTAATTGATTCTTTCTCAGGTGCATCAAATCTCGCCGCCTTAGAATCCAAATCAAGCTGAATTGCACGGTCATATACCTTATCTGCAACTGCGAAAGTGGAATCATCATTATTAATGGTTCCGACATACCATACATTAGGTGCAATGAAGAGCTTACCTTCTGTTAACTTCTCAGGGTCGTTATCCCACATAGAAGGCACGATAGTTATTCTTCTCTCATCAACTCTAGGCATTTCAAGAACTGAAAGCATCTCAGCAAAGTAGTACTCAACTCTGGCAATGTTCATCTCATCTAACACAACAAGCTGCATATCTTCATAATAACCTGCTTCATAAATAGCCTTAAGGAAATCTGTTTCATTAAACTTCTTGGTAAATTCATTGAAATATCCAAAAAGCTCTGTTCTGTCTCTCCATGCCGGCTGTACAGGGCAAATCATAGATGGTCTGTTAATATACTGACCAAATGCATATGCAAGACTTGTTTTACCTGTACCTGAAATACCCTGAAGAATAATCATCTTGGTAGCTCCAAGGCAGGCAACAAAATATTTAATTAACGAAAGGTCATAGTAAAGTCCTAACTTAGACGCTGCAAAGTTTCTGAAATCCTTACAGAAATCCTCAAGAGTAATGTCATCATTATATACAGGTCTCACATATCTGTCAGATTTGTAGAAATTATCAATTCTAAGCAAGCTGTTAAATCTTGCAGTAGGGTCAATAATCTGATTTTCAAGGACAACTCTGACCGGTTCGTCACTCCTATTCTCTTCTTCCTCTTCCTCTTCTTCAACAGGAAGAATCTCCTCAGAAACCTCAAGTCCAAGGTTAGTAACCTGCATGGCAAGAATTTTATCTCTTTCATAGCAAAGCTTGTACATCTCGTGCTTAAGCTTTGTCACCTCATCTTTGAGCTCTTCATTTTCCTTAATAGGCTGTTTAAAAGTAACAAATCTCTTAATAGCTCTGTAAAGCAGGAAACAAAGTGCCGCCAGAACCACTATAAGAAGCAGCCATGCAAAGACACACATAATCCAGCCGCCAACGCCAAAATCAGCCTTATAGCTGTTAAGAATTTTATTATAATAAGGAACATTGAAAAGCTGTACTATTCCCAGGAAAAAGCCCTTAATAATAGCCCATAAATTCCCAAAGATTGCACATATAAAATCAAAGAAATAATTAAAAAATGCGTTCATATCATATCCTGCTTTCTAAAGTATTTTACTCAATATCTTTGCTTATAAATCTAAGCTGTACATCAATTTCGCTTCCCATAATGGCGTTGACACAATCTTTATCCGCTCCTTCAAGCCAGATATACATTGTAATCTCTGCCGGTTGATTGGTAGGAATTCTAAACATAACCTCTGATTCTCCTTCGGTATATGTGGCACCACCATCACTTGAAAAATATGTGTTGGCTCCCTGCCTGATAACCTTCATTTCCTTCCATCCCGGCATATATAACTGATTAACATCCTGTTCATCAGTAACGGAATCCGCATTAGGTTCTACAACACTGGTCGTTCCATTATATGTAAAACTTATTCTTATTGCTTCTGCTCCATTAGTGTCATCAGAAGCATTCTTAATCACTGTACCCTCTTCCCTATTAGGAATTGGAGCCATAAGCCTTATATCTATAGTATCCAAATCTGTAACACTGGACTTTAAATAAAAAGTCTTTTTGATTAACCAGCCACCATTTTCTTCGGTTGTGTTAATCATTCCTGCCATCTCTTCGTCACTGACAGCTGTGGATGCTACACTCTGAACCACTCCGTTAGTACCATACACAGGCTTATAAAACGACACTCCATTATTAGTTGTAATCGGTCTTAAGCAGCAATCCTCTGAAAGCTCAAGGGTTATACTGTCTGAATATCCCGTGTCTCTTTCATTGGAAATCATAAGGCTTCCCGAAGTACCTGCCCTTAAAGTAAGATTATGTACTGAAGGTGCATTGGTTAAAGAAAACCACGCATATACCACCGTACTCACCAGAATCACACTTACAGCTGCTACAATAAGAGAAGCAAGGATTTTCTGTTTTTTGGTCTTAAGTTGTCTGAATTTCTTAATCATTAACTTCCCCCTGTTCCTCTACGTCTATAACCTCAAACTTCATATTCATCTCAACATATCCACCAAGTATGTCATCAACGCAGTCAGGATCTTCGCCTTCAAGCCATGCTACAACAGTATATTTGTCATACTCTCCCGGCTCCATATTCTCCACGATTCCCTTGGTAATCATTTCGTTGTCCATAAATCTCTGAGTTCTGAATTCATATAAGCCATACAAATCACTAATTCCTAATCTGTCACGCTCCGCCTCTGTGAGAAGTCCTGAATCCTCCTGGGATAATTCATATACACTCTCACCATTTTCTGCCGCCTGATCAAATATTGAATAATAATCGTAGCTATATTGCCTCTCAAGAGTTCCATCCTCTCTCGCTTTGGCAAAAAGTTCAAATTCACCATTCTTAAACAACAGTATCCATGTGGCAGCATCCACATTCTTAGCGGAATCACCAATATACAAGCTGTACTCATAATCCAGAACATCCACACCATCATTTCTTACATAAAAGGTGTATGCAATGTAATTGTCACCGTAATGCTTGCCGTCTATATCATCCAGATTCAGAGGAAGGTCTGCAATATTAATATTTGAACACTGGAGAGAATCGCCAAAAAGTTTTGTTCTTGGTTTTTCAAATTCCCGGGTGTTATACAGATACAAACCCTTCTTTTGTGAATTGGCATCCACCGTTACTGTAAACTGACCCATTAGATTATAAAAAATAGCTACTATGAATAAAATTCCCAGAATAACCAGACACAAATTTCTGATTTTCTTAACACTGTTTCTTCTGAAAATATTCTTAACTCCTAATCCAACTTCCTCAAACCAGTATTTAATTCTCCAGATAATAGATTTAAAATCCAATTTATCCATCGTTCTCCTTTCTTGTATGTATTCCCATATTTGAATTTAGTATAATCTCTGCATTCCGTAGGACACATTCAAGCTTTTTAATTTTTCGTCACAATTCATAAAAATATCAACCAGCTTGGGCTGAAAACTTTTTCCAGATTCAGATTTAATAATCTCCATAATCTCATCATTTCTGTCATATATATCATATGGTTTTTCCAAAACAAGACGATCATACATATCCGCTATCGCACAAATTCTTGCCACAAGGGGAATGTCTTCACCCTTAAGCCCCTCAGGATATCCCGTACCATCAAATTTCTCATGATGATATCTGGCACAGGCTCTTGCGTGCTTCTCTGCCAGGGGACTAAGCCTCTTGTAGACTATCTTATCAAAGGCATTATCCGCCAATACCACATGCTCCTTAACAATACCAGCCTTATTACGTTCCTCCTCGCTTATGAAAGCATATCCAATATCATGATATTTAAAAACCGACTTGGCATAAGGATAAAATTCTCTTTCAATACTATTAATAAATGCAGGGTCCCTCTCAATAACTCTTGTCACAACGTCACAATAACCCGCAACTCTCTGCATATGAAGTCTGATATCTAGTGGAATCATTCCATACACAGCTTCCACACTGAAATATTCATTTTGAGCAACTGTTTTAACTAAACTTCTGTCTTCAGTAATCATATTGTTTCCTTCTGTGCTGATTTATAATATATCAATAACGCAATTACATTTTTATTTTATATTAATGTATAATAATTATTCATTATCAGTCCGTCTTCTTATTCTTGTGTAATTCCAAGATATTCATCCAGTCTTTGTTCTTCTAATTCAGCTATCATATTAGCAAACGGATTTAAATTACCTTCCATTGCATATGCTTCCAGTGCCTCGAAATATTCCAGTCTGTTTTCTTTGGCTATGGATACAGGAAGGAAACCAGATGTTATTAACTGATAATTCATAATCATTCGTGATGTTCTACCATTACCATCATCAAATGGATGAATTTTTACAAACTCTGCATGAGTCCATGCGGCAAGTTCAATAGCATTTTCTTTGGCTACATATTGCATATCAGCATAAAAGTTTTTTATCTGCTGATACATCTTACTTGGCACTGGTGGTTTGTGTCTGGCACCTGTTATTCTTACTTCTACATTACGATAAATTCCCCCTGTAAGGATATTCTCCATAAGCAGGGTATGAATATCTTTAACAACATTTTCATCCAATTCTTTTCCTTCTGCCACACATTTTTTAACATACTCAAATGCCTTTTTATGATTCACTACTTCATAAATCTCCCGTAGTGTTTTTCCTCCAACCGACAACCCATCTTCTAACACTGCTTTCGTCTGAATCAAACTTAATGTATTACCTTCAATGGCTGTTGAGTTATGTGTATATTCAATCTCAAAACTTTTATCAAAACTTTGAAGCGCTTCTTTCGGTATCTGTTCACACAATTGTTTTAGCCGTTCTCTTTTTTGGCACAGCATATTATAATCCATATGACTTCACCTTCATTCCATGCAATATATCCTTTTTATTGTACCATAAAAACTTACAAAAAACAATCATACCTACTATTATTCCATATATAATTTTAGTTTGGCCGACCATTCTATGATATACGCCACACCTGCGCTTGTGCACGCCTATCTTGATTTTGCTCCACTACATCTCGATATCCGTGCGTCACACTATAAATACGAAAAAAGACCGATTACAAGTAAACTTGTATCGACCTTTTTCGTATTTACAGCGCTTGTGCTAAACGCTTACATGCCCATCTGAGCTGCAACTTCTGCTGCGAAGTCTTCATTCTTCTTCTCGATTCCCTCACCGGTCTCAAAACGAACAAAACCTGCAATCTCTAAATTAGCTCCAGCTGCCTTAGCAACTTCCTTAATGTAGTTAGCTACACTCTGCTTACCATCTTCAGCTTTAACGTATACCTGATCAAGGAGACAGATTTCCTTCAACTCCTTGTTGATACGTCCCATAACCATACCTTCGATAATCTTATCGTTAGCATCAGGTTTCTCAAGCTTAGCCTGAGCTGCAAGAACTTCCTTCTCAGAATTAATGTAATCCTGATCTACTTCATCTCTGCTTGTATACTTAGGATTAAGAGCTGCAACCTGCATTGCAACATTCTTAAGAGCTTCCTTAACATCATCATTAACAACATCTGTCTTAGCTGAAACGACAACACCAATCTTACCGCCACCATGAATGTATGATACAACACATCCATCAGCTGCAGTAACCTTCTCAAATCTTCTAATCTTAATATTCTCACCGATTACGGCAATCTTATTAGTTAAAACTTCTTCTACAGTTGTAGAAGTGTCACCAAGCCAGGCATCCTTCATAAATGCATCCATATCAGCTGCGCTAGTAGCAAGTGCCTGAT
>CAZNUK010000008.1:0-1672 GCA_964576255.1 uncultured Butyrivibrio sp.
ATATGGGCTGGTACACAGCTTAATATTTTCAAATACTTCTATCTCTCTCAATATATCAATCTGCCACGAAGCCAACACCCAGCCCTCTCTTCTGGCTCCCAGAATCTTAAAATCTCCTGCCACAGTTTTGGAATGGAACATTGTAATATCCTGAAGATAGTTAACCAAGGCTACCGGCGTAAGCACACCATCCTCTGAAACCTCACTAAATCTCACTCTTACATTTTCTGAATAAATCATGTGGCTCCCTCCTTAAGTATCTTTACGGGAGGACACCGCATTTTATGCGAACCTTGTTCGCGGGCGGTGTCCAAGACTTAAGGAATCCTCCCACTGCGCGGGTCCCTCCTTAAGTCATTAATTAAAAAACACCACGATGAACTTCGTGGTGTTTAGCTGGGCTAACAGGGCTCGAACCTGTAAATGCTGGAGTCAGAGTCCAGTGCCTTACCATTTGGCTATAGCCCAATGTGTATTAGATTGTTCACACAACAATAGGAAGTATACAACAAACAATTCTAAAAATCAAGTACTTTTTACAAAAATTTTATATTTCTCTTCATCCCCGGCTGTTTCACCTATTAATTCAAAACCAAGACTCCTTGCTAGTCTCTCGGACAGCTTGTTCTCACTGTGAGAAACGATATACAATTCATAAATATCAAGCTTATCGCCTGCATATTTTACGATTGCACTGCACACCTCTTTGGCGTAGCCTTTATTTCTGTATTCACGTTTTATAAGGTATCCCAGTTCATTTTTATCTTCCCCGTCTATGTTGCGGATGCTGATTCCGATTCTTCCAATAAGTTCGTTATTATTTTTATCAAAAACAAGCCACAAACCATATCCGTAAAAACCATACATATTTTCAATATATTTTTCCGTAAATGCTTTTTCTTCCTCATAGTCATACAGCTCATCCACATATTTTTTAATTAATTCATCATCATACAATTCATAAAGCTGTGGCAAATCCTCCACCGTCATTTCCCTTACCACAGTTCTTTTTGTATCCAAAATCACAAGTGGCAGCCCCTTCTGTCTTAAAAAAACCTGTTCAAAATAGTCATCCTCGCACTCTCCTACGTCAGTGGTTATATATTTTATTCCGGGTACAAATTCATCTCCCTTAGTCACATAGAGAAGCGCATATCTCTTTTTCATAAATTCTTCCGCCAGAGGCAGATTGTCAACTATTACAAGGGTATCTTCAGGTGCGCAATTCCCCTCATCTGATGTAACCAAATATGAAGTATTAATCTGTCCATTTGCCAAAAACAGAATTTTATTTAACATTGACTTAGCTCCTCTTTATGTTATAATTTTAGTAGCTTTTGCAGAAAGGATGTATTAATATGGCAACCAATCCACTTGTAACATTTGAAATGGAAGATGGCAGCACTTTTCAGGCTGAATTATACCCTGATATTGCGCCTAACACAGTTAACAACTTTATCAGCCTTATCAAGAAAGATTTCTATAATGGTCTGATTTTTCACAGAGTCATTAAAGGCTTTATGATTCAGGGTGGGGATCCAGAGGGAACCGGTATGGGCGGTCCGGGATATTCAATTAAGGGAGAATTCCAGTTAAATGGTTTCTCTAACAACCTAAAGCATACTCCGGGAGTTCTTTCCATGGCAAGATCCATGAACCCTGATTCAGCAGG
>CAZNUK010000008.1:1772-41609 GCA_964576255.1 uncultured Butyrivibrio sp.
TCCATGGCAAGATCCATGAACCCTGATTCAGCAGGTTCACAATTTTTCATTATGCACGAGACCTCACCTCATCTAGATGGCTCATATGCAGCTTTCGGCAAGGTCATTTCAGGCATTGAGGTAATTAACACCATCGCCGAGGTTCGTACTGACTGGAATGACAGACCTATGACTGAACAGAGAATCAAGTCCGTAACCGTAGACACCTTCGGTGTGGATTATCCTGAACCAGAAACTGTATAACAGGATTTTAAGAGCATTACCCACAGGGCAATGCTCTTTTATTATATCCCCATTAATTACATACCAGGTCCACAATAACTCTGGTCATCTTCTCCATGGATTCTATCGGAATATATTCGTGTTTGCCATGGAAATTATGGCCTCCGGCAGATATATTAGGACACGGCAACCCCATATATGACAATCTTGCTCCATCCGTCCCTCCTCTTATCGGAGTTGTTATTGGCTCAATCTGATTTTTCCTAAAAGCAGCTCTTGCTTTATCTATAATATCCATACAAGGAAGAATCTTTTCTTTCATATTGTAGTAGGAATCCTTAATATTTATTTCTACTGTTCCCTGTCCGTATTTGTCGTTAAGATAATCAGCAATTTTCTGAACGGTATTTTTTCTGGCAAGAAACTTATCCATATTGTGGTCTCTGATGATATAATCAAGGCTTGCAAACTCCTCCGTACCTTTAATATTCATCAAATGATAGAACCCCTCATAATTCTCTGTATGTGCAGGAGTTTCTGCCGGTGGCAGCATACTATTAAATTCCATCGAAATAAGGATGGCATTCTTCATTTTATTTTTGCCTTCTCCCGGATGAATGCAATTTCCATGTATTGTAACTCCGGCTGCCGCTGCATTGAAGTTCTCATATTCCAATTCTCCAAGCCTGCCTCCATCAATGGTGTAGGCATAGTCGGCACCAAATCCCTCCACATCAAACAAATCTGCACCTCTTCCGATTTCTTCATCAGGTGTAAATGCAATTTTTATTGCAGGATGAGAAATATCACCCTTAAGAATTTCCTCGATGGCAGTAAGAATCTCTGCAATACCCGCTTTATCATCTGCCCCAAGGAGTGTCAATCCATCAGTAACAATAAGACTTTGCCCAATATAATCCTTAATTTCAGGATAATCCTGAACCTTAATAATTATGTCGTCCTCCTCATTGAGAACAATATCACCCCCATCATAGTTTTTAACAATCTTAGGATTAACATTAGCACCGGACACAACCGGTGCAGTATCCATATGAGCAATCAGTCCGACAGCCTGTTCATCCGCCCTTCCCTCACTGGCAAAGACTTCACCATATACATAACCATATTTATCCACTTTTACATTGGAAATTCCTATTTCTTTCATCTCATCCGCAAGAATTCCTGCAAATATAAGCTGCCCCTCTGTGCTTGGACTATATTCATTATCTTCACAGGACATAGTATCGTATTTAACATATTTTAAGAATCTTTCATATGTTTGCATTAAATGTACCTCGATTCATTTTCTTTTTCATCTTATTATAGCATAAAATGTTTGTTAAAAATTTATTTATATGCTATAATGGTGAAAAATATTTTTTGGAGGTAACTTTTATTATGTTAGTAACAGCTGAAGAGATGCTCAAAAAGGCCGTAGCAGGCAAATATGCTGTAGGCCAGTTTAATATCAACAACCTTGAATGGACCAAGGCAATCCTTCTCACCGCTCAGGAGTTAAATTCCCCTGTAATCTTAGGTGTATCAGAAGGTGCCGGTAAATATATGACAGGTTTTAAGACTGTAGCAGCTATGGTTAAGGCAATGGATGAGGAATTAGGAATCACTGTTCCTGTTGCTTTACATTTAGACCATGGTTCATACGAAGGATGCTATAAGTGTATTAAAGCAGGTTTTACATCTGTAATGTTTGATGGTTCTCATTATCCAATCGAAGAGAACATCGCTAAGACTCAGGAATTAGTTTCCGTAACTAAGGCTATGGGATTATCTATCGAGGCTGAGGTTGGCTCAATCGGTGGAGAAGAAGATGGTGTTGTAGGCGCTGGTGAGTGTGCTGACCCTAACGAGTGCAAGTCAATTGCTGATCTTGGTGTAACAATGCTTGCTGCCGGAATCGGTAACATTCATGGAAAATACCCAGATAACTGGCAGGGACTTAGCTTTGAGACACTTGCAGGAATCAAGGAATTAACAGGAGATATGCCACTTGTTCTTCATGGTGGTACAGGTATCCCTGCTGAGATGATTCAGAAAGCAATTTCTCTTGGCGTTGCTAAGATTAACGTTAATACAGAGTGCCAGCTTTCATTTGCTGATGCTACACGTAAATATGTTGAGGCTGGTAAGGATCTTGAAGGAAAGGGATTTGACCCTCGTAAGCTCCTTAACCCTGGTTTCGAGGCTATTAAGGCAACTGTTAAAGAGAAGATGGAATTATTTGGTTCTGTTGGCAAAGCTTAATTAATGGTAATGGAGAAGATAATGAGCGATAAGAATTTTCCTAATAACAACAAAGAGGAAGAGGGAATTGAGTTTATTTCTTTGGATAACAAGGAAGAGGATTCTGTTAATACGGAATCTTCTTCTAATTCTGTAGAGACCGAAAAAACTCCACCTTCCAAATCAGAAATTATCCGATATATTGTTCTGGGTGTTTGCATTATTGCTTTCGCAGTTTCCGCTGTCATTTTAATTAATTATTTTGTTCAGCAGTACAAGCTCAACAAGCTTTATGACGATTTAGAAAGCGGTGCAGTATCCCACCAGGATGGTACTACAGAGTATGTAGATGAAGAATCCTCAGAATATGTATTTAATATTAATAATCAGGTAGATTTTGAATATTTAACCTCTATTAATGATGACGTAAGAGGCTGGATTTCATTCCCACTTCTTGGTATTGAATATCCTTTTGTTCAGGGAAGCGATAATGATTATTATCTGACCCACGCATACAATAAAGAGGAAGCACCGGGTGGCGCCATTTATATGGAATCAACTCTTACCCCTGATTTTTCAGACTCACATGTAATTTTATATGGACATAACATGAATTCCTACGATAATTCAATGTTTACAAGTCTGCTTGATTATGATAATGAAAAATTTTACACTGATAATTTAGGCAAACATCTTGTATACATATATTTACCGGATGATACCGTAAGAATTTATGAAGTATTTTCTGTTACAGATGTAACAATGACGGAACATCTACCACTTTTCTATGTAGATTTGGTTTCTGTGGCTGAATACGCAAATTATGCTAAATCATTAGATTTATATGATATCGGCATTGAAGTAACAGATGACGACCAGATTCTTACACTTTTCACCTGCCAGTATGGTGGAGAAAACAAAGAGCGTCATATGGTGCACTGTAGATTAGTAACCGTTGTGGACAACAACTAGAATCTGTAAAACTAACACAGAGGCTGCGGCAATTTTATTTTGCCTCAGCCTCATTTTAATATCAGGATTTAGTTTTATTTTGCTACATATCCATCACCATAGATTTCACAATACTCAAGAATTCCTTCCGTAGTATCCCAGTTGGCTTTATCTAAGGAGCCTTCGCCAGAACCAACGTAAGCACAAATAATTTTGTGTTGTACCAATTCATTTATTTCGGCGGCAGTGAGTGCATAATAGTACTTTTCCATCCCATCAGTGCATTCCATATATCTCCAATACTCTATATCAAAAAACAAATTGTTATCTACGTTACTATTAATCTCAAACAGAATTTCTTCTAAATCTATCTCGTACACAGAATATATCATCACATGATATTTATATTCTTCGTCCGTCTTATGTTCTTTCATCTGGAATGCCAAAGCATTACGAATATTTACATGATAACCCTCCGGACGATATTTATCTGGGACTTTTTCAACGGCATCCAACAAATTCGTTGCAGGAACATACTCGTACAGCATTGCAGTTCTGTCCTCCGCGTTATGCATTACATCCAACGCATTGTAATCTGCCTCTATGTAATTAACTCCGTCCACTTCTATGATAGCTGTATCCCTCGGAAGACAGAATGCAGGACGTACACACATTTCATAGTCAAAACCTGGACCGCTAATTCCATTTACAAAAAACATCCCATCTGCGGCAACACAGGTTACAAGTACATCATTCATTATATCCGGAGTTCTAAGCCACCATGCCCTTGCCTTACCATCTTCAAAAGTTGCAATTCTTCGTTTATCACTATTAAAGTATTCTATAACATCTCCCTCTGCAGGTCTTACATCACTTTTACCATATCCCAACTCATTATATGACAAAATAAAAATTTTACGAGTAATATGTTCGGTTATTGTTTCATAATCGTCAATACTTTTTCTTGTGGTAATTTCCACCTGTGAATCAACCATTACATCTTGAAGCTCTTTTGTATATGTCTTAAATATATCTTTATTTAAATAGTCATCCAGTTCACTATATCCATAATAAGCAGCACAATCACCATTCTCGTTAAAACGATGTGTTTCATCAAGGAGATATTTTCTCAGCAACAGACAATTTCCGCTACCATCATAGTCATCAGTCAACACCAGATATGGAACATATTCATTATATTCCTTAATCATTACTGTATACTGACTTTCTTCTTTTTTCTCTGTATATGCAAGTGCCTGCAAGGTGGCTGGGTCAATATTCTCCGTCTCAATCGACTCCAAAACTCCAAATCCACAGCCACACAATTGTAAAATCATTATGAAAACAGCTACTGATAACAACCCTTTCCTCTTTTTTAACATGGTCAGCTCCTTCATCTATCTAATAGTATTTTCTTACTAAACGCTATTATTCCCACAACAGCTGGTATCAACGTTAGTAACCATATATTAATATTGTCTCCAGTCTTTATATCTACTACATCCTTGTTCATCGGTTCTTTTACAGTTCCTTCAGGCTCTATTTCTTCGTCAAAAACTTCCTGTTTCTTCCAATGAGCCTCAATCGTTGTATTCTCTTCAGTCATTGTATACATGGTACTTGGAGAAGTTACATCGTCAAACATTCCATTTCCGTTAGTTGACCAATAATCAAATTCGTAGCCTTCTATAGCCTCTGCCTCCAACTGAACGCTTACGCCAGCCGGAACAGTAAGTGGTATATTAGCAATAGTTCCACCCTCGTTTGCCTTAAAATTCAAACTATACATTTCTACTTCTAAAAACCTTGCCACAAGTTCTACATTTTCTTTTACCGCAAAACGATATCTTTTATCTGTAGAAACCAGTTCTTCTCCATAATACCATCCAATAAACTCTCCGCCAACATAAGGATATGCTTCTACAAGTGCAAAGCTACCTACAGAGTAATCTCCTCCACCCAATACATATCCATATTCGTTGCCTAAAGTAACCTTAACCTCGTATTCAACCAAAGCAGTTTCTCCAAAAACTTCGTTGTTAGGAGTAATTTCAACATTATCACTCGTAAATAAACTATACACGGTGGTTGAGCCTGTTAGATTTTCTCCATAAAGCTCTTCATCACACATTTTAGGAACTCTAGCTTTTAGAATATCCCCCTCTTCAATAACAATATCATAGTAATTAAGAGTTCTTGTATTGCCCTGTGCTGCATAACTGTATTCATCTATTGTATAATTAAATTTGCCATTCCCTGTTGCTTCAATATTTACAGAATAATTAGTATCTGCTGGCAGAATTACAATTTTCTCTCCGTCACTATTTACATAGGATACAATATAACTATTTTCTACATCCTGCGGCACATCATCAATAATAGAAGCAACTAATTTACCCGAATCTTCTGAATATACATTTACGTCCACAGGACAATTTATATGTATTACTCGATAACTTCGTCCCACTTTAATCTTATCATTTTCACCATAATAGCTATCTTTATACATCATCCATGCAAGAGTAAATTCCGGATAATGAGGTTGAAATAATGTACCCTCAAACCCCATACTTATTACTGCTAATACATTATTAATTTTCTCATAATCATCTGTCCGAATTCCATCCCATAATACCATAAGCAAATTATATAAAAATTCTGATAATATATCATCAATTTCTGTCAATGCAATTATTGCATATCCTGACCCAGATTCATCCAACGCCTCTTGAATCAACTGTTTAATATTGTCAACAACTTGCTCCTCTGCTTCCACTCCGTTAATCAAATTTTTCGTTATTAATGGACTTAAAATCTTTAATATTCTTTTATATGTGAGTTTCTTTTTTAAAATTAAAACAAATTCTGCTTTTACCCCCTCATCATCAAATATATTTTCATTGTATTTCATAGAAATTATCTTTCTGATTAGTGTTTGATAATGATAGTAATAATTTTCTCTACTTCCTATTATATCATCCGCAAGACAATCAACCATATCTTTCAATGCAACATATCTGGACACAATTCTCGGTTTAATACTTATCGAAGGCACTCCCCAAAATAGCATTGTGCTCATATCTATTTCTATACCCGCAACCGAAACTTTTTCCTCAAGAACAAAACTTTTTTCTTCTGAATCTTTTTTAAATTGGCTTAAGTATTTTTCCATCTTATCAATTGCCTCTGTATAGGCTTCAGCATATGCGTCACCTACATTTACACTATTAGGTAAATATATGTCGGTTCCATATCTTACAAAATCCCATGATGATGGCGCGACATTAGGAACAAGGTCATTAACATTTATCGTATTATGAATATTGTCATATTTTCTTTTATTAATACTTTCCATAGCTCCCTGAGGTGCTTCAAAAGTATAAGCATACACATTCTCTCTGTTCCAGCTATAACCGGCAAAATTATTTATAGGATAGCTTAATTCTGCCGCAACAAGATTAGCAACTGCCCCTCCTCTACTGTATCCTACAATCCAAAGTTTTACATCTCCTGTTATACAGCTTTCATTTAAATATCTATATAAAAAATCAATTACATTATCGCTAGCCTCTGCAAATCCTTTATGATCCCCTTCATATCCTAAAGTAAAATTGCTTGCCCATTCCTGCTCGTAACCACCTCCTCGAATAGCCAATGCAACAAGAGTACTCCCATCCGGGAGTGTTTTATTAGCAACAACGGCGCCTATAGAGTCAGCGGTTGGTTTATCTGACCACGCTTCATTAACCTTAAACTCTTTGAATCCTAACTGTCCCAACAAACCTTGAGCATTCATAAATTTGGGAAACGCAGCTTGTTCGCTATCTGTCCAAATGGTGTAATCTTTTTCACTACTCCATGTTGATAATTCTAGACACAACGACATCGTCGCCAAATGTTCATTATAGTCTGTTGAATCGTTCTCAAAGTAACTATCTGAATAGTAACATACCGCCTCAACATCTTTATGAGCATATGTACTAGCGAACATAAACGTTACCGGAATAACAGGAGCATCCCAACATCCAAAATCAAATATCAAATCATCCACATCCTCAACCTCTATGTATCCCGCGTTTTGAATATCTTCACCAAATTTTCTTGAAAAATCAATTAATCCTTTTATATTCTCATTATATTTTTGCAAAAACAAAACTGTATATATATTATAATTGTCCTTTAATCTTTCAAATGTTGTGTATGTACAATTTGCATATGATTCTATATATTTAATATCATAATATCCTCGTTCTTTATACCAGCTACGCACACTACTACTATATTTTCCTGTATAATCATACATACCGCCACAATTCAACCCTTTAGTAAAATTAAGGATATTTTTATCTACATTTTCCACATCCGAATTTATAAAAAGATTTTCTGCTTCTAGTAAAGCTTTATTTATATTTGATGTTCCACCATATTTTTTTATTTCCTGAATAGAATTAATCACATTATCATAATCATTCGTAAAATTTGATATCACTTCCGTATCTGAAGTGTACGCAATAACAGCAACATAAACGTCTATTCCACTACTTTTAATTTCTTCAATATATTTAATAGCTGCCTGCTGCATATCCTCAACTTGACAAGCATAACTATATCTTCCTGAAAAATCATTCATAAGCGTATAACCTCCCAAGTCCAACAACAATACCGTATACGTCGTTTCTTTCTCTTCCTCTAGTTCCCATAGTTGTGATGCCTTAACCTCAATCACATCCTCATACATCCCTATTAAACCAATTACCATTACCAGTAATGTTAGAATAGCAATTACCCTTTGTTTCATTTTCTTCATACATTTTTCCTCCTTGTACTACTTAATTTAGGATAAAATTTACCCTTTCATATATGTAGTACCCAAATACACCTAAAGCATTACACTTAAAATTGTATTTTTATGTATTTTTTCTAAAGTATGCTATATAAAAAGAACATCTCTGAACGAATCATACCATTCTTTGAATGTATTGATTCTCCAAGGATGTTCTACTTTTTAACATTAGGAAGATAAAATTTCTTTTCTCTGTTTAGCTTCAAATCGGATAATTCAAACGGCCTGGTTCAAGTACATTCAGAACCTCTTCTTTATATTTACGTGCATAAAATTTTGCCATATCAAGATTGTTATCAAGATAATTACCGCAATCTCTAGGGGAATATCCGGGAATGTCCCCTTCAAAATCAATTATAAACTCAATCATTTCTTCAACCAGATTCACAATATCTTCACTGCATAAGTCGCCTGCAAGAATAAGGTAAAAACCGGTTCTGCAACCCATTGGTCCAAAATAAATTATTCTGTCAGCCCATTGAGCGTGATTGCGAAGAAATGTTGCTCCCAAATGCTCAATTGTGTGAATTCCCGCCGTAACCATTACAGGTTCCAAATTAGGTCTTGTAAATCTAAGATCAAAGGTTGTAACAACCTCCTGCCCTATTTTATCCTTTCTGGAAACGTAAATGCCGGCCAGCAAATCCAAATGATTAACTGTAAAACTTGCTATTTTATTCATATTCCACCACTTTATTAATTACTTAATTTACTTTCCCAATCCGTCTTGGCCGGCCAGTCCTCACTATCCCATACGGACCTGATTGAAGCGTAGTAGAAATTTAACTTGGCAATAATTTTATTGCTGTCCATATACTCCTCTTCACTTCTCATCATTCCATATTGCATAAGACGTGCCAAATCCTCTGTCAAAAACGTCTTAGAATAATCATCTATAAAATACACATCATTTACATTGTCCCCTGTAGCATAAGCATTTGCTGTATGGGAACCATCATCCAAAGCGGTAATATCATTACCGGCAGCATCTACATAGGTGTTATGATATTCAAAATTCGCCGGATTAAGATTATTCCATTTGTTTTCATCAAAATATTGTGTTCCCGTAGTTGCCTCTTCATACAGGATTCGCTCATATATTGCATGAGAAATTTCATGAACCAAGGTTTCCTGTAATGCATTAGTGTAATTAATATTAATGGCAATCACTTCATATCCAGATGCAATATTTGCAAAACCAAATGGGTTATCAATGTATCCTTCTGAAACCGACGTTATATTTCCCACCAGATATACATTAATTCCAGACAAATAATCCTCTTCTGTAAAGAACTTAAAGAAGCCCTCCGGATAACACTGCAACACTTCCTGCACTTCGGTTAATGCTACGGCGATTTTCTCCAAATCTTCTTCTCTTACAGCTGCAAAATCAGTAAATGTAGTAGGAGTGTTGGCTCCTACGTATATGCCTATGCCATATTTATCGTAAAGCACATGCACCAAATCCGACAACTCATCATAATCCATTTCATTAACATCCTGAAAATCCATCTCTTCAGAATAACTATCTCCTGCAAGCGCCATTCCGACTTTTTCAGCACTTTCTATATCCCACAGAAATACATTACTAAGACCTTCGTCGGTTCTGACCATATATACCAGCATATTTCTTTCGGCATTATAACCAAATTCATTATTAATTGAACAATAAGAATAATTACAGCCCTGTGAATACTGATACATAAAATACGAGTGTATATCTATGTTGGTAGATTTAATCTTTTCCATTTCAGCAAGGTCATAATATGTGAATGTATATATTCCATTTTCATTTTCTTCTGTAATTACAAAATCGTCTTCAGTGATAAAATATTCAAAATATGAATATGGTACAATTTCTCCCACTTCAACATTGGTATAATTATCTTCTGTTCTTTGATGAACTATATACTTCTGACTGTCCACATATGAGGAATACATATACTCATCGCTGTCCCAGCAATCATATGCCCCCTCTACCTCTGCCACAATTTTATCCTGCTCCAAATCAAATACAAAGGTTGTATTGTGAAGATTAAGCTTATTGATACCTGTTGCATACAAGTATTGCCCGTCATCAGAAACCTGGGTAACCTCATTAATATTGAAGCTGTAATCGTTAAGACCCGTATACAGCGTTTCAACCAATCCAGAAGTAAAATCTATACATTCAATGGCATCATTGCCAATATGAGTATAGAATGCCTTGTTATCTCCAATGGCTATTGAACGAACATTGGCTAAATCCAGTGTGATTTTGTGTTGTACTATTTTATCCTTAATTACCCAGATATTATTGGTATATTCATTCATAATTACCAATGGTTCAAGTTGAACAACCGTGTAATTGCTGCCCAAATCTTCCACCTGCGACAGATTCTCAATAGTCCCAAGCCAGCTTAGAGAAGCATTGTCCAATGAAAACAGGTATGCATCCAGTCGCGTTCCATCTCCATTAAGGAAAATCATCAGAAGGTTGTCTTCATCATAAAAGCACACGCTTTCAAGAACCATATCTTTGATGCTAATCAAGTCACCCAATGCAATCATAGCACCCTCCTGAATCCGATAATCCTCCAGGCTGATTTCTTGTTGTACAAAAGCACCTGTTTCAACAGGCAAAGTATATTCCCTGTTTACATACTCTCCTGTAGGCGCACAAGCCGCAAAAAACACCACTACATAAATCAAAAGCCAAGCAAAACTTAGTTTTCTCTTCATAAAAACATTCCTTTCCATACATACAGAGTGGAAATCTAATCATTCGCTTATAATAATTCTTTCATTATTGTGTATCTGTTCAAGGTATGCTCTTGCCTGATCTACCAAAGTCTGATCAGGAACCATAACATAAGTTGCATAATTAGGCATGGAATAGGTAAACTCATTAGCACCGGTTCCATTCACACTATATGTTACAATATCCCATGAAGGCATTTCATCAATCTGTTTTTTAACCAAACCCGTAATAACCTCCTGCGGCATATCTGTAACTACAGATGCAGAAATAGATTCCATTACGGCATTATAATTAGCCAGCAATTCAGTTGATGTAAGCTTGTTAACCAAGCCCTTAATAACTTCCATCTGATTACGTCCACGCTGTCTGTCACCAGTTGGGAAAGCATATCGTTCTCTTGCAAATCCCAGTGCCTGAATTCCGTTAACCGTATTCATTCCACGATGGAATGTATATCCACCATGATATGCCACAAAGTCATATTCGGAATACACATCAATTCCTCCCAGCGCATCAATTACACTAACGAATCCTGTAAAATTAACTTTAACGTAATAATCAATATTAATTCCATAAAGCATCTCTAATGTTCCTATGGAAACATCAACGCCATAAATACCTGCATGAGTAAGCTTATCATTCACTCCATTAGATATACTTAACGGAACATAAAAATCTCTAGGGGTACTAAGAAGCATAACCTGGTTGGTCTTAGTATTAAGAGTGCATATAATATTAACATCGCTGTTTCGATTTATATTAGCTGCACCAACACTGTCAATTCCACTTATATATATAGTAATACAATCATCGGAATTCATAAGTGCTGCATCATCTACATCCACAATATAGCTCTCTATATCGTAGGTCATAATACATTTAACCTTACTACCATACTCCTTGTACTCTTCCATTTCTGTTACCATTGTCAGATAACTGCTATTCATAATAACAGCCTCCATCTCGCCGTCAATCAAAGCATCTACAAGGGCAACAGCACTTTCATATTCTGTTAAGGAAAGTGTTTCTTCCATCTCTTCTTCAATTTTGGCTATGGTTTTGTCTGTATCTTCCCGTTCCAGATTACCTATAATTCCAAAACAACATCCACTTAAATCATAAATGCTTTCCGCAGCATTCTCTGCAAGGACATATACACCCATACTTGAAATCTTGGTATATGAATCTGTAATCTTGTTAATCGCTCTGTAGGTCGTATTAATATAAACACTTCCAGCCACCAGAATAATGGACATAAAAACAGACACGACTTTGGTAATAAGTCCCGGAACAATCCATCTCTGGGTAATAGCCGTTACCATACATAGTAACACAAGCAAAATATCAATTAATATTTTAAACTCAAAAGGCAACACATCCAGAAAATTCAGCATAACTATCAACACAATGGATGCAACCAACTGTATTAATGCAATACCAAGTCCACTGATTGTCAGTATTTTATTTCTTTTGGCAATTTCTTCACGCTTTGCTTTTGAAACATTTTTCTTGCTCATAACTTTAAAAACCTATTCTTTCCATAGCATTTAGATATACTCTACTATATTATAAATCCCTATTTTAAAATGTCAAATAATATTTAAGGAGCTGTCGATAATCAGTTTCTCAACAGCCCCTTACTCTTAACTTAATCTCTGATATATTTTCATATATTTTTTAATACGCTCTGCAAGTTCATCATTAAAGCTGCCTTCCGGAACTCTGAAGCTCCAGTTACCACCCAGAACAGACGGAGTATTCATACGTCCTTCACTTCCTATTCCCAATAAGTCCTGAGCCTGAACAATCGTAACACCAGCTACAGTTGCCCATAACGCTTTCATAACTGTCCAATGAACCTCTTGAAGGTCATCTCCTATACTAAGGTAATCTTTAGCATATTCAACATCTTCTTTGGTAGCAGTTGCAAACCATCCCTGAATTGTTTCATTATCATGAGTTCCTACATATGCTACACATTCCGGAATATAGTTATGCGGAAGATATTCAATACTATCTGCATCTCGGCTGTCAAAACCAAGCTCCATAACCTTCATTCCCGGGAATCCGCTAAGTGCAAGCATCTTTCTTACAGGTCCCGTTAAAAAGCCCAAATCCTCAGCAATAATATTCTGAGCTCCAATCTGCTTCTCAATAATTTTAAACAAATCAATACCCGGACCTTTTTCCCATGTTCCATTACAAGCATCATCATCTTCAAATGGAATGGCATAATATGACTCAAAACCCCTGAAATGATCCAGTCTCAGGATATTATATATATTGCAGGCAAAACCTATTCTCTTTACCCACCATGAATAATCATCCTTAGCCATAACATCCCAACGATAAAGCGGATTGCCCCACAACTGACCCTTCGCAGAGAATCCATCCGGTGGGCATCCTGCAACCTTAGTAGGTACCATCTTATCAGTTAACTGGAATAATTCAGGATTGCACCATACATCCGCACTATCAAGCGCTACATATATAGGCAAATCTCCAATTATCTCAATTCCATTATCATTAGCATATTTACGAAGCGCATTCCACTGTTCGAAGAATTTGTACTGGATGAACTTCCAAAACTCTATATCCTCCGAATATAAAACGCTGACAATGTACATAACCTCCGGGTCCCTAATCTTAAGTCCTTCCTTCCAGTCCAGCCATGAAGCATTACCATTAAACTCTTTAACTGCCATAAATTCAGCATAATTATCCAACCAGTCTGCATTATCTTTGCAGAACTTCACATAATCCTCTGCAGCCCTGTCAAATTTATAAAACGCATATTTAAGCACTCTATAGCGGTGCTTATACACCGTTTCGTAGTCAACTGCAGTAGAATCATTTCCCCAACTAATATTTATGTAATCGTCAAGCTCCAATAAGCCTTCTTCTTTTAAAGTATCCAAGTCAATAAAATATGGATTTCCTGCAAATGTGGAAAAAGACTGATATGGCGAATCCCCATAACTAGTCGGACACACAGGAAGTATCTGCCAATATTTCTGACCTGATTTTTTAAGAAAATCTACAAAATCCCTAGCACACTGACCCATAGTACCAATTCCATACGGATTCGGCAAAGAGGACAGATGCATTAATATACCACTCGCTCTAATGTTAATCACTCCCTTTTGACTATACTTTTACCTTGGCCTAACACTTTCCCCTGGCACAAGGTGAAATGGCTCAACTTCATATACTGTCGATGAGTTTCCTTCAATACAATCCAGTAATATTTCCACACTTCGAGATGCAATAACCTCTCTATGCTGTCTGATGGTCGTTAAACGAGGAACCATATATCTTCCGATATCAACTCCGTCATATCCCATCACTGAAATATCCTCCGGTACCCTTAACCCTCTGTCATGAATTGCGCGTATCGCACCAATTGCAGTGACATCTGACATTGCAAAAACTGCTGTTACCTCCGGCATTTTATCCAACAATCTTTCCATTGCAGAATATCCTGCCGATATTGAAAAATATGATGACTCATATTGTCTGTCAAAATCAAATTTAATGCCACGCCTTAACATAGCATCCTTTACACCTTCGTATCTGTACCTCATCGCATTAGAAAGATATAAATATCCACCGAGGACTCCTATATCTCTGTGACCCATTGAAATGAGCTGTTCCACTGCCACTCTGGCAGCTTCCCTATCATCAGTACTTACACTTGACAATCCCTTAATTCTAAGTTCAGCTGCTGAATTGGTTACAAGTACGCAAGGCACTTCTATTCTATTAAAATTATCTTTAAAATATTCCTGGTTACTACCGAGAAACAGTATCCCCATAGGGCGACGTTCCATACAAATTCTATACGCCTGCTCTACCTCGTTATCATCTTCTCCTATATAATACATTATGCAGACATATCCATTCTTCTCTATAAGTGCCTGCATAGGCTCCACAAGTGCAGAGAATAGCATATTCTGTGTTCCTTTAATAATCACTGCTATTCCTGCACTGCTTTGCTGTTTTAAATATTTTGCATTATTATTTAACTGAAAATGATGTTTGTCTACCACCTGTGTGACCGCCTCTTTGGCAGCCTGAGATACTCCCGGTCTATTGTTCAACACTCTGGATACCGTACCTATGGAGTACCCAGATTCACGGGCAATATCTTTAATTGTCATAAAATCATTTCCTTCAAATATAATTATCCTTTAACCGCACCTGCTGCAACACCCTTGATAATGTGCTTCTGTCCGGCAAGGTATACTATTACAATTGGAATAATTGTAAGTATCATACATGCCATCATAGGACCCATCTCAACGGAACCATAACTACCCTTAAAATACTGAATAAGCATTGGTATTGTTTTGTATTTATCAAGATCAAGTACAAGTCTTGGTAACAAATAATCGTTCCATACCCACATTGCTTCAAGAATTGCTGTTGAAATCAATGTTGGTTTAAGCATTGGAAGTACAATTCCAAAGAAGGTCTTAAGCGGACTACATCCATCAATCATAGCAGCCTCTTCTACCTCTAATGGTATACTCTTCATAAATCCACAGAACATAAATACCGCAAGTCCTGCACCAAATCCAAGATAGATTATCCAGATATTCCATGGTGTATTAAGATAAAGCTTATCTGCTGTCTTAGAAAGTGTATACATAACCATCTGGAAAGGTACTACCATGGAGAATACAAACATGTAATATAAAATGTTCGAAAAAATTCCCTTTACTCTTGTAATAAACCATGCACACATAGCACAGAAAACACAAATGGCTGTAACAGATGATACTGTTATAAATAAGCTGTACCCTAAACTCTTAAAAAACCCCTTTGAATTAACTGCGTTAACGTAGTTTTCCAAACCTGCAAATTCCTCTGCTGTAGGCCATTTAAATATTGTGCTTGTTGAAATTGCTATTTCTTCTTTAAAAGAGTTCATCAAAATCAGCAAAACAGGGAACACAAAGGATGCTGCCAATAATACCAACACTATGGTAAGAATAATATCTACAACTTTGTTCTTCTTATTCATTACTGCTGTACCTCCTTTGATCTTGTTGCTCTAAGCTGCATAATCGATACAGCAACTACTAATATACAGAAAATAACCGCCTTAGCCTGACCAAGCCCCTTCCATTCCGGACCGCTGCGTTCATAAAATGTCTTATAAATATTCAACGCCAACATAGCTGTCTCATTCATCGGATCACCATTAGTCAATGCCAAGTTCTGGTCAAACAACTTGAACGAATTAGTTAATGTAAGGAAGGTACAGATTGTAATAGATGGCATAACCATTGGAAGCTTAATTCTAAAAAGAATCTGCGCTCCGGTTGCACCGTCAATCTGAGCTGCCTCTGTTAATGATTCAGGAATACTCTGCAAGCCTGCAATGTATATAATCATCATATATCCTATCTGCTGCCAGCACATAAGAATTATAAGACCCCAATATCCGGCAGTTGAATTCAATGCCAAAAGTGGCTCATCTACTAAAGAAAGCACACAGTTAATAATAATCTGCCAAATATATCCCAGTACTACACCACCGATAAGATTTGGCATAAAGAAAATTGTTCTAAAAATATTGGTTCCCTTCAGTCCTCTGGTTAACAGTAACGCAAATACGAAACCAAGTACGTTAATCAAAATAAGCGCAACCACTGCAAATGCCACAGTGAACCAAAGTGAATCTGTAAGTGGCTCTGGGTCGTCAGTAAACACTCTGATATAATTATCCAGTCCAACCCACGACGCCTTACTAATTGTCGTAAATCTACAAAACGAAAGATATAATCCTTGTATAAATGGCCATATAAAGCCTATTATAAAAGCTATTAATGTAGGAAGAACGAAAATCGGCCAATACCGCTTTATTGCCTTTTCCATAATAACCTCCTTAAATATTACCTAAATTTCAGGTTATGGTGAAGTATTCAACATTCCCCAACCCCTTAAAAGCTATTCATAAAAATTGAGTAAAAAATGGACAGGCAGGTCAACCCGCCTGTCCAAAGATAAGCAAACCGTATTATTCAGTTATTAACGAGCAGCTTCTGCAGCCCATCCATCAACGAATGCTTCAACAACCTTATCCCAGTTAGCATCTGTCTGATCAGCAGCGTAAGCTGTTAATGCAGAACCAACACCATTCTTCCAGTTCTCTGAAGGCATTGTTGTGAAGTTCCATGAAACAGGTGTCTTACCTTCTGATGTGTATGCAGCATCCTGCATTACGAAAAGGTTAGGTGACTCAGCAGCTTTCTTGAATGGAATAGCAAATCCCATGTCATTAGCGATTGCCTTAGTACCTGTCTCTGAAGTTACAAGCCAGTACATGAAATCTAATGTAGCCTGAATATCATCTTCTGAAGCTTCTTTATTTACACACCAGTAGTTCTCTGTACCAGTACAAAGTCCCTGATTAGCCTCATCGCCAGCACCAACATAGATAGGAATCATAGCGATATCTTCATCATCGTATACTTCTGAAAGAGCTGTGTACTCCCATGAACCGTTCTGCCAGAACACTGCCTTACCTGTGTGGAACTCGCTCTTAGCATCATCACCTGTCTTAGCAGATAATTCATCACCATCACATGTGCTGTTGTTAATATAGAGATCAAAGATATCTCTGTAGTTATCAAGGTATGTACCCTTAATAGCATCTGTTGTATTGATGCCATCCTCTAAATACTCGAAGTAGATTGGAAGGTTAGCTAAGTGTGTCTTAAATCTCCAATCAGAAGAGCTATCCATACCTGTTGAAGCAAATGCTGCGAATCCAAGTTCATCTGAATTAGCTGTAATATCCTCAGCAACTGCCTTTAAATCTTCAAATGAAGCGATGTCTGAAAGCTCATAACCAGCTTCCTTAAGTAACTTCTTGTTAACGATGATACCATATGACTCAATTACAAATCCGATTCCGTATACAGTATCTCCATCCTTTAACTCGAATACATCAGAAGTTAATTCCTTAGTTACCTTAGCGTCTGTAAGGTCATAGCAGTAATCCTTCCAGTTAGCAAGTCCAATAGGTCCGTTAACCTGGAATAATGTAGGAGCGTCCTTCTTCTCCATTTCTGCCTGTAATGTTGACTCATACTCACCACTAGCTGCAAGTACAACCTTAACTTCAACTCCGGTCTCTTCCTCGTACTTTTCAGCCAATGCTTCCCAAGCCTCCTGTGCTTCTGGCTTGAAGTTTAAGTAGTAAACAGATCCTTTACTACTGTTACCGCTACATCCTGCAAAACATGCAACTGCCATTGCACCTGCAAGAAGTACTGATAAAATTCTCTTTTTCATATCTTAGTAACTCCCTTCTTTTTAGTTATTCGATTTCAACAATTTGAAATCGTTTACATTTAATATGAAAAGTAAATGCTCTGTATTTTTTATATTAATACTAAAACGCCAAAATTGCAATAGGTTTTTGTAGATTTTTTATAAATATTTTTTGCAGTTTTGTTATTTTTGGTGCAAAATTTCTTTCAATGTAATCGTTTACATTATATTTTCCCTTGCTTTAGACAATAAATTGGCATAACAATTTTCACAACAATTCCCCCTTTTCAATGATTATATATGTAAATATTGCCGAGGCTGTTGCAAAAAAACGAGGCTGCCACATATTTGCGACAGCCTCGACCTTCACTTATTATAAAACGGTTTTACTAAAATTAGTATGCTTTCCAGCTACCCCCCTGATAAATCATGCTTCCTGATAATGATAAACCAGGCTGCATTGAACCAGGATACTGGTTATTTCCATCTGTAAAGATTACCAATGGATTAGTAATATTAGATGGCACTTCATATTTGTAGATATTACCTGAGACATAAGTCATCTTAACTCCAGGCCAGCTTCCATTACTGGTGTCATCATCTGCTGAGTATGCATAGCAGTAAAGTGTGCTTCCCCACCATGACTCTTTTTCAATATATGCAACATTACCTGTTACCACTTCTTCTGAATAAGTCTTCCATGTTCCATCTGCGTAAATCATATCTCCAGATAATGATAAACCAGGCTGCATTGAACCAGGATACTGGTTATTTCCATCTGTAAAGATTACCAATGGATTGCTAATATTAGATGGTACTTCATATTTATAAATACCATTGGAAACATAAGTCATAGCAACTCCAGGCCATGCTGCATTACTGCTCTCATCATCTGCTGAGTATGCATAGCAGTATACTGTGCTTCCCCATCCGCTTGGAAGCTTAATATATGCTGTAGAACCGGTTACCACCTGATTAACAGTATATACATACTGAACGGTAATAGTTCCGTCTGTGTATGTTCCTGAAGCATTACCAACAGTCTTAGAATATGTGTATCCACTAATTGTCTTAGCTGATGTTGCATAGCTTGTTCCAGTCTGTCCTTCTAATGTAACAGAATCAGCAATTGCAGCTCCGTTAGCATCAACATAGCTTACTACAACCTTACCATAGGTTATTACCACTTCTTCGTAAGCCTTCCATGTTCCATCTGCATAAATCATATCCTCTGATAATGATAAACCAGGCTGCATTGAACCAGGATACTGGTTATTTCCATCAGTAAAAATCACAAGTGGATTAGTAATACTTGATGGGACCTCATACTTATAAATACCATCAGATACTTTTGTCATTGCCACTCCAGGCCATGCTCCATTATTAGTAGCACCATCTGCTGAGTATACATAACAATATACTGTGCTGCTCCATCCGCTTGGAAGTTTAATATATGCTGTAGCTCCTGCTACTACTTCTTTAACAGCATATACATACTGAACCGTGATAGTTCCGTCTGTATATGTTCCTGTTGCATTTCCAATAGTTTTGGAATAGGTATATCCGCTAATTGCCTTAGCTGATGTTGTGTAGCTTGTTCCTGTCTTGCCTTCTAATGTTGTAGAATCAGCAATTGTGTTACCATTAATGTCAACATATTCAACTACAACCTTGCCGTAGGTTACTTCTACAGGCTGATATGTCTTCCATGTTCCATTCTGGTAAATCATACTTCCAGTTACAAGAAGTCCCGGCTCCATATCTCCTGGGTAACGGCAACTGTCGCTGCTATAGAAAATTACTCTTGGCTCAGCAATATTTTCAGGTATTTCATACATATAAATACCATCTGATACGTAAGTCATTGCCACTCCTGGCCATGCTCCGTTATTAACACTTTCTGAAGCCGAATCATATGCATAACAATATACTGTGCTTCCCCATCCGCTTGGAAGCTCAATGTATGCAACATTATTGCTCTTTTCAACCTTGGTAAAGGTGTAATTCTTTATTGAAGTCTCACCACTTGCTGTAGCTGTAACCTGTACACTAACAGAATCACCATATGACATATCATTGCCAATTGTAAACTGTGCACTCTTAGTGAATGAAACAACTGCATTATTTCCAATCTGGTATGTACCACTATCTGCATTAGAAAGCGTTACAGTAAGTGTTAATGTATCGCTTGTAAAGCTTCCGCCTTCCTGTGAAATAATCACAGCAGGTTCCTTAGCTACATTATATACAACAGCAATACCGGTGCTTCCGATATTTCCGCAAATTCTTCCGTTAGAAACGGTGAATGTTGAACCTGTAATCTGGTCAACATATGTTCCGTTTTTCATTGTGTGTGCTGTTACATTAACACTGGTATTAGTTCCGTTACAATTCACAAGAACTACGCCTGAATCGCCTCTTTCGCAGTAAGCAATTCCGTTCTCGCTTGACATATACTCTGTTGTTCCAACAAAAGCATTATGGAAACGGTTAACAACACCAACTTCTGTGTATGCCCATCCGGTTACATCTCCGGCACCAAGCAATGATGAAGTGCTGTATGGACGTGCAAGATAAAGTCCCATTGCATCTGCACGGGCAGCTACAAGCGCCCATGTCTTGTTAATATTCTGTACAGATACATTCATAGAGCTTCCGTCTGCGTATGTATCATGGGATTCTGCCCATAAAACGAGCTTATCTGCTGTAGCATCCTTATAATAATAGGAAGAAGCTGCTCCTGTAGCGTTACCTGAGGTAATATATGAACGAAGATTATTTCCCTGCTGATTATCTGTAATACTCATATACTGTGTATATGCACTCACAGAAAGATTTCCTGATGAGTCAGGCTGATCAAGAATTTCTCCGTAGCAGTACAAATCAATTCCTCTCGTGTTCTCAGCATACTCTGTTGCACCGTAAATAACGGTAGGCCAGAAATCACTGCCGCAATTATACTTACTATCCTCCGGTGTCTCAATGTGCTTAGCAGCATCAAATCTAAAGCCGTCAGCACCTGAATCAATACATTCCTTAAGGAAGCTTAATACATAATTCTGAATTTTATCACTTCCTGTATTTAAATCAGGAAGTCCACCCATACAGTACTGTGTAATATCGTATCTGCTTGAATAATTAGATGTATTAACATAGATATTATGCCAGCATGATGAATCATTCTTGATGTCATCAACAATTGTGTTGGCAAGATTGTTGCCGGTCTGGTTACCCAAATGGTTAGCAACAACGTCTACAATAACCTTAATTCCGTACTCATGTGCCTTAGCACACATACTTTCAAATTCAGCCTTTGTTCCCAAAGCACTTGTTCCAGTGTTATCAATGTGGAATCCCATTGGCTGGTAATATACCCACCAGTTAGAGCCAACCGCTCTTCCGGAAGTACCTTCCTTCGCCTGCTGAATAGGCGATGTCTGAATTGCTGTGAATCCCTGTTCTGCAATCAATTCCATGTTGGCCTCAATATTCTTGTAAGACCAGTTCCAGCAGTGTAATGTCACCCCGTCCTGAATATCACTCTGCTGTCCGGCAACTGTGGATGTATAGGACTGTCCACCTGATGCCTCTGTCGTTCCCTTAGGAATTACAATTGCTACTACAGAAATAATAAGTGCAAGAGCAAGTCCCATTCCGACTAATTTCTTTTTCATACCTTTCATTTTAAATACCTTCTCCTATTTTTTTTGTAGTCTTGCTACACCTATAGAATAGAATTAAAAAAAATCAAATTCAACCACTTTTTTTAATTTCTACAAATCTTACAAATGGAAACGTTTCCTTATATACAAAAAGACGAAAATTAAACTTAACGCAAAAGTGAACTCAGCATTTGCCGAGTCCACTTATAAAATATTACTCTACATTTTCGTCACTTTTAATTTCTTCATCATCTGTTGCTGCTGATTTGTTTTTACGGATAACGAAAAATGCTACAGCCCCACCGGCTGCAAGGGTACCCACCACAATAAGTGCAATTGCCCAACCCGGTAAGCCTTTTTTGTTAGTTTTCTTATCACCGGATGCATCCGTTCCATCTTCACTGCTGCCGGAAGAACCTTCGTTATCGGCATCCTCGTGATTACTAGAATTACCGTCACCGGTTATAGTTTCGCCATTTTCGTCAGTGGCATTTTCGTTATTACCACCCTCCTCATTCTGACCATCGTCGTTATCATCAGCATTGTTGTCATTATCAGTATCTTCTCCGGTTTCACCCTCCGGTTTCGAAACCGGGTCATCCGAATCCGTTTCTGAATCATCCGTCGGATATTTTATTGCATCATTACTTGAAATATTAACAACAATCTCTATCTCTGAGCCCTTGGCAATAGAAGCTCCACTGGCATAATTCTGTGAAACAACAATACCACTTGCCAAATCATCATTATGCTGATATTTAATAACTACCTTAAGTCCAAGTCCTACTAAAATGTCCTTGGCTTCGGATTCTGTTTTGTTAGAAAGATCCGGTACAGTAACATTTACAATCTGTTTACCAAGACTTGCATATAATGTAATTGTATCACCCTTGGAAAGCTTGGAAGCCGCTCCCGGAGTGGTTGATATTACTTTATCTGCTGCAACAGTTTCACTAATCTGCCACTGAATATCAACATTAAGTCTGTACTTAGAACCCTCCAAAAGCTTTCTGGCTTCATTAACGTCCATTCCTGTAACATCCGGCACCTCAAAAGATGTATCCGGTGCAAGTGTTCCCTGTACCATCGCAAGACATGAAATTGCATCAACTGTTACCTGACTGCCTGTAAAGGTCATAATAGATTCAGTTCCTGCTGTACCGTTTTTAACACAGATATTCCATGTTCCGTATGGAACAGTTACAGTAACCGCATATTTGTTAGCATTGTAAATTACACAAACAGCATCAGACACTTCCCCATTAGGCTTATTATTAATCACAAATCCCACTGTATTAGCGGAGCCCGTATTAAGGAATGAGAGATTATTCTGAATGTCTGTCGCTGTAGTCATTCTAAGACTTGCATGTGCATTTCTAAATTCAATTAAGCCCTGATAATAATCATGCACATCCATATATGTAGCATCATTAAGAGTATTCCACTTAACACTATTAGTAGCATCTGAGGACTTGTAGCTGTTATGGTCATATCCGCCGTCCGCTGCAGGTTTGGTTCTCAATATTTCCTCACCACTGAGCATAAAAGGCACACCTTGGGATGTATATACTATGCTGGCTGCCAGCTTGTTCATCTTAATTCTATCCGCAGTTGATGAACCACTTGTTGAGCTACAGATTTTGTCCCAAAGAGTATGATTGTCATGAACCGATACATAGTTAATTGTCTGTGTAGGAGTTCCTGCCCATGTAGAAGTACCTGAAGTGTAATAATTAACACCTGAATGATAAGTAGCACCAACTACGCCTGCTTTAATTCTCTCTTCAAGTCCTGTTGCACCTGAAATGAATCCCTGTCCAGGAGCATATGATATATTACCTCTTACACCATCTCTGATATCATCCGAGAAAGCACCAACTCCCGGCATCATATACGTCTGACTCTTAACTGCACGGAGGCTTTCGCTAAGTGTTGAGCTTCCGCCTGTCCAGCCCTCTCCATATAGAAGAATGGATGAATCAATCTTATCAAGCTCCGCTCTAATCTGGTTCATAGTCTCCATATCAAGAATACCCATAAGGTCAAATCTGAAACCATTAATATGATATTCCTCGGCCCAGTATACAACCGACTCAATGATATATTTTCTAACCATTGTTCTGTCAGAAGCAACTTCATTACCGCAGCCGGATGCATTTGAAAAGCTTCCATCCGAATTCAATCTGTAATAATAACCCGGTACTGTAATATCAAAAAATGAATTGGCAGATTCTGCTGTATGATTATATACAACGTCCATAACCACTGCAATTCCTTCATTATGGAATGCCTGAATCATCTGCTTCATCTCGTTAACTCTTACTTCTCCCTTGTAAGGGTCTGTTGAATAAGAACCTTCCGGAGCATTGTAATTATATGGGTCATAACCCCAGTTAAACTGTTCCGTATCAAGCTTAGTCTCATCTACCGAATTAGGCGAATAGTCATACATCGGTAAAATCTGCACATGCGAAACTCCTAAATCCGCAATATAATCAAGTCCGGTGGACTGCCCTGTAGCATTGGTAGTTCCCTTTTCTGTAAGGCCAAGATATTTACCCTTATTGGTAACACCGGAGCTTGAATCAATAGTGAAATCCCTTATATGCAATTCATATATTGATGCATCCGTAGCAGCCTTACCATAAAACGGATTGGTATCGGTTGCCCATCCAGTCGGGTCAGTTGAATCCAGATTAATTACCATACCTCTCTGACCATTTACGCCTGTGGTTCTGGCATATAAATCCACCGTCTCTTTGGTGGTTCCGTAATTAGTAACCGAATAGGTGTAATAAACCTTATTAAGATCACCACTAACTGTTGTCTGCCATACACCACCGCTTGCCTTGGTCATCTTCACTGTTTTGTAGGCACTTCCGCCATTACCTGCACTGTACAGATTAAGAGTAACATCTGTTGCGATAGGTGCCCACACTTTAAATGTAGTAGAGCTCTTGGACCATGTAGCACCCAAATCATCCCCTGAATAGGTGTAGTTACTAATAAATTTGGTGGTATTATAAATACCACCCATAACTGCCTGTTTTTCTTTAAACTGCGTAGAAGTAACAGTATATGTCTTAGTTATATCCAGTTCACTTCCCAAAGTAAGAACAACGCTTTTGGTACTTGTATTGCTATCACCTGAGGAAAGTCCTGATATTGTATAAGTCTTTCCTGATGAATCCTTCACAGTAAAAGTACTCGTTGCAGTACTTCCCACATCAATCGGCTTGGATAAAGTTAAAGCAATCTTATTAAAATCACTGATTGAAGCATTGAAAATCTTCTGTGACTTATCAATGGTAGCTGATGAATAATAGATATTCTCGTCATTTTCCAAAAGATATACATCCAGCACACCATTTTTGGCTTTGCTTAAATCAATGTATCTGTCACCACCCGGTTCTCTATTTTCCCAATTGTTGAGCTTAATAATGAATCCTACCTTACCCACGCTTTGAGAAACCCTGTAGCTGCTTACAACTCCATAGCTGTCTCCACTGCTAAAATTACAGTTAAAACCATCTCCATTCTGAGGCCACAACCAGAAATTCCAACCTGCATAATCCTCAGCATATCTGTAATAGTGCAAATTAAGCGTTATGGTGTCCGCAGCTTCTGTATATGGAGAATATCCAGACGGAGCACTGGTTAAAATCTGCTCCTGCCCGCTGTATATCCATACCTCAGCCTTGCCATTGGAAATGGAGATAAACCGGTCCGCATCCCAATCCTTAGCCGCCCAATCATTACCGTCAACATTCTGTCTTACAATAACGCCCATATTAGTTATGGTGCTGTCTAAAGTAAGAATAGCAACCTTGCCAAAACTGTCCTCTGCTGTAAAACTCACGCTTCCATACTTGGAGGTATCAGATTTATCCCAGTAGTACATATTCCAGCCATCATAATTTCCATCGTCTCTGTGATAGTGGAATATTACAGATGTGCCGTCTGCTGCCTGTACTTCACGAACAAATAAATTAGCAACAAAGGCACCTGCAAAAATTAAAAATACCGCTATTAAAAGCGGTGCTATCTTCTTAATCTTCATAGCCTTCCTCCTTAAAAATAATCTTTTTATATTTTACCATATTTCGACATTAATTTAAAGCAACTTGACACAAACTCGTTTAAATTTTATATGTGAAACTTATGCACTTTGTGGTATAATGGATGTAATGGTTGGTTCTATCAGAGGAATGGGCTGTGCAGTTATGCCGATGATAGTATCACTGATTGGTGCCTGTGGACTTCGACCGGTGTGGATTGCAACAGTTTTTCAAATTCCGAAATACCACACTATAGAAACCGTATACATCTCATATCCTGTAACCTGGACGATAACATTTCCGGCTCACGTCATATGCTTTGTTATTGTCTATCGCAAATTTAAGAAGAGAAAGACCTATGAAAACATTTCTGTCCAAAATATTTAACAAAAACTCGCTTAAAATTTTATTTATAATATACGCACTGTTTAGCATTGCTTCCATTGTGTATTTTGCCGACCACCTGATGTGTAAGGACCTTAATCAGCAGTCTGACAGATTGTATCTTGATACCAACTGGGAAATTACTATCAACAGTGAACATTACTACAATGTTGATTTGCAGAATTTTAAATTTCCTACTGTAGACAAGGGTACTTCCATATTAATGGAAACCACTCTGCCGGATGACTGGGATTATACTAATCCTGCTCTTACATTTCATGTAAGGCATTCCACCGTTAAAATGTACGGCAACCGGGAATTGTTTTACAGTTATGGTCACGAGCGCCTTGCCGATGGCAAAACAGTGGGAAGCGGAATTCAAATAATTGATTTTTCCAACGACTATAAGGGCAAGGAGCTTAAAATCCTTCTAACTGTTACAGAGAACAATACTTTTTCAAGCTTCGACAGAATTTACATCAGTGAGTGGGATGACGCATTCCGGTTTATTGTAACAGAGAACAGGCTTCCACTGCTTACAGGTTCATTTTTGGTAGTTTTCGGATTGGTTGTAGCACTTGTAACTACTTTCGCCACTGTTTCCTCCAAAAAATATGTCAACCTTTTATTGCTTGCTGCCTTTTCAATTTTTATGGGTTTATGGACATTATGCTACCATAACGTGATTATTATATTCTCAATCCCAACTTATTCAGCTTCACTGCTTGAATATATGGCTATAATGCTAGCGCCTATTCCAATTCTTGGATATATGCACACCTATGTCAAGAACCTTGAAAGCAAAAGAATTTCAATAATATACAAGTTGCTTTTTATTGCACAGATTATTCTGTCGGTGGTAACCATTATACTACACTCGACTGATATTATGCATAGTGCAACATTATTGCCATACTCACAGGTGTTATTTGTACTGCACTCAATTTTCTTTGCATATGTGCTTTTTAAAGGCAACCGAAAACACAAAAAATCCCATATGTTGCACACACTGGGGCTTGTAGTAATCCTTGCCTGTATTGTATACGACCTGATTATCTACGTTGTAAATCGTTATGCCGGATTAAGCGCATCCTACACAAAGGGCGTTTCTTCCCTTGGAATTATTGTTTTTATAGGTATATTGATTCTGGATTTAATTCATAATATATCTTTAAGACTTATGGAAGAACACGAAAAAGAACGCCTGATAAAATGTGCTTATACGGATACACTTACGCAGATTAATAACCGTACCTTCTGTGCTGAATATATGCTGGCATTAGAATCCAAAAAAAGTAACAACTACACTATAATTAATTTTGACTTAAATAATTTAAAACGCACCAACGATTCCCACGGTCATGCCCAAGGCGACCATTTAATCAAAACTGCCGCCAGGGTTATATCCGAAGCATTTTCACATGCCGGAATTGTAGGAAGAATGGGTGGCGATGAATTTATTGCAATAATACCAACCAATGATACCAAACAGATTGAAAAGCTAATTAAACGTTTTAACACTTTAATTGCCATTACCAACGATAATGACCCATACCTGAGTTTGTCAATATCCTATGGCTATGCAAGCAATACAGATATAGCTAGTGGCAAGCTTGAAGAGGTCTACGAGCTGGCAGATAAGAGAATGTACGATAACAAAAAACAATACAAAAGAAGATAGCCCCTACCTGGAGCTATCTTTTTTCCTGGATTTTATGGAAGGATTATCCAACAGTTCTCCACTCTGGTCAAACCTTGAGCCATGGCATGGACAATCCCAGCTTTTTTCATCATTATTCCACACAAGTCTGCATCCAAGATGAGGACATCTTTTTCTTTTTGTTCCAAGCCATCCCGATGTCAGGCCTTTTATACTAACTCCAAGGTCCACCAGAAGTTTTCCAATTGAAGCAACCACATTAATTCTCTGAGGCGAAAAAACCTTGGCATAGGGATTGTTCTTGCCACATATATCATCACTAATAATTTGCGCGGCAACCATAGAGGTTGTCATTCCCCATTTTTGAAAACCCGTTATCACATACAAGTTATCTCTAAAAATAGAATACTTTCCAATGTAAGGAATTCCATCATGGGGCATACAATCCTGGGCTGCCCAATGAGCAACTTCTTTACTCTCAGGATAATATTTACGCGCCTCCTGTCTCAAAAAGCACCAAGACCCTACCTCGGGATTTTTACCGGTTCTGTGAGCCCCTCCCCCAAAAAGCAAGTTGTCTCCCGACTGTCTGAAGGATAATCCATTTTTGTCAATTCCATAGTACATACCTTTTATTGGAGCACAACCTGAAAGTGCCAGAACGTAGCTTCTTTCCTGATGCTGTCTTAGAAAATAAAAGCCCGGTACATTCAGAATAGGATAATGGGTTGCTATTACAATGTTATCCGCTGTAAATATACCATTCTTGGTTATAACCTTATTTCCTTTTATATCAATAACTTTAGTATGCTCCCTGATTTCCAACTCTGCCGCAATATGCTTAACAAATTTCAGTGGTGAAAACTGTGCCTGATTACGAAAGCAAACAGCACCCTCCACCGGAAAAGGCAGCTCCGTTTCCTTGGTAAAATATGCATCTATCCCCAGATTAACTGCTGCATTTGCCTCCTCTAACAATGTTTTTCTATCTGTCAGGGAATATAGGTATGCAGATGCGCGTTCAAAATCACATTCTATATTGTTGGATTCTATAAGTCGCTCATATTCTTTTATTGCTGCTTCATTGGCTGTGGCATACATTTTTGCTTTCTCATATCCAACGTTTTTCAATAACTTACTATATTTAACATCATGCTGACTTGTAATTTTGGCTGTAGTTCTCTCAGTCTGACCAGAGGCAATTGTATCTGCTTCAAGAATCAGTACTTTTTTGCCCTGTGCTTTTAAATAATATGCCGTCAAAAGTCCCGCAAGTCCTGCACCAACCACTATAACATCACTATGATTATTAGCAGAACACTTTTTGGCTGTAATGTCAGATGTTTCTTTTCTCCATAATGATTCCATAATCAAAATCTCCTTAATTATTGTGAATACTCATATTCAAAGAATGCTGCATCTGTTTCAAAAGAAACCCTGCATATTTGTCACCTCTGATAAAACATACTGGTAGTATGCCCTTATCAGTTGGGGATATGCAGGGTTTAAATACATATTATATTATTTTTTCATCACGGATTTTCTTTTGCCAATAAGTACTGGCATAAAACGATTAAATACATAAATTGCAATTAATTCCAATACTCCTATGGCAATTATGACAATAATCATATAGCCGATTTTTCCTAACGCAGGAAGTAGGGATAACACAAAATCTCCCAGCATATAGCAAATGCCAAAGAATTTGCAATTAATATGAGTTCCCATAATAGTCAGGGAATTTTTGCCCATAAAAACAAGTGGTTTAATCTCTGGGAGCGCCTTGCAAAAGCAAATTATACACAAGCTGCCACACCCCGCCGCAAGAAAATATAGAAGATAATTTCCAAAAACAATCTGATTCAAATCTACTCTTCCATTTTTGAAGCCAAGCCAAATATTCAGTACCAAGAATACTAAGCTGATAAGAAGATATACTCCTCTTGGCAGTTTCTTTTCTGCTGTCAAATAATTAATATAATAACCTATCGCTAAAAAACTAGTAGCAAAACCAATACGAATCAACACCACAAATACGTATCCTGTGAGCAGGTCTATATATCCCGCAACAAAAGCATAATGGCTATGATACAATTCATTACCCAAAATAGAAAGCGCCAGAACCACAAGTGCTATTACAAGTGTTATCTTGTGAGAAGTATTCCGTTTAATAAAATAAAAGAGTGTCTCTCCAAAAAACAAAGCCGGTAGAAACCATAGCACCACAATACCATAAAAGCTCATAGTCTGAATTAACAAAATTATTAGATATTCCGGAAAGCTTTTGTAATCAACAAAGCAAGATGCGAGAATGCTCAACACACTAAAGGTAGCATAGGGAATCAGTATCCCTTGAGCCTTCCTTTTGACAAACTGCTTCCAATCCTTTTTCTCCGCCTCTGTATGTGAAAACATCATTCCCGAAATAATAAAAAACAAAGGCATATGAAAGGATGCAATCCATGTAATTAAATTTTGAGAAGGGAATGCGGAATGTCCGATTAGAACTAATAAAATTCCGATTCCTTTTGCCATATCAATATAAGAAATACGTTTTGTGGACATAGTATATCCTTTCTTAATCTTAGGTTAAATCAAATCGCACACAATAACCTTCCATATATCCCGTTTTCGGCACACCGATGTCATATATGTCTCTACAGAAAAAGTATACTCAAAGCTTTTTATTTTGTCAATTTAAGCAACCTCGTCATTCCAAAAACCACTAATGCCATTGTATACTTATCACTAACATCCTCTTATTAATGTGAATACTCATATTCAAAGGATGCTTTATCCGTTTTAAATGCAAATACTGTATGACCTTTTTTTCTAAATCTATAGAACGCTTGGCATGAAACATTTTCACGAATAACTCTTACCATTTCGCCTCCAGCAGGTGCTTTGAGTGGGCGTCCGCCCTTCTCTAACACACGAGCCTCCAGTTCCATATCGCCCTGAGCAATGCGGATTATTCCGTTTTGAATTTTAACTGCTCTGGCTCCCAAATAAGTTGCAAACCTGTATTCTCTGCCCCGCCACAGAACAACCGCTATAACTCCGTTAAAATGAAAACCTGCAATTGGAATATCTGCCACTGACAGCATAAGCGAACCACTCAAAAAACTGCATTGTGTCCACACATATTCTTTTGGAAATGACCGTCCTCGGTCCCCTTCCCAATATCCCCAGCCGTTATCAAACTCAAAATCCTGTCCGTTAATACACAAACTTCCTTTTACGGAATGCTTCATACTCAACACCATATGGCGACATTCCATAAAGGGCACCAGCTCAAAAGGACCCATAATATCATATTTCAATGGGGAAAGTTTTCCAAAATCAATCCTGCCTTTGACATATACTTTGGGAGTATTAATATTCAGGCGGATACCTCGCTCTCCAAAGCTATTTCTTCCAATAAAAATTCTTCTCCCCGTTCTTGTACATACCCCTGCGGGAAAATTCACAGTCCAAGTATTGTCATTGGTAATAATCTGAATTGAATACTTGCGCTTATTGCCCACCTGATGCATTGCCGGAATAACTGCCACAGTCTGTTCATCGGACTGGCACTTGAAATACCAACCATAAAAATAACCCTGCATATCCATCACCTCTGATAAAACATATGGGTAGTATGCCCTTATCAGTTGTGGATATGCAGGATTTAAATACATAAATTGCAAATACGTCCAATACTCTAGTTTGAAGAATTGCTGTGCGATGTTGTAAAAATCAGTGACGGAAGGGTTAATTGTCCGATTCTTAATTCCAATGAATTAGTTACTGAATTTACCCTTGATGCAGAGAATCAAACTGCTTGCTTAAGTGGCATTCCTATCAACACAGATATAACCAAAATGCAGCACAAGCTTAGTTCGGGAAACTCTATGAACATAAGCAGGGAATTATTGCGAGGGAGATTGACTCCATTATTATTCCACTTCTGGCAGACCATGTACTTCGCGAAGCTAATCATTATATACGAATTTTGGAAAGCAGCGTGAATTAAGAAGTCGCTACGAAAGAAATGAGGCTGTTGCATAATAATTTGCTTCAGCCTCATTTCTAACTATTCTTCCTTAAATAATTCAAGCACCCGATTGTCGTCCACACCGAATATTTCCTTAGCAGTACTCATAAGAGTACTACCATTTTCAAAAATCTCATCCATGGACATATCCTTAACTATTTTATGGTAATCCATAAAAACAGCTCTGTCAATAAAGCTTTCAATCTCTTCAAGATAATGAGTTGCAATTACAAGTATACTATCCTCGTCAAGAAGTCCTGCCATAATCTTAAGAAAATCATTACGCATAAATGGGTCGTTTCCAAGGAAAGGCTCATCCATTAATATATACTTTGCCCCCTTTGAAAAACCAAGTGCCAGCTCTAACTTAGAACGCTGACCTTTGGAGTAGTTTTTGACGGGATTATCAATTTCCAGTTTAAAAAGCTCCATAAGCTTATCAAATCTTTCACCATTAAAACCCTTATAAAAGCTTGCGAAAAACTTCTTATGCTCCAAAGCATTCATATCGTCATACAGATATTCTCCATCTGTTACATACACCATTTTACTAAGACATTCATATGAAAATGGCTTACCATCCACAATATGCTTCTCCAATTCTTTGGCATATGTTGGCATTCCCATAATCTGTTTCATAAGAGTTGTTTTTCCAGAACCGTTTTTACCAAACAAGCCCACAACCTGACCCTTATGCAAATCCAAGGTTTTGGTATATTCTTTAAAGCTAATACTAATCATCAGTGCTTCCTCCTTATGGTACGGATATGGTTATCTGCTCTACATAAGCTTCAGGAAGGCAAAAATCCCAATGATACTGACCATTTTCCATACAATGATTTATTGTATATCCCATTGCTTTTGAACTTTCTGAAGCAAAGTAACCTTTATAAACAACTTTTCCATTCTGTATTGCTATAAACGCAATTCCATTATACCCCACTTCCCAAATATTATATCCCGATGGACATTCAACAGAAAGTCTTTCTTCCAAATTCATTATAACTCTTCTTGACCAGTTCGCATCATAATCTGACTTATTAATCTGTCCTTCTGCATAGATAAGATATAAGGTATCATCGCCATTATTTTCTGTTTCAAGAAGTCCACTAATGTAGAGGTTTTCTGATAACAAATCACTCACATTAAGATTATGAATTTTACTTTCGGAATCTGTCTTGTCTATAACAAACATATCCTGATATCCCGTTGGCTGAGTAATTGTTAAAATGCTATATGAATCCTTTGCAAGATAATCATAACCGAGCTGATTAGCTTCTGCTGACTCGGTAGATAATTTTTTCTCATAACACTGTCTGTCAATGGTCTCTCCGGTGGCAAGATCCACAATATATGTATACAAGTTATACCCATCCATAGTGACATCACCAATGCCTGTAAGATAAAAAACTTCACCAACTTCACATCCAACGATGACCTCAATCTCCTCAGGCACAACATAAAATGGCTCATAATAAACCGGGTCAGCTTCACCAATTTCAGTTGCTCTTACAACGTCCACGGTTGCAAGCTCTTGTTTACTAACCTTATACAAACCTCCTCTTTCAAAAAAATAGACATCTGTATCCGTACACCAAAAATCTATATCATAAGGATATTTATAACTGCCATCCTCTAAATTCAACTCTTGAGGTAATATTCCTTTAATTCTGATGTACTTTGGCAAATCCGCCACAAAAGCATCCTCAGCAATCACGTCAAATTCTGCAATCATAAAACCCAATATATAGGAATTATAGTCTAATGCAACTACCCTGTTATCGCTAATCCACTCATAATAATCAAACACTTCCCAAGGCTGAATCCCCTCTCCCCTGCGTTCCTTTTCCTTCGCTTCAGTAAATATCAGATTTTGAATTTCACCATCAATATACTGAAATTCACATTTTTCCCCTTCAATCCTCTCCTCATAAAATCCATCCTCGCTTAAACCATATTTCACATTAAAGCCTACGCCTTCTATAACAGACGGGTCGTAGCCCTCCACCATTTCCAATTCAAAATCATCAATGGTCTGATTATCAGACACATTAAGAATTGCCACTGAGCCGGCAATTACGGCTGCGAAAATAAGAACAAAAATAAATAACCAGCACTTAGTTTTTTCCATAATTATTTACCTCCCTTCTTAGAAGTTTTAATTCTATAATACTTAACTGAATAAATCACAGAAATAATTAATGCAATAACTATCACTACTGCAAGCTCAAGCCAAAAGGTTTCTACCATTTCATTGTTCCAATAGAACACAAACAATGCTCTGAACTTTTCAATTACTTTAGCCTTATAAATCTGGTAGTTCAAAAACATTGCCGCATAATTAGTGCAATACACAAACACCAGTGGAAGAACTACCGAAACTAATTTGGCAAGCCACAGCACACCTCTTTTAACCGGAAGATTTCTTATAATATCAATATTCTGCTCATTATCCTTTCCCACAAAAATTGTAAGCATAATTGCAATTATAAGTGAAGCAAGACCTACAATATTCCAACTGTTTACCTGCTCATTCCCCATAAAATAAACTGGTTCCGTACACACCACATCATTGTTTCCTGCCTCATCCCCCCAAGCCGTATAAACCGCATATGCTGCATCCTGACCAAGGAATATATTGTACATTCCCACCTGAACCACCACAGTAACACATGCAAGAATAATTATCGGTAATAAAATTTTCCTAAAATTCATTAACATCACATTCATAAACTGTTTCATTTAATTATCTCTTCCTTTCTCTTCATTCCACACATCCTCAATAATGGAAATCGCCTTTTCCTTGGCAACATTACAATCCTTCATATCTTCAACGAATTTCTCAACTCTTGCCTTTATCAGTTCATTCTCTATTTCCTTTAACTGAATATCGGTAAAACAGACTATTGTTTTGGAATTAGGCTGTGTATCTATAAGTCTTTCATCCTCCATCTGCTTATAGATTTTCTGAATCGTTGTAAGATTAAGCCCCAAGGTCGCCGCCAACACTCGTCTGGACGGAAGCTCATCACCATTTTCCAGTTCTCCCGTCAGTATTTTACGTTTAAAATATCTGACAACCTGAAGATATACCGGTCCACTATCGTCAAATTTTAAGTTCTGAAAATTCATAAAGCCTCCTTTCTTAAACTGTGTGATTATCACCACACACCAACTGTGTTATCTGAATCATACACTTTTGAATGATGTATGTCAACAGGAAATTTTAAAAACAAAAATAGTAGTAATAAAGTTACTGGTACATTCATATTGACTTATTTCCACAAATGCTTTCTTATCACCTGCACAGGCTTTTTTGACTAATTTCTCAATATCCTTCCCTTTCTATTTTGCTATGCAACTAATCCTACATAATATAGACGAATGAAAAGGAGAAATTGCTGTGTGAAAATGTAAAAAACTTCATTTTATTTTAAAAGCTCTTCTCTCAGTAACTCAAGCATTTCATCCGGCTCATCTACATCTGTTTCCATTTTAACATGCGCCTTACATCCTATATTTTCATTTAAAAGAACATAAACAATAGCAGATGTTGTTGAGCTGTATATAGCAGTACCATCTCCGTAATCCAACTCAAGTTCATATAAGCCTCTCTCTACATCTTCCATAAAGCCTACACTTGAATCACATATAACAGTGTACTCACAATTTTCTGTTTTGTATGTAAATCTTGTTGGGTCAAAATCTCTTATTGCTGTATAATCTTTAAGGTATATAGGGTATTTCTCTAATAATAGCTTAGCAAAGTAGTCATAGGACAGAGCATTGCCCGTGCCGGAAATATTGCTTATATCCCCAACATAGTCTAAGGTGATTTTTTGAAGCATATTATCAAAAATTTCCTTATCCTCCTGTGAATACTCTTCAAAGTACCTTCGGAAGCATACAATATTCTTTGCATCGAAATATTTGTATGCTGCATAGTAGTTGACACCATTGCCATAATTAATAACAACATAGTAGTCGTTAATATAATAGCTTTCATCTTCCGAAGTTACATCATCTTTTTTTTCGGCATACTCCTCCGCGGTTTCATAATACAAGGCAGATTTTCTTTCAATACTAACATTGTTAACATAGGTATCAATAGTCTCATAAATTCCCGCTTCATTCACAGCATCAGACTTGGCATATACACCATATGACAAATCATAGATGTAATCTCTACAATACTCATCTCCATTTGAATTTTTCTGACTCATCAAGTAGGATGCTGTCTTATCCTCATTTTCGTAAACACCAATTATGCAATCTGTAAAATCCTCTGCTCCTAATTTGCGCAGAATAAAAGTATATTTACCATTTGCAATGCCCGCTTCGTTTAAGTAATTAACCTCATAATCATAATAATCTATCAGCTCGTTTCCGCCAATATGAATTCCTTCTGTTGATGTCGATATCTCATCCTCAATTGTCTCCGTAACATCATCAGTTAAATCTCTGTCAGCCTCTTTAGTGCTTTCTATAGGTTTATTAGTATCAAAACCTCCTGTAACCGCAATGCCCGTTATAACTCCTCCGGCAACGATGGCAAGGGCAGCAACTCCAATAGTTATTTTCCCTGCCATGGTAGTCAAAAAGCCAGCCTTAACTACACCTGTTGTTACGCCTGTTCCTATAACCTCACTAATTACACCTACACAATCTGCAACTTCGCAAGCAAAAACCTTTCTTTCCTCTGCAAAAAACATGTACAGAAATGGAAGTACTGCAATTGTGCGTAACTTAACGCCCTTGTTTTCAAGCCTCTCCGCTTCCTGACGCATTGCCTTTTTGGCATATCCCAAACGACTCTTTACAGTGCTTTCAGAGCAACCATAAGCCTCTGCAATCTCCTTAATGGAGTAATCTTGATAATAATACATAAAAATGGTTACTCTTTGCTCTATTGGAAGCTTGGAAATCATTTGGGAAATTATTTCTCTTACCTCCTCATCAAGCACCAGCTCCTCCGAAGATTTGCTTTTATCTGGAATATCAAGCTCCATTTCATCACTACTTAAGGTATCCATTGCCAGTGTTTTATTATGTCTTAATAAATCCAAACATTTATTTGACGCAATACGAATAAGCCATTTAGAAAAAAGCGAAGCATTTTTAAGTGTGCTAATTTCTTTAAACGCTTTAATAAATGTTTCTTGTGCTATGTCCTTCGCGTCCTCATCGTTCAGATTGTATTTCTTACATACAAACATCACTTCTTTGTAATATGCCGTATAAAGCTCCTCCATTGCGGCATTGTCCCTTTGCATCGCTCTGTTTACCAGATTAATCAGTTTCTTTTCGTCCATTTTATATTCTCCTCTTTTTCAAAAATAGTGTCGGTTATTTTAGTCGACATTATTTAGACGTTTTATGCTTGAAAAAAGTTTTAAAAATTTTACTTCCATTAGTTAATCTCCTCGTAAATGAGTATAGTATCTCTCCAACACTTCCGGCTCTAATACCTCCGATATGGATGTAAAACCATATTTAAAAAGAGATACAATACGAATTTTGTTTTCATTGAAACTTCTCCTCCATTCATTGTTGTGGTACACAATATGCAATGGATACTTGTAATAATAATAGGGATGGTCTGCCAAAATATTGAAACAAACCATCCCATATTTTCTAATCACGACTTGTTGCATAATATGTATCTCTGGGTTACAGCATAACAAAATATTTCGAGTCTTTTTCGCTACTCTCCATTTCTTTGGTACACTTATATACAATACTGCCCTCTTGTATATCTTTAGGAAAAAAGACTTCCTTCATGCCTTTCTGCTCAAACAATGTCTTATCTACAACAGCTTCATCAAATTTCTTATTGCCCTTTTTCATATTAATACCAAAATCAAAGCGAAAATTCCCACTACTGCCGCTCCGATTAAAATATAAATTATTCTTGAAAGTATTGATGCTGTTAACATAGTTGGTCTCCTTGTATTATTTTATTTAATTCTAGCACTTGAAGTTGCAATGTCAATACTTAAAGTTAGAATATCCCTCCAAATGCCATACCCAACCAGTCAGTCCATTCAAACCGACCTATTGCCATAACTAGAATAAATATCAAAACTACCGCTATAATAATACAGAGCATACAGCTTAGTACATTTGATTTTGCAGTAGATATTGCGGAGTTTTGTTGCTCACACTATCAAAAAAAGCTGGGATCGAAAAGTTGCCTTTTCGCCCAGCTTTCTTTCGTTATACTCGGATTGACATAATTTATCAAAATTATTGAAGTTGAACTATAACAAGATGTGCCGAAACAGCTCTTGTTCCTCCAGCAAGTGGTGTGATAGTAAGAGCCGCTGCATTTCCTGCAGGATTTCTCACAGTCAAAATGGAATTGATAACTGTTGTTTCCACGATAGCCATTCCAATAATCTGAGAAGCACCGGTTGCTCGCCCAGATACCGTATATGCTAAATCCCCACCATTTAAGGTTAATATTAATTGTCCCGCTTCATTTACGCTTACCTGAAAAAACACCTGATAAGTGCCTATCTGTGCCAGATTGAATGAACTTGAGCCAGTTCTCACAATACCGGAACCACTATTTGGTCCATCTTGCGGAAAACTAACATCTGTACCAGGGGCAACCGTTGCTGCATTATCCGGTGGCATCAGTGCATAAAAATCTGCGTAATTTAGCACTCCTCCAGCTGGTCCCTGTGGACCTGTTGGACCTGTCGCTCCTGTCGCACCTGTTTCTCCTGCCGGACCCTGCGGACCTATCGGACCCTGCTCCCCTGCCGGACCCTGTGGACCTACCGGACCTGATGGTCCCTGTGGACCTGTTGGACCTGCCGGACCTATCGGACCTTGCTCTCCCGCCGGACCTTGTGGGCCTGTCGCTCCCGTCTCTCCTGCCGGACCCTGCGGACCTATCGGACCCTGCTCTCCTGCCGGCCCCTGTGGTCCTACCGGACCTTGTGGACCTGTTGCTCCTGTTTCCCCTGCCGGACCCTGTGGTCCTGCCGCACCCGCCGGGCCTGTCGCTCCTGTTTCTCCCGCCGGACCCTGTGGACCTATTGGACCTGCCGGACCTGTCGCTCCTGTTTCTCCTGCCGGACCCTGTGGTCCTATTGGGCCTTGCTCTCCTGCCGGACCCTGTGGACCCGCTGGACCTTGTGGGCCTGTCGCTCCTGTTTCCCCTGCCGGACCCTGTGGTCCTGCCGGACCTGTCGGGCCTGTCGCTCCTGTTTCTCCTGCCGGACCCTGTGGTCCTATTGGACCTTGCTCTCCTACCGGACCCCGTGGACCTGTTGCTCCCGTCTCTCCTGCCGGACCTTGCGGACCTATTGGGCCTTGCTCTCCTGCCGGACCCTGTGGTCCTACCGGACCTGCCGGGCCTGTCGCTCCTGTTTCCCCTGCCGGACCCTGTGGACCTGTCGGACCTGTCGGGCCTGTCGCTCCTGTTTCTCCTGCCGGACCCTGTGGTCCTATCGGACCCGCCGGGCCTGTCGCTCCTATTCCGCCTCCTGGTCCCTGTGGACCTACCGGGCCTTGCTCTCCTGCCGGACCCTGTGGTCCTGCCGGACCTGCCGGGCCTGTCGCTCCTGTTTCTCCTGTTGGACCCTGCGGACCTGTTGGGCCTGCCGGACCTGTCGCTCCCGTTTCTCCTATTGGGCCTTGTGGACCTGTTGGACCTATTGGTCCTATCGGGCCTATCGGACCTGTCGCTCCCGTTTCTCCTATTGGGCCCTGTGGACCTGTTGGGCCTACTGGACCTATCGGACCT
>CAZNUK010000008.1:41709-45077 GCA_964576255.1 uncultured Butyrivibrio sp.
CGTTTCTCCTATTGGGCCCTGTGGACCTGTTGGGCCTACTGGACCTATCGGACCTATCGGACCTGTCGCTCCCGTTTCTCCTATTGGGCCCTGTGGACCTGTTGGGCCTACTGGACCTATCGGACCTGTCGCTCCCGTTTCTCCTATTGGGCCTTGTGGACCTGTTGGACCTGTCGCTCCTACCGGACCGGGTGGTCCCGGAGGGCAATTGGTGCAGTCACAACAACAATCCTGCTCATTACAACAGGAATTTGACTGATTGTTTCTGCTACAATCCTCATCATCACAGTTTCTTCCATTATTAAAGAAATTGTTTCTCCTCATCATAACACCTTCAACATAGCAGCTTTTACTTTATTGTATGCTTTTATCACAGCAATTGACACCTCTATCGAATTTATGAAAAGGCTTGAGTTAAACGCATTCCACATGTGAATCATTGTCCAAACGTAGTTTCATATCTTCCTTGATAATCGGAAGTTTAAACTCCATGGACTTATTTCAACGCGTTGTCCTTTCTCCATCAATGTTGAATCTCATTTATTAACTCTTTCCTGTATACCTCGATTGATTCATTTTTATAAGTAGCAAATATCCAAATATATTTTAATTTCTCACATTACCTAGCTGGTTAAATTATGAGGCTGATAAAGCAGGTGTTAATGTTTCAAGGATTTTACAGGAAGCACTTATCGGAACTCTTCAACTCGAAAGAATTCTCCAAACGAGGATTTGCCAAAACATACCCTGTATTTTGGACTACTTTAGACCAAAAAGAGCAGGCTCTTGTGGGATATTATTCTATTGCTCCAAAAACATTCACAATTTCAAAGGAACTTATCTCATTCAATTACTAAAGAAAATAGATTCATTGTACATAAAAACCCCCGATTGAGGAACGCATTTGCGAGTGCAATTTAGGCTCCGAAACGGGGGTTTTCATATTTAACACCATTTTCTATGGTTATTATTATTGTATCCACTACTCCGTCTAAGGGAGTTCCTACAATATATCTTCAACCAAATCTGATGAAATGGTTGTAGAAGATGTAATTTCCATGACAAATACATCTACCATAGACAAAGGAATGCTTTTTACTAATAAAGCAAGCACCATTCCGCCAACAATAATTGGTTTGATTTTATTCATATGCACGTACCTCCTTAAAGGGATTTATCTGTAATCTTCCACGTCCGAATCATACATCTTGGTATGAGTGGAATTATCTCCATATGCTCCCATTTCAAGTCCACCATCTCTGGTATAAACTGTACGCTTGTACTTTTTCTGTGGCTTTCCAATAAAAGCACCAAGCAAACCAAAAAATCCAAAAAAGCAGAAGATTCCTCCCACAACTTTCAAAATAATATGATGCATGCTTCTATCTTCAATATAAGCTCTTACCAAAGTCGGATCATCTTGGTGATAATATATAATCTCATAGGCGCCTTCTGTTAATCTGCCAGCACCTTCTGAAAGCTTAATATTAGTATACTTAACACCATCCACCTCATAAGTTACCCATGCTGTGAAGTCGCTCCTGTGCGAATCCCCCTGATGATACATATCTGATTCAACCTTGTCCACATATGCTTGTACACTTACTGCATTAGCATAAAAATCTTTTTCTTTCTTATCATAATCTCCGGAATATATAATCATAAATATTCCAGCCGCAAAAAATGCCGCACCAATCACAAATATAATTATTTTGTCTTTAGTTTTCATAATTCATTCCCATCTTTCTTAGTTTATCTACCGCGCCTTGAACATCCACGTAATACTGTCTAGGATTCTTAGGATTCACATAAACATTTACATATTTAATCTGATAAGGTTCTAAATTCATTCTTACCATCCCGCTTCTAAACAACATCATTTTGCCTGTTTCAGGATTCCTTACCTGACAGTCAACTCTATAAGGATGTCTTTTGTTAATCTTTACTTCATAATCCACAAAAACCTCTGTAACTTCAGCTCGGTAAACCCTGCGATTTTTGCTCATTGCTATTTTACGGTACAAATTAGCATTAACAAAAACCAAAGCTACTGACACTAAAATGAACACTACGCCAACTATGTATAAAATAGGGCCTCCCATGCCTTCCTTCTCGTTATATAAAACACTTCCGGGATTATTTTTGTCATAATAAATATATATTCCATAGCCTTCAATAGCTGTGGTTTCATAGCCAATATTAACATTAGAATATTCCACATCACCAATCCAGTATGTAACATAAATATCCTTAGAGCCATCTGTGTTGACTACAATTCGGTCAACTCTCGCCGTAGTCTGAAGCGCCTTCTCTTCAAATTCCTGTAAATACTTGTTGGTAGTGTAGCCTTGAATCAATACACTAATACCAGTATATAACAATATTCCTGCTACAATAAAAACAACTATCTTCTGTGTCTTTTTACTCATTCTAAATTACCTCTGTCTTTTACTTTATTTGTCTTGTAGTGTAATTATACCACTTCTTAATGAATAAAAAAGGTAACAAATTAAGCATTTTAATTGGTTACCTTTAATATCAGATCATCTTATCTGCTCCTAACAATAATTTATCTATTACTGGGTGAATCATTGCAGTATTTTCAATCTTATTAATTGCACAAAGTTTCTTTCCAGCATCTTTACTGGATGCACCACAATGATATGCTTTTTCTGTAGGCAAATTATAATCAAGCACGATCAATCTATCATGACAATCCAGATTTGGTTTAATACATAATGGTGGAAATTGATTAATAAAATCATTAACCACCGATGTTGTCAAAAATCCATTTCGCCCGTGTCCATTTTCTGTCAATAAACTCCTGTAAATCAGAATCATGAACAACAACATTTAAATGCTTTACCATATGTAATACCGCCTCTGTATTATAACCTATTTATGACATTGTATCATAATTTTTATGCGTACAACTTTTAGTTAAAGTAGCACAATCTTCTGCAATACGCTTTAAACTGTTTCCTATGTCAATCACCTTTCAATCAATTCTTCCACGGTGCAACCCATAACCTTTGCAAGTCTATATATTGTATCTACACTTGCTTTGTTAATATTTTTATTTCTTTGTTCATACATCTGAATCGAACGAAGACTTACACCGGAGCGCTGCGCTAACTCTGCCTGCGTAAAACCATAGGCTATTCTGATACGTTTTAAATTTGTTTCAGCGAAAAAAAGCTTCATTCTTGAATCCACAATATCAACAAACTTTGATATGTCTGCTTCATGGAGGGTATAGTACATCTTCTGCAAATCTTCAAAAGAAAATACCGCAAAAATATCATTGTACTTTCTATTCGAATACCACTGGTAATAAGCAACTGCCCACCCTATCCAATATTCCTTAG
>CAZNUK010000009.1:0-43856 GCA_964576255.1 uncultured Butyrivibrio sp.
CCTGCGCTCCGCCCCTCCTATTTATCAATTCCCGCTTTGGCTGGGGCAACCTACCCAAAGCTCCGCCCCTCCTATTTATCAATTCCCGCTTTGGCTGGGGCAACCTGCCTGCGCTCCGCCCCTCCTATTTATCAATTCTCGCTTTAGGTGGGGCAACCTGCCTGCGCTCCACCCCTCCTATTTATCAATTCCCGCTTTAGGTGGGGCAACCTACCCAAAGCTCCGCCCCTCCTATTTATCAATTCCCGCTTTGGGTGGGGCAACCTACCTGCGCTCCGCCCCTCCTATTTATCAATTCTCGCTTTGGCTGGGGCGTCTCTGCCTGCGCTCCGCCCCTCCTATTTATCAATTCTCGCTTTGGGTGGGGCGACACTGCCATAGTAGCGCCCCATCGAGGGCAAAATCCAGCAAGTATAACATTCCGACACTACCTGCGCTCCGCCCCATATACCTAATAAAAAACTTCCGCAGAAGTCAGAAACTTTCTGCAGAAGGTATTTTTTTCATTGCCATAGTTATTGGATGGAATAACACAAGCATTATTATAAAATTGGCGACTCCATGAACCAAATCCCATGGTATTCCCGAAACCCACCAAGCAAAGGCTGTGGAGATTCCTCCTACAAATAAGTAAGGAATGGAACACATAAGTCCGAATAACAATCCAAATATACCGGAAACAATGGCCCAGAGCCAAACTGATTTCACTTTATGTAGAAGAAGGGTTATGACTGCCAAAAGTGGCCATGCGTATAAATACATAACCCACCACAAGCCAAAACCAAACACTGCGCCTTCTATTATAATAAAAACAGGTATGACTACAAATATTCTTTTTTTGAACATAAGGGTGAAGATAATTATCCAGAAGGAAGTCAATTCTACATTAGGAATTGCTCCTAGTGCAAATTTGCAGGCTTCAATTACCGCCACCATTATTCCTATTAAAGCGATATCTTTAACTGTAATTTTCTTCATATTATTGTACTGTATAGACAATCCGGAACTCATCACCATCTTCTACTGGCTGAGTATCAATGCCGTAGTTACAATACTCTCCATTAACATAGAAGGACCAGTACGCACCATTGGTATTATAATCCGCGATTTCTCCGTTGACAGAATTAACCATTAAGCCATATTCGCTTTCATCGCCTGAAAAAGTAAGTCCATCGGCTTCTTCCATTGCCTGTCTAAGATATTTTGCATCAGTCTTAAGCTCATAGACTTTGCTTTTATCTTCAGAATTAATTACTTCTATTGAGATGCTTTTGCTGCCTTCAACAGGTTTTTCACGGAAAACAAAAAAGATTCCAACAAGAATTGCTGCAAGGGCAAGAAAAGTTCCCACTCCGATAAGTATTTTTTTCTTCAACTATAAATTCTCCTTTCAAATTATATTCCACGACGCCATCCCGCCATAAAGTGCAGAAAATTGTGGCATATAATTCTAAGGATATGGTTCAACCAGTTACTCGTGGCTCCACAATATCATCACAGGCAGGTCTTCTGACTTGGACATCAACACTGCATTTGGTCTTCCCGGCGTTAACCAGTGACTGCCATTGGCGTAAATGCAATTCCTTCCTTACAGCGACGAGTTCGTGCAGGACTTGCACCTGCTTCCCTTTTCACCGGATAAAAATCCGACACCTGTAACGTTCTAATCACTTCGTAAAATAAAGTAACACAAAAAAAGCAGTTTTTCAACATCACTGTTAAAAAACCACTTTTCCATCAACTTGAACTTCTGTTAATTTATCATTATTATATGTAAGCTTCATAGTGAAAAAATCTTTTCTATTAATAAGTAAATCCAGAAAATATTTATCCCCTTCCCATAAATTGAGAGAAGTGATATCTGACTTTGGAACCCAGACAAGCTCTCCTTCATCACAGTCCTTAAACTCGCCCTCAAAGCCATCTGCTGTAAACAAACACATATACTCTGTTGGCCACTCATCAGACACAAAGGTTACAAGCCCTCGAAAGGCATATGAGGTGAGGCTAAGCCCCGTTTCCTCATATACTTCTCGAAGTAAACATTCCTCCGGACTTTCTCCATCTTCAAAATGACCACCAACGCCTATCCATTTGTCTTTGTTGACATCATCTTTTTTGGATATGCGATGAAGCATAAGATATGCATCATCTTTTTCTATATAACATAATGTAGTTAAAGGTGATTTTATTTTGTCCATATTAAAAATTCTTTCCATTCCAGCCCCAGTCACTATAACCTTGATAGGTTATATATATGGAGTCTTTAGGTATTCCTAATTCTTTTTCATACAAATCACAAATGCTAGCAGTCATCTTATCGTAAGCTGCGCTTGATGCATTACCCAAAAGGCTTACCGATACATATGCTCCCGCAGTAAGCTTGCGACCTCCCATGTATAAATCATAGTTATCCTCAAAGCCAACCATAAGAAAGCTTTCTGGCTTGCTAAGAAGGGATATGGATTTGCCAAGCTCTGTTTTGAGAACTTCTCTTTTCTCCTGTGAAAGTGGTAAAGTAATTTTTGAATCAATAAATGGCATAATTGGTCTCCTTATGATAATGAATTTAGTATTTTGTGCAAAAGCTTATGTAGAATCACAGCCTCTTCCGGTTCCAGTTTCATACAGCCTCCAACTTTACCCGGAATTTCCACCGCCATATCTCTAAGCTTAAATCCCTCATCTGTAAGCTTTACCACGAGATTTCTCTCGTCCTTGACAGATCTCATACGACTTACATAACCTTTTGCTTCTAACTTTTTCAAAAGAGGGGTCAAGGTTCCTGAATCCAGACATAAATATTTACCCAATTCTTTTACATTAATCTCTTCCACTTCCCACAAAACCATCATTGTGATGTATTGGGTGTAGGTAAGACCAATCGCGTCCAAATACGGTGTATACTGCTTTACCACTTCTTTGGCACAGGCATATAATGGAAAACATAATTGATTCTCCAGCTTCAGACCTTCATATTTATCATTTGACATAAAACCCTCCCCTTGAAAATTCTCTGGTATAATACAATCTAGCATAATTTTGCCTTAGTTTCAACAGAAGATTATTGTGCCTCATAGGCAGCACGTACTGCCTTAGTAAGCTGGTCTGCGCAGGATGTCGGTCTATTCCATAATAATCCCCCTTATAATAATTCTGCTATTTTCTGCTCCAACGCCTCTGGCTTGTTGGTTGGTGAAAAACGTCCTACAACCTGACCGTTTTTGTCCACTAAAAATTTGGTGAAATTCCATTTTATTTTGCTACCGAACATTCCACCCTTCTGTGACTTAAGGAACTTATATAAAGGCTCTTCATTGTCACCATTCACACAAATTTTCTTAAACATCTTAAACGTTACTCCATATCTGGACTGGCAAAAATCAATAATCTCTTCTTCTGTTCCTGGTGCCTGATTACCAAACTGGTTACATGGAAAATCAAGAATCTCGAGTCCCTTATCCTTATACTTCTCATACAAATCCTGTAATCCCTCATACTGTGGAGTGAATCCACAACCTGTTGCAGTATTAACAATAAGAAGCACTTTACCCTCGTAGTCCTTCAAACTAACCTCATTTCCTTCAGCATCCTTAACAACGTAATCATAAATAGTCATATAATCTTCTCCTTCCATTGTATGCAATTAAATTACATCCGTTTGATACAATTAGATTGTATGCAATTTATTTAATTCTGTCAATACTTTTTATAATTTACTTTTAAACTTTTTTTTGCTATATTAAACACAGATTTATTACTAATGTGAAAGGTACTAATGATAATGAATATTTTTATATCTCACTCTTCAGAGGATGCCAGTATTGCTACCAATTTATGCAATACAATTGAAAAATATGGCGATTGTTGCTTTATTGCACCTAGAAATATCAGAACCGGATATGAATACGCTGCAGAAATTGCTGAAGGCATTGACCATTCTGACATATTAATCTTGCTACTGTCCAAAGCAGCTAACGCCTCACCTCATGTCTTAAGAGAGGTTGAGCGAGCTGTTACCAAATCAATTCCGGTGCTTGTGTACAAGCTTGAGGATGTGGAGCTTAGTAAATCCATGGAATATTTTCTGATGACCCATCAGTGGCTTAATGCACAGAAAAATGATTTTTCAGATATTATTCAGAGCATTTCACAATTTAAGAAAAACAAAGTGGATGCTGAGTATGTTGAAGTGATGAGTTCTCCTAGAGAGCAATCCAAGAAAATTCTGATTATACCAATCCTTATAATAGCTGTTGCATTTATCTCGTGTATTTTAGGAACTATTGTAGCCATAACCATTTCAGAAAACAATGAAAAAAATAACCCTACGACTGCCGATAATTCCCAGTCTGATGCAACCACACAAGATAATGAACCTACGGATAATGAATCTACAGATGACGTGTATTCAACCACCGAAGATTCTGATTCCAACACACTGGTTAAAGCAGAACTTGGTGACACAATTGTTTTAGGAACCTATTATGATGAACCAATCGAATGGAAGGTAATCAAGATTTCAGAGGATGGACAGAGTGCTGTATTGATTTCAAAATATGTACTGTGCTTCAAAGGATATGATGCTCCTGATAAAGGAAGTTTTGGTGGAGAACCTGATGCAGATACCGATTTGGAAATTCAAGCATATGCTAGAGGCAATAGCAGCTGGGAAAGCTCAACTATACGTACTTGGCTCAACAGTAATGAAGAATTTGTTGTGTACGAAGGTCAACCTCCTAAGTCACAAGCTTTTGCGGATTCAAAAAACGGATACCAGTCCGAGCCGGGATTTTTAACCAATTTTTCTGAGAATGAACTAAAAGCCATCCTTGAGGTTCCTATAGAAACCAAAGGCAATGCAATTTCCGCAGAAAAAACCATTACTACATATGATAAAGTATTTCTTTTATCCAAGGATGAACTTGAATGGCTTAATGAAGCTGGTGTACATTATCTTGCAAACCCAACTAAAAAAGCTATTAACAATAACGAAACCTTTTGGTACAAAGATTACAGTATCGGTTTCAATTACACTGCCGCACCATGGTGGTTACGCGAGCCTGTAGAAGGTTTCTCAAGCCGTTGCTATCTTGTAGACTATGGTAAATATGATGGTCAGTTATTCTTTTGGGAGGTTGGCGTAGAAAGCTTTGGAATCCGCCCTGCAATAACTGTAGATTTAACTTCAAAAGCAATTAAGATTAATTAATTTTTTGCCCCCTGTTTTCGGGGGCTTTTTGTTGGATTTATGTGCAAAAAAACTTTCCTTATGTATATAAAATGTGGTAAAGTATTTTTATGAGGATTTTTTTAACAACTAACGAAAAATTGGAGGTTACAAAACAATGGCTAAGACCGTACAGGAATTAATGAATCTCATTGAAGAAAATGACATTCAGATGATTGATTTTAAGATTGTTGACATCAATGGACAATATCGTCACGTTACAATTCCAGCTGAGCAGTTCTCTGAGGAGACCTTGAAGGATGGCATTGGATTTGACGCATCTAACTATGGCTACGCAGTAGTTGAGAAAAGTGATATGGTATTTATACCGGATCTTGAGACAGCTATTATCGACCCGTTCTGCGGCGTTCCTACTTTATCTATTACAGGTAACGCTATGATTATTGATTATCCTAATAATCGTCCACTCGACCAGTACCCACGTAACATCGTGCTGGCTGCTGAACAGTATATGAAGGACACAGGAATTGCTGACACAATGTTAATTCTTCCTGAATTTGAATTTCACTTATTTGACAGCGTTGGCTGGTCAGTTAAGCCTAACGAAATCGGCATGAGCATTGACGCTTATCAGGCATATTGGAATAGTGATACAGAAGGACAGGGCCTCGTAGTTCCACACCAGAAGGCTTATCATGTTGCCAAACCACTTGATACTTCTTATGAATGCCGTTCAGAGATGTGCCTTGAAATGGCTAAGGCAGGCATCCCTATTAAATATCATCACCCTGAGGTTGGTGCTGCAGGACAGTTTGAGATTGAACCAATGCTTGGTCAGATGTCTAAGATGGCAGACAACACTATGATGATTAAATACATCATCCACAATGTAGCTCTTAAATATGGCAAGACCGCTACCTTTATGCCAAAGCCTGTATACGGCGAGGCGGGTAACGGAATGCATGTACATATGTTATTATTAAAAAATGGTGAACCGGTATTCTCTGATGATAATGGATATTCACATTTAAGTGAGACCGCTCACTATTTTATGGGTGGACTTCTTAAGCACATTGCTTCATTATGTGCAATTACCAATCCAAGTACTAACTCATTTAAGAGATTGGTTCCGGGCTTTGAAGCACCTGTTACCGTTGGATATGCAACATCTAACCGTAGTGCCGTAATCAGAATTCCTGCTTACGCTAAAACACCTGCTTTGAGACGTTTTGAGATTCGTAACCCTGATGCAACCTGTAATCCATATCTGTGCTACGCAGCACTTCTTATGGCAGGTCTTGACGGGGTTAAAAACAAAATTGACCCACATGCTAACGGCTGGGGCCCATACGATATGAATTTGTATTCATTATCAGATGAAGAGAAAGCAAAATTATCTTCTCTTCCTACTAATTTAGAAGATGCCCTTGATGCACTTGAGGCTGACCATGATTACCTTACTGCAGGTGGAGTATTCCCAGAGCACCTCATTAAGAACTTCATTGCCACCAAGAGAAAGGAATGCCGCGAATTAGCTGCTATTCCACATCCGGCAGAGTTCCAGAAATATTTCAACCTGTAAAGATACGAGCGTGAGAAATACTGTTGAAATCTTCTTGTTTCTCTAGCTCCAATATTGACACATAATTAATATTATAGGCGACTTGTAAAAAATAGTATACAAGTCGCCTAATATTATGTGTCAATACCTTCGTAAGTGTGATTTATAGCATATTTACTTTGGGCATATTGTTATCTTTTCCGTAATTTTGCCCATCATTTTGGGTGTTTTAAGCGTATTTATTAAAAATGCCCAAATCTCAAATTTTTTTGGACTTTTTCAAACTTATTAAATTATTTGCCCAAATAATTGGGCAAGTAATGTAAAATTTTAGTATTTTGTCCAAAAACAAATAGCACAGGATTGTAATTAATCCTGTGCCATAGATATATTCAATTAAGTTAGTGAAACAAGAAGATTACAACATCTTCCTCTTTCTCACAATTCGCTTCTTTACTCTGTTCTAAGTGCCACTACAGGGTCTTTCTTAGCTGCACTTCTTGAAGGGATAAGTCCTGAAATCAATGTAAGCAGCACACTGATAATCACAAGGATTACAGCACCTGATACTGGTAAAATAGCACTAAGATTATTAATTCCTGTCACATAATGCAAAATCATATTAATAGGTATACATAACAAATATGTCACCGCTATACCTAATACTCCGGATGCAAGACCTACAATCATGGTCTCAGCATTAAACATTGACGATACATTTTTCTTGGATGCACCAATTGCTCTAAGAATACCGATTTCCTTAGTTCTCTCCTGTACTGAGATAAGTGTAATAACACCAATCATAATAGAAGAAACAATAAGTGAAATAGCTACAAAGGCAATTAATACGTAAGTGATGGCATTAATAATAGTTGTTATTGATGACATCATAATTCCAAGATAATCTGTGTACTTAATCTGCTTAAGCTCCTCAACTTCCTTGTTGTAGTCCTTAATTGCATCCACAATAACGTCTTTATTTTCGAATGTAGAAGCATAAATATTAATCGATGCAGGTAAGTTCAAATCCACATATCCTATGGATACAAGATTCTCTTCATAGGTATTTTCTGAGAACACCATAACCTCATCATAGTAAAGAGCACATTCCTCAGTTGTATAGTTAGGTGCTGCCATATCCAGTGCCGCTGCCATTGCCTCTGTTCCCATTCCTGCAAGCTGAGTCATTACCTGAGCTGCATACTGAGCTTTTATCTGTTCTACAATCATCTGACTGAAAAACTCTACCAACTCTTCATCGGACATAGCTCCCAGGTATCCCAAAAGCTCTTCCTCAGATATAGATACCTGTCCCTTAATACCCTCAAGCATCATTGCTTCCATATCTTCTCTGGTCATCATTCCGATTGTTGCATCCAACTGCTGTTCAAGAAATTCCGTTGATGGAACACAACTTATCGCAACAAAAGCTGCTGCCTTTTCATTAGTAGAAAGTTCTGCAAGATAATCACGGAACACCTCTTCCTTCTCTTTGTCAGATAATGTTCCTGTTGTTGAATCAAATGGAAGTCCTGTAATAACATCCACATCCGGATTAGCTAACTGTTTTTCAATAATCTCTTTTCCTTCTGACTGCTCAGCCACATACTCTGTAAGAGACTTTGTATAACAGATATATCCACTTAACATTGTAGTTTCTGCATCCTCATTAGGACGAATAATACCCGAAACCTCAAGTGACATTGCATTATCATAAAGATAACGAAGTCCAGTATCGCTTTCTCTCAAATCTGAATATGTGCCTGTACTTTCATCATATCTGTAACAATCGGCATTAAGAACAGTCTTAAATTCCATTCCACAGATTTCTTCAAAGGACCATTTACGCACTTCATTTTCAAGAAAAATATCGCCATTAATTGCCGCATTTCCTATTTTATCCATATCTTCCTTGGAAATAAGACCAAGAGCATAAAGTACAACGTCATCCAATTCGTTATTTTCATCAACTACTAACACAATCTCATTGTAATCATTAGGCCATGAACCATATACTAAATCATACTGATCATACAATAACTCATTAATCAAAGCTCCGTCATTTCCTGATAAGAGTTCCTGCCAAAGAGTTATTGTCATACCCATTGATGAGCTTGATGACATACCTCCACTAGAAGCCATTGAGGACATAGCTGACATATCAATACCAATGTACTTCATCATAAGATCCATTATAATTTCTTCTAAGTCAGAACGAATAATATCACCATCTACATTTTCTGTATAAATCTGCAAATCCAGGTCATATGTGTACTGAACTCCGTTCACGGCTTCATAAAGTGGAGAGTTCTCATCTGTAATCTCTTCCTCAAGGAATGCCTTAAACGATTTAAGGTCATTCTCACTTTCTTCAATGCTGTTCATTGCATTAATCATATCATAAAGTGCTTTTTTCTTATAAACAGCATCCTTATCATGTTCGGCATCCTCACTGGACATATTCATAAATGCTTCCATCAATGCAGACAACTCCACAGTGGATGCCTCAAGTGTAAGAGGGTAAGCTGAAAGTGTACTCTCCTGAACAATATTAATATATGTAGTCATTCCATTAGACACTGCCAAAATAAGTGCAATACCAATAATACCGATTGAACCCGCAAAAGCTGTAAGCGTGGTTCTTCCCTTCTTAGTAAAGAGGTTCTTAAGTGAAAGCATAAAGGATGTTCCAAATGACATGGAAGGCTTTCTAACTTTCTTAGCTTTACCTTCAGGCTTAACAACTGTTGCCATCTCTGTCTTAACTTCATCCTCTGATAAAGGCATTGAATCATCTGTAATTACACCATCAAGCATTCTGATAATTCTTGAAGAGTACTGTTCTGCAAGTTCAGGATTATGAGTAACCATAACTATAAGTCTGTCCTTAGAAATTTTCTTAAGGATTTCCATAACCTGTACACTGGTCTCTGTATCAAGAGCACCTGTTGGCTCGTCTGCAAGAATAATGTCAGGATTGTTAACCAATGCTCTGGCAATTGCAACTCGCTGCATCTGTCCACCGGACATCTGTCCCGGTTTTTTATTAAGCTGGTCACCAAGACCAACCTCCTCCAAGGCCTTAATGGCTCTCGCCTTACGCTCAGCCTTTGAAACACCTGAAAGTGTCAATGCAATTTCAACATTCTGTAATACGGACTGATGCGGAATAAGATTATAGCTCTGGAATACAAAACCTACTGAATGATTTCTATAGGCATCCCAATCCCTGTCCTTATATTCTTTGGTGGATGTTCCGTTAATAATCAGGTCACCCTCTGTATATCCGTCAAGTCCGCCAATGATATTTAACATTGTGGTCTTACCACAGCCTGATGGACCTAAGATAGATACAAACTCTGACTTACGAAACTGCAAATCGATACCCTTCAAAGCTTCAACTTTTCCGTCTCCGGCAGGGTATTCCTTTCTAATGCTTTTAAGCTCTAACATGTATTTTCCTCCGTATATATTTCTTCTATATTATATGTACCAAAATCCTTACGTTTCAATTTTTCATTATAATACACGGATTTTAGATGTCAATATTTTTAAATATTAAATTTTTATGAAATAAGGCGGTGAAATGATATTAATCATTCCATCGCCTTAGTTTAATCATTTTTTTAATTCGCCGGATTCCATTATATAAGTTTCATCTGCCAATTGGGATATATCACTTTCAATATGACTGGAAAGAATTACAACTGCACCTCTTGCAGATTCTTCTTTTGCAATTTGATAAAATAGCTTGACACCATCCTTATCCAATGCATTAGTTGGTTCATCTAAAAAAAGATAATCCGGTCGTTCCATTATTGCCTGTGCCAAAATCAATCGGTGTTTCATTCCCAATGAATACTTGTAGAATTTTCTTTTATCATTGGGCTCCAAACCAACTCTCTTGATAGATGTAATTATATCCTCATCTGTTGCTATTTTTCGTATTCCTGCAATTTCTTTTAAATTCTTATATCCGGTAAGCAGCCCATAGAGCATTACATCTCCCATTACTAATCCCACATTTGGGAATTCAACACTTCGGTTATTTCCATTGTATAGCACTTCTCCGGTGGTTGGTTTAATTAGTCCTGCAAGAACTCTGAATAACATAGATTTGCCGGCGCCATTTTCACCAACAATTCCATATATCTTGCCACCTTGAAATTCTATATTAATATCTTTGAGTATTTCTTTTCTTCCAATATCCTTATTAAGATTATTTATTGTAATTGTGTTCATTTACGCCTTCCCCCTATATTCTCTCTTACACCATATGACTGACAGAACTATACTTATTCCGCATAATATAGCTATAAACGCCCAAAAATAAGGATAGTACTGACCATAAAATGAAAACGGTGCTACGTAGCTTTTCAATTCCCAATTTGTAAATACATTACTTGATGACGCTATTGCTTTGTTGTATGAAAGACTTGTTGCTGTTGCACCAATACGATTCAATATGAAAAAAGGTAAAAACAGCAACACTCTTCCTCTTTTAACAACCGATGTTATGGATAACAAAAATACACCCATTACTCCGGATAAAAAAGCCAGCAAAATAATAAACATAAAATTATACAAAAACGGACTTGCCTTAAATAATTCAGGAAAAGGCATTCCCGGGTCCAAGGTCTCTATGGCAATATTTGAACCGGATAATTTATTCAAAACACTACTACCATCCATATCACCATATGGTGTTTTGCCATTATGAGGTAAAAATATATTACACAATAGTAAATTCACCAAAAATGGGATAAAGATAACTACAAAATTCCCAATAAACGTAGTTAATACTTTTGAAAACCAGTATCTATGTCTATTGCCTCTTAACAAAAGTGTCGCTTCAATATTTCCAGAATTCTCGTCTATATATGAAGCCGCAAAAGGCAACACAACCAGAAATGGAAATACTACAAAAAATTTATCGTAGAATGTAGAATATCCCATTCCAAAATACACAGCATTAGCATCAAGCATTCCTTGCATTTTGACCATATGGTATTTTTCAGTAATTACCCAAATAAAACAAAAGACTGCATAAAATAACGTTAAGAAAAATGCAAGTTGAAAATCTTTTCTTCTGAGCATATATCTAATTTGCTGTAAAAGCATTATAATCTCCTCCCTCTTTTTATTTTAGTGAACATTCCAATAACCACTTATTTTACAATCTAATGATGGATCATGTCCCATAGCATATAAATCATTATTTTTTCCTGCCCCTTTAACACTACTATGGATAGGAATATCAAACCAAGTGCCTTTTTCAACTAACACCTCTTCACCTATGAGCATTGATTTACAGTATACTCTTTTATAATTTGATGATGAACCATCAGCTTTATAAATTTGTGTTATTTTGAGAGCCGCATCATCTGAATATGAATACTGTTGTGCAGTGCATACATATGTATATTCATTACTATCAACATACTTTGCAGAAAATTGTGTTTCCGCCGCATTAGTTCCGACCACAGTTCCAACCATAAGAAGACAGGTAACTGCCCCAATAATTAATTTTTCATTTTTTTTCTTCATAAAAATAATCTCCTTCATTCTTTATAATGTATTTCTCCTAATAAATATTAAATTTTTATCCCATTCACATCTCCTCCTTCACTCCAATGTCATATATTCTTATATACAAACCGTATAAAACACTAATAACCACGGCTATCCCTAGCAAATACACTACTTTAATCCAAGGCAACCACTTTAAGTTAATGCTTAACGGATTAATAAATGATGGTATTTTATATAGACTTGTTGCTATTGCTAATGAAACGAACACAACCACTAATATGCTAAAAGCCAGCATCGAAAAGTTAGTTCCTTTTATCAAAGCAACCATATTTACTACCAAAGTGAAAATTATATTCAGGCAACACATCCAACATAAAAACATTAGGAAGTATTTTATCGCAATCCAATCACATTCATAAACAGATATGTTAATTGCAATCATTAATTTAATTATCAAATAGAAAAATGAATATACAAAAGTTACCCCCAATAAATGCATACATTCTCTAACATACCATAGCCACCTATTTGAAATTCTAGAAAACCTATAATCCGCTGCCACACAAAAATTCCTGTGTATGATATTTCCATACAAAACCACAAAGAAAATCAGAAAAGAAAGGCTTTCTATAACAAACACAAATTGTGTATTATCACCTGAGGTTATACTTCCAATTAGACTATATTTAAATAATTCTGAAACCGAATTATCCACATTTTCACTTGTCATACTGACGCCTGAAAGAATCAGTGTCATAGGAATTATCAATAGAGCCTTTAAATAATCTAATAATTTATACACATAAAATCTCCCCTATCATCTAAAATCTCAAATATAAAAGCTATAACAACCCTTATCAAGGCTATTATAGCTTTTCAACATTTTAATTTATATAGTTTGGCACAAACACCTCGTTTTATGGCACAAACTAATTGTTCGAAAATAAAACAGTGGTAATAAAACACCCGTCTTCTTCATAATATTTATATATTCCATGCATTTGATTAACCAAATTGCCTACACTTACTTTCCCCAGTCCATGTTCATTAGCGTGAGCTTTTGTAGTCTTTAATCCGGCGTTAGAAGCCAGTACTGATTCACTTAATTTATTGCTAACAACAATTGAATACATATCTTTAACAGGGAACATATCTAGCTTAATTATTCTATCCGTTTCTTTTAATTCCGCTTCAATGGCATTATCAATAAGATTGGACAGAATAATTGCAACGTTCATTTCCTGCTCCTTGGAAATATCACCTGTAAGCTTAACTTCATACAGAATATCATTTTCCTTACAGATATTAATCTTATTATTTACTACAGCATTAATTAAAACATTGGATTGCATATGAATGACATCCATTGTTAATTGTTTCCCAATTATTGTTTCAATTTCCTTTTCTGCAGCAAAATAATCTCCACGCTTTACCAATGACAGTATTACTCCTAAAAAATGTTTCATATCGTGTTTAAGAACTCTTGTATTGGTATAACTTCTTTCTATTTGTTCAATTTCATTTTGGCTGTGTAGCATTCCTAATTTCAATATCTGTTTTTTAAGCTGCTTGTTATAATCTCTTTGAGCGAAGATAATCAGTAAATAGGAAGATATGGTAATTAAAATTCCTATTACTACACTCAAAAACAGCCACTGCATTTGCTCCTCTTGCATAGAATATGGTTTGAGTAGATTGCCATTATTAAGCTGCATAAAGAATAAGCACAATAGTAGCACTGTTGACAAAATAAGCTTCCACCATTTTAGTTGACTCAATCTCATTGCAAGACAATACATTAATGCGATTACTGCAAATGATATATGTATTAACACAAAAGTATTTGCACCTAAATATTCTTCCTGTTCTAACAGAATAATTATGTCCCTTTTTTTATATAACACATGCATTCTGTCAGCTACTAATTCTTCCAAGAAAAAAACCACCGCAATGGCAACCATAACTCCAACATTATATGAAAGATTATATACAATATTTTTTACTAATGAATTTCGCATAGGCCTCCCTCATATTATCAACATAATTTCCACCGACAGTTAATTCCGTTCCATCATCAAGCTTAATTTTGCGCCCATTAATCTGACTAATATATCTCATATTCACAATAAAGCCTTTATGAATCCTGACAAAACCATATGGCTCTAACTTGTGCTCATATTCACCCATAGTTGCTCTTATGCTTTGCATTGACTCTTTGGTGTGAATTTCAATATTATGCCCCCTGCATTCGAGATATGTAATATCATCTGTCCTGATTATAATAGTGCTATTTTTCGTTGTGTTCTGATATATAATGCTCTTGCTATACATTTCTTTCTGAACTCTTAGAATTGCTTCTCTAAGTTCAATTTCAATTTTATTTTTTCTTACAAATCCAAGTGGTCTGAATTTAATAACTTCAAATACCAAATCAGCTCTATTAGTAACAAAAATAATATTTAGATTAGGATATCTTTCATATATAATGTTGGCAATTTCTATGCCATTTGGAACCGGCATATCTATATCCAGAAAAATCCCATCCCATTCTTCGTCTAAATTATTAAGCAAGTCATTTCCATCCTGAAAGCTGTCGCATTGTACATCAATATTCAATTCTTCCGCACATTTATTAATATTCTCAATAAAAATTTTAATATCATCCTGTGCATCATCACATATTGCAATCCTCATATTTAAAATCCTCTTTATGTATTTTTAGTTTTCTTCCACATTAGAAGCTTTCTTTTTACGAATAATCAAAAATGTCACTGCTCCTGCTGCTCCAAGAACAACCACCACAATTACAACTACGATAATAGGCTTAATGCCTTTTTTGTCCTTCCCCTTATCATCTTTTTCATCAGAAGCAGTTGTATTTTCCTCTTCGGAAACTGTGGTATTATCCTCATCAGATTTTGTTGTCTCTTCTTTAGATTTTGTGGTTTCCTCTTCGGTAGCAGTTGTAGTCTCTTCTTCATCATTGGAAATTGTTTCTTCCTCTGTTGATGTGGTGTTTTCTTCAGTATCAGATTCTGTTGGTGCAGGGTTAGTAGGAGCAGGAGTTGTTGGTGTTGTACCTCCACCGTTATTCTCCTCCGGTAACAAATTAACCGATTCATTTACACTTTCATTAACAAGATTGGTATTAGAAGAAACTGTAAACTTGCTTGTACCGTCGGAACGAGGCACATACTGATAATATATGTTTTTACCGATTTTTCCATCATTGTTACAGGTTCCATTATTGGTACAGCCTGTAACTGATGCCTCAGAACCCGGTGCTGCCAAATGAATATTTCCAATAATACAACCCGCTCCATACTCAGCAGTAATAGTTCCGGAATTGGTACAGTTCTTAATGGTACAACTACCACCCGGTATCATGGTAAAATTACCATTTTCATCAAAAGTACCGGAATTAAATTCTGCCTGTCCACCAATACCTCCAACACAAGTCATCCAGGTTGAAGCCTGTATTCCCGTAATATTGCCGGAATTAGTGCAATTCTCCACTGTGGAATCCCCGCCGCATTCGCCAAAAATTCCACCACCTGCACCAATTTCTACCGTTATGTTACCTGTGTTCTTGCATCCTGAAATATATCCTCCATTATTAGGACTTATTCCACCGATTGCTCTTGAATAGCCTTCCATCACAGCAGTATATCTATTATAGAAATCACCGTTATTGGTACAATTTTTAATTGTAGCAACGCCTTTAAGGGAGCCATCATCATAAATTGTATTAATATTACTAATTGCTATTCCACCACTTGCCATAAAGGTTCCCGTACTGGCATCCACATCACAATTATTAGTACAGTTAGATATTGTTCCTCCAAAATTATTGGCAACAATTCCACCAAAGCCCAAGGTTCCCTTATCCTTCATCATAACAGAACCATTGGTTGTACAGTTATCTATTGTAGTTCCTGTCTCCATCTCTGAAGCAATAGCATGCAACGCTATCTTGGTATAATCACTGCTATTAGTCACATTAACCTTAGCAGTACAGTTTTTAATTGTGCCACCCCAATGAAATGTTGCAACAGAGCTCACCTGCACAAGGAAATTGGTATTGTAGCTGTATGCAAAATTGTTAACCGTAATGCTGTTATCACAGGAATCAACTGTACCATAATTGGCATATAACAAACCACCTATGCATACACCCTGCAATCCTGCAATCGAGCAATCATTCATTACATATGTTAAATCACAATCCTTAACAGTTCCTCTATTATTCTCAGCTAATGCACTTTTGTAGATATAATAAAAACTCTGATCCCCTTTCCATGCATTACTTCCGAAATCAGCTTTTAGCTTGATATTACTTACAGTTGCACCCTCACCGATTTCTCTTATTAATCCAAAGGTAAGTCCGGAAATAGTGTATCCATTTCCATTAAGAGTTCCCTTAAAAGTCATGTCAAGAAAATAATCATCCTGCTTAGTGGATTTAACATTGCTAAAATCAAGATTCGCTGTAAGAGTATAGCTTCCGGAAGGATTTAATGCAATTTTCTTAAAATCTTCTACGGATGCAATATTTCCTGACACCGGAAAAGCGTAATCTGTAGCCGGTGCATCCGGAATAGCATACAAATATTTTGTTCCGGAGTTATTTGGCCTATTTTTGTGGTGGTTTTCTTCAAAGATTTGTCCTTTGGCAAAATAACCAAAGCTATTATTCTCATCATCCCACGTAGCATCCATATAATAATAGTTTCCATCACCAAACTGTGCCATGTTCCAGGCATGTGCTTCTGCATTACTTTCTCCAGTAACAAAATAACTGTCAACTCCTGCCATGTTAAGCACCAGCTGAAGGGTGCTTGCATAACATTCGCATACACCCTTATTAATAGTAGTATTAAAATACCCCATTATATTATGTGACCATGGTGTATCAACCGGTGTTACACCGTCACTTTCATAAGCATAGCTAATTCTTGACATGATTTTTTCATATGCAGCAAGTATTTTGGCATCATTGCCAGTTTTGCCATCTAAAAGCTGTCCAAATTCATTAAGACCATTAATTATATATGTTTTACACTGATTTCTCACAGAAGCCTGCCTATAATCTGCATCTGTAAGAAACATTACCTCCGAACCACTAAGACTTACTGTGTTACTTGCAAAATAGAAAATCGGATTGTCATTCTGGAATGAATAATATGTCTCAACCACTTCATTAGGAGACAATCCATATTCAGAGATATCTATTGCTTTAATAACATAAGCACCATCCCACTCCCATGTTAAATCAGACTGGTTATTCCAAAATGCAACTGCCTCATTATAAAGCTGTTCATACAAATAAATTCTGTGAGTTGAATTACTAAGGCTTGCTAATCCCTCCTTGCCATGCGTGGAGCCATATACAGAAAAGTCCGTTATCTGAGATATCGCCGTATAGGCACTAACTGTCTTCTCCGCACTTTGAGTTACTCCAAGAAAAACCGCTACACTTAATACCAAACCAAATAGAAAAGCTAATTTTTTCTTCATCCGTGTACCACCTTTCGTGTAAAATCACTTTTTTCTATTATAACACTATAGTATTGTAAAAGCAACTTCCGTTAATTGCAGTTGCTTATTTTTAGTATCTTCTCTCATCAAATGTATGGTCCGGAACAGTCTGCATATATTCTCCACTTTGGTTAAAATATATCCACTCCTCCTGGTCCTCATCCCACAAGGTGTCACAATGATATTTTTCTCCATCAATTACGACTATGTTCCATGCATGGGTGTCGCTTTCACAGGTGTATGCTTCTAAATCCGCATGTCTTGTCAATATGCAAAAAAGTTCTGCATAGTCTCCGCACACACCAACCCCTTCAGCTAAAGCATAATACGCAAAAGCACTGCTATCCCTATATACCAACTCATATTCCATATTATCTATAACATATTGATATATGTATTTTTCCAGTTCAAGCTCTGACAAATCCTTAGGAAATGTGGCTACAACAGCCTTGGCAAGATTTTCGGTTTCAAGGTATGTCTCAAATTGTCCTTGCGAGCCACTATCAATTGCTGCAATCAAGCTCTCATTATCTGCAATTGTATTGAAGTCAAGAATACAATTACTGTCTATTGAAAGACTTTCCAATGAAGTGTTGTCTTTCAGTGGCTCGATGCTGAAAATTCTATTGTATGCAACATTGACATATTTAAGTGTTTCTATATCCTGCAAAGGAGTTATATCTTCAATAAGATTTCCTGCAAGATACAAATCCGTCAAATTCTTACAATTAGACAAATCCGGAATTTCTCTAACAAGACATCCATAAATATCTATCATTGTAAGGTTCGGAAGCTCCCCAAGCTCGGATATATCCGAAATACTTCCTCCACTTATGTTTATGCTTGTAAGATTAGTAAGTCTTGATATGCCATCAATAGACTTAATATCTTCATTAAATATTCCAAGACTTGTAATGCTTTCATAATCTTCATCTGTAAGCTCAACATCATCGGAATATCCAAGTTCTTCTCTTATGGCTTTTTCCAAAATCGGGTCAAGCTCCTTATCAATCTGAACTGATTCATCAGTTGAAGCGGACGTCTCATCATCAATTTGTTCATTGGAAGCCTCAGTGGTCTCATTATCCGGTTGTTCTTTTGTGGAAGTGCCGGCATTGAGGCAAGCACATAGGCAAATACAACTAAGCCCTGCCAATATAATTAGATTATTTTTTATTTTCATTATTCGTTCTCCCACTGCGTGGGTCCCTCCTTATTGCATTTTTTAGACGGGATGTCCGCGTATTTCATCTCGCTTCTATTGATTGCACGCATTAAAATCGCTTCGCGATAGCGTGCAAGCAGGTCGTAGATTTACTTTGTAAATCTACGACAAATTCGCTCGGGACGCGGACAGAGCAATAAGGTATCCTCCCACTGCGTGGGTCCCTCCTTATTGCATTTCCCAACCCTGACACATTGCTACCGCTTTGTGCCACTTGGCAATGTATCTGTCCTTAGTTGCTTCCTCCATGAATGGCACGTATTCCATTGCCATATCCCAGCATTTTTTGATTTCTTCAAGAGAATTCCATACCCCCACGTACAGACCAGCAAGATATGCCGCACCTAACGCGGTAGTCTCCATTACTTTGGCTCTCTGAACTTTTGCACCTATAACATCTGACTGGAATTGCATCAGAAAATTATTTTTGGAGGCACCGCCGTCAACTTTGAGTGTATTAATTTCAAGACCGGTATCCTGCTTCATTGCTTCAATAACATCCATGGTCTGATATGCAATGGCTTCAAGAGAAGCTCTTATTATATGGTTTCTGTTAGCACCCCTTGTCAGTCCAAAAATAGTACCTCTGGCATACATATCCCAATAAGGCGCTCCAAGTCCGGTAAAAGCAGGAACTATATATACTCCATTGTTGTCCTCTGTTTTGTTAGCAAAATATTCCGTGTCCATGGACTCATCAATTAATTTTAACTCATCTCTTAACCACTGAACCAATGCGCCTCCCACAAAAACCGAGCCTTCCAGTGCATACTGAACCTTCTTGTCCACTCCTGCGGCAATGGTGGTAATAAGACCATTTTGTGAGGTTATGTATTTGTTACCTGTATTCATAAGAAGGAAACAGCCTGTACCATATGTATTTTTCACATCGCCCTCGGCAAAACATGCCTGTCCAAATAACGACGCCTGCTGGTCACCTGCCACTCCGCAGATTGGAATCTCCCTGCCAAATATGGACACCACTCCATAATCATCGGAGGAACATTTTACCTCGGGAAGCATGGACATAGGAATTTCAAAATAATCACACAGTTTCTTGTCCCAGCTTAGTTCCTTAATATTATAAAGCATGGTTCTTGACGCATTAGTGTAATCTGTTGCAAATACTTTTCCCTCTGTCAATTTCCAGATTAACCATGTGTCCACAGTACCAAATAGCAGCTCACCTCTGTCCGCAAGTTCTCTTGCGCCTTCTACATTATCCAATATCCATTTGATTTTGGTAGCCGAAAAATAAGCGTCGGGAACCAATCCGGTGGTATCCTTAATATAATCCGTCAGTCCGTCCTCACGTACCTTCTCAACGATGTCGGCAGTTCTTCTGCACTGCCACACGATGGCATTGTATATTGGCTTGCCTGTATTTCTATCCCACACAATTGTGGTCTCTCGCTGATTAGTTATTCCAATTGCAGCAATTTGCTGTGGGTTAATTCCACTTTTGGCAACTACCTCCACAAGCACCGAATACTGTGAAGCATATATTTCCATCGGGTCGTGTTCAACCCATCCCGGCATAGGATATATCTGCTTAAATTCTTTCTGTACTTCTTCCACTATATTTGAATTGTTGTCAAAAATTACTGCTCGTGATGATGTGGTTCCCTGGTCAAGGGAAATTATGTATTGTTTCTCCATCGTTATATACCAATCTTTCTAAAATAATTAAATAAATTAAATTTTGTTGCTAAAACATCTTGTCATATACTTATTCACCGTGTTATGATTATAAACGGACATCTTGCAAAATAATAGTATCCAAAGGAGCATATTATAATGCTAAAGTATGAAGTAATTGATAACCAAAAAGATGAATGGGTAGTTTTTGTTCATGGAATTGGTGGAAGCACCAAAACCTGGAACAGACAGCTTGAAGACTTTTCACAGCGCTTCAATTTATTATTACTGGATTTACCGGGTCATGGGCTTAACGCTGATAAAGTTATATCCAAAGTAGATTCATATAAATTACATCAGGGTATCAAAGAAACCTTAGATTACCTTAACATATCCAATGCACATTTTGTAGGTCTGTCCCTTGGAACAATTGTTATTGCTAATTTTGCCGCTCACCATCCTGATTATGTTAATTCTATTATTTTGGGTGGGGCATCACTTAAAGTAAGCGGAATATATAAGCTTGCTGTTATTATGGCGAACAAAATCAAGCGTTTTGTTCCATATAAGTTTTTGTATTCATTTTTTGCATGGTTTATGATGCCCAAAAAGACGCACAAGAAATCACGCTCTATCTTCTTAAGAGAGGTTGTAAAGCTCAATAAGAAGACAATGTATGCATGGATTGAATATATTCAGTTTATGCGCAAGCCTGAACTTGTATTAAGCAAATTGGACGAGCTTAAGAAAAAAATTCTTATTATTTCCGGTGATGAAGACCATTGCTTTATCGGAAATATTAAAACAATAGTCAACAAAAAGAACACTATGCAGCTTAATATTATAGAAAAATGTGGCCACATCTGCTCAATCGAAAAATGGGGCGACTTTAATCATCTGGCATTAAGATTTTTATCTTAATGCCATTTCAATTGTTTCAAATAGTTTTTCTTTGTCCGGTGGTTTTAGAATATATCCCATAGGATTTAACTGCAAAACATCCGCTATGTGCTGCTTATCAGCCACACCTGTTAAAAATATCACCGGAACATCCTTCATATTTTCATCTGCGCGAATTTTCTCCAATGTTTCCTTGCCATTCCATCCCGGCATCTCATAATCCAATAGCACCAAATCTGGCAGATTTTTCTCCATGCGCTTAAGTGCCATCTCTCCCGATGTTGCAACAGATACCGAATACTTACTATCCAGAAGAGCTTTTACGCTACGCAATGTAATAGCACCATCATCCACTACCAATATATTTTTGCGTTGCACATCAGTCTTCTCCTCTTCCGAATCAGAGCCGTCATAGTTTTTCAATATCGTGGCACATTTTGCCACCACATTAGTAGTTAATACAGGACGATATATACAATACACATTATCACTTTTGCAAAATTCTTCATATTCATTACAAAGTTCCTTCTCACCCAAAAGAATTACCGGAATATGTATGTACATGGTTGTTAGGATTTCAAAGTCTTTTGTTGCCATTTCATCAGCTTCTGACAAATTAACTAATATCAGCTTGGGCTTAACAAGTCTTATCATGTTCTGCATTGTCTTGGACATTTCGGTACATATCTGTACCTGATAATCGCGACACATACTTTTGTACAATATTTCTGTTGTCTGATCCAGTTTTCCTAATAATAAAACCTTTTGCATTGGTACCTCCTATATGAACTAAAGCCAATTAATAATATCTTCGCTTATTGCATTTGCTGTTTCTGCATCCAAATTCACAACCGCCACTGCAAGCTGCTCAATTTTATCAGAAATTCGCAGATTATATTGGTAGGATTTGAGGGATTTCATAATATCATCCGCCAAATCAATGTCCATTTCATCCATAGCGTTTTTCAAGTTATGTAATAATTCAATAGTAACCGATGAATCGGCCTCAACCTTGTCTACATCTTCATCAACGCAGATTGAAAGTTGTTCTTTAAGTTGTTGCCATTCATCCAGGAAAGCATCCGTCTGCTCAAGTATAACAGCTTTATCGCCATTGCTTGCTGCCATCTCTAACATTCTTGCCTTCTCGCTAAGTCCATTTACACCTATAAGTGCAAGAGAGCTCTTCATTGAATGTACTTTAATACGATAATTTTTTAACATATCTTCATTATCAATATCATCATAACACCCACGTAAATATTCCATTTCACTTGTCATTGTGGAATAAAAGTCACGAACTGTTTCCATTACAAGTTCTTTATCCACAAGATGTTCTATTGCAATTTCCCAATCCATACCTTCAATAACAGGAAATTCGTGTTCTGTTTCCTCGCCTCTAGCTTCTGTATCTTCATTAATCAACTCATCAGGAAGCAACTCCACAATCATTTTTTCCAATTTATCAGGACGAATTGGCTTAGAAATAAAATTATCAAAGCCTTCTCTTAAATACATTTCTCTTGCACCTTGAATTGCATTAGCGGTAAGTGCCACAACAGGTGAATTTTCACACTGATATCCAGTCATCGCCTTCATTCTGTGCAGTGTTTCAATACCATCCATTTCAGGCATCATATGATCTAAAAATATTATATCGTAGTGTTTTTCCTTAACCAGTTCAATACAATCAAATCCACTTTCAGCTTCATCTATCTGGACCTTCGTCTTTTTCAATAGATTAACAAAAACCTTTCTATTAATGGAGTTATCGTCAACCACTAAAATATGTGCATTCGGAGCTTCAAAAGTAACTTCATATTTCTGCTGTAATGCCAGTTTCTTAATTCGTTCATCCAAATTACCGATTGGCTCATCATTAATAATACGCTGTTTTATTTCAAAAGAAAAACTAGAGCCCACGCCATATTCGCTTTGCACCACCAAATCACTACCCATAAGATGAAGCAGTTGCATTGTAATGCTCATTCCAAGACCTGTACCCTCAATATTACGATTTTGTTCTTCTTCAATTCTTTCAAAGCGGGCGAATAATTTTGAAATATCCTCTTCCTTAATTCCGATTCCGGAATCTTCCACTACAAATTTCAGTAATACATCCTCGCCTGTTTTTTCGCCTGTAACTGTAAGTCCTATATGACCTTCTTTGGTGTATTTTACAGCATTAGTCAAAAGATTAATAAGAACCTGTCTGACCCTGACTTCATCTCCACACAACATAAATGGCAGTTCGTGGTCAACATTAAAATTCATCTTAAGCCCCTTGTCCTCTGCTTTTATCATAATCATATTAACCACATCATATAACATACTACTAAATTCATAATTAGTAGGAATGATTTCCATTTTGCCTGATTCAATTTTGGAAAGGTCAAGAATATCATTTATAAGTGCCAGTAAGGTCTGACCTGCATTCTGAATATTCATTGCATATTCACGAATATTCTCATCTTCTGATTCTCTAAGAATCATCTCGTCCATACCAAGCACAGCATTAATAGGTGTTCGAATTTCGTGGGACATATTGGCCAGAAATTTGCCCTTTGCCTCATTTGATGTAATCGCCTGCTGTTTTTCTCTTTCCATTCGAAGGATTTCATTCATAGTATTGACAAAAGAAATCATCAATACAAATATTAAGCTGATTGCTATAATGGAACCACTAAACTGATTGGTCCACATAAAATATAGAACCAACTGAATTACTGCTGCTAAGCAAATTGAAAACACTCCAAGGGCAACAAGTTTATATTCCTTAATATACCCTTTAATAATATCTCTTACAATTGTAAAGACTATAAGTCCAATTGATGCACCTGCAATCATACCCATATATTTAATTGTGTCGGAAAAATCAACAATATTTGCCACATGCAGTACAGTACAAATAACAGTATCCACCAAATTTAGAATAACTGCTACATTATACGCTTTTTGATATCTTTTTTTCTGAACACCATCAAGATATAACATAAATGGAACTGATAACAGCATTACCATAAAAAAGGCAATATCGCTAATTACCGAAACGCTCGGGAAAATCACTTGTCTAAAAACAGAATTAGCAAGTATCCATATTGCTGCAAGGAATACTCCCCAGCCTAAATATTCCATCTCTATATACTTCTTGTAGGTTATTTTTAACGCCACACTAACTACAATTGATGCAATACCCAGAATAAGCATAAAGATTCCGATACAAAGCTCTAACCCATGTTTTTCAAACATATAACTCCATATTTCCCACTTTTCACCATATAAGATTTCGTGAAAAACACCTGAATATGAAGAGTCTGTCTGAATTTCCATACGGATATCTTTTGCGGCATCCTCTGAATTCAATTCAACAAACACGAATGCTACTGCACTGACCTTTCCAAAAAGTCTGGTATCCTCAGTGGTGTATTCCTGTCTCAGTTCTCCATCCACATATACTTTCATCTCCTGCTTGGAGCTTCGTATACATAAATACTGATTATCCTTCACATCATTAGGTAAAGTATTTTCTACAACAATTAATTCATTACGCTTTGCATCACATTTGCCGGGAATATCAATCTCGATTCTGTCACCGTCATCCTTAACCCACATCCAGCCTTCTGAAAAAGTATCATAGCCCTTTTGTCCGATTTCTTTTTCATGGGAAAGGAAAATTTGTCCTAATATTAAATATAGGCATACCAATCCTACAAACGACAAAAATATTCCTTTTAAAATTGTCATCAGCTTATTATCCTGTGTATTGTCCATTTTCCTTCACTCCCAAAATCTACAATTAATATCCTGCAGCTCCCATTATTGCCAAAGTAAAGATGGACACTACTATTCCAATAACTATACCTGCAATAGCAAGACCTTTTCTTCTACTCTTCCACTGAACAGCAATACCAACAATTGATAATACCACTCCCAGAAAACATACAAATGGGAAGAATGAACATACAAAACCTGCTACACCAAATTCTGACTGTCTCATTCCGGTTGGCACCTGCACATCCACTGCAGCGCCGCCTGAAAGCATTCTTTTGAGACTATCATTATATGGTCTTCTGCTGTTATGGATATTAGCTGCGTCATGAGCCCAGCCGGTTAATCCGCTAAGCCACTTATTGCACATCTGGAGAACTAATTTTTTCATCTTAGGACTCGCCTCTGGAAATGCAGCCATTGCAGTCTCATAGCTCTTCATATAGTTATGTGTCCAAGTAAGGCATGTGCTGTTACGGTCTCTGTTGTTACTAGCCTTAATCTTCATAAGAAGCTCCTGACCGATTCTGTCCATTTCTCTGTTAAATGTAGTCAATATCTCATCACTAAGCTGTGTCTTAGTCATAGATAAGTTCTTACACACTTCTGCAGCCTTAATTGCTTCTGTCATTCTAAAATTATCCACTGTGGACAGCTTCATAAGTGACATTGATTTGTAATGCAAAGCCTGATAGTTGCAGGCATCCTGTCCTAAAATCTGGTCACAGGTTCCGGCACACCCTGCAAAATCGTTATAAATAAACTGGCTCTGAGCCTGAGAAAGTAAATTGTTATCCATAGTAATCCTCCCATGTATTCATACAGTAATCATATATTACCAATTATATCATATAATGGCATAAATTGAAAATAATAATAGGCGGAAATTTCCGCCTATTAGTAATTAAATATTAATGTTATTCTAGTATTTTTTCTTGTTCACAATAATAGCTACTGCTCCCATTGCTACTATTAACGCACAAGCAACCGGAACATATCCATATCCAGCATCAGGGTCCACAGCACCACCTGTACCAGTACCTGTGCCGCCTCCATCTCCTGCGCCCGTGCCGTCACCATCTCCTGCTACTGCAACTTTATATACATATGTAACAAATATATCCGCTGATGTATGTGTTCCGCTTGCATTGTCAGGTGTAGTCATTACTTCATATCCATCAATATTAATTGCTGTTGTTGTATATGCAGCTCCAATAGCACCTGTTATGCTATAGCTTGAAAGAACATTACCAGCTTCGTCCACATATTCAACATGTACTCTACCTGTCTCTGCTACAGCATTTCTTGTGTATACAGAATCTGTATCAACAGTCTCGCCCTTTACAAGTACTAATGCTGAAATTGCAGGTACGGTTACCTTACCATCGGTTACTGTTTCGATAACTTCTGTACCGGCCTGTACATCATTAATGCAGATATTCCATTCTCCTTCAGCTATACCCATATTATCATATAAGTCAACTTCTTTTGAAGTAGGATTTGAATTAAAAATAACTACAATTCCATCTGATACTTCATCAGGAATAGAATCTTTGCCTGCAATGTTAAAAAGTACAACATTTTCATCAATCCATGTTGGTGTAACATAATTACTAACATCACTAGCATCCGTTAATCTTAATGCCGCATGGTTTTTACGGAATTCGATTAATCCCTTATAGTAATCTCTTGTATTCTGATATTCTTCAGAGTCAAGATTACCCCATTTGAGGCTGTTAATATAATCCGGTGATTTGTAGCTGTTGTGAATAATATTGCCTTCACTATCTACTTTGGTTCTTAACATCTCTTCACCGGCATGAATCAAAGGAATACCCTCTGCAGTCATATAAATTGCTGCTGCCAGATTATTCATCTTAATGCGGTCTGCAAAGCTTGAAGATGCTTTGGTCACATTAATCTTATCCATCAAAGTATAGTTGTCATGACATGAAGCATAGTTAACTACCTGTGTTGGAGCAGGTATCCATGATGTCTTTGCCATAAAGCAACTCATAAGAGTGCCTTCCGGGTCATTATCCATAGTGTTCTGAATATAGCCCCATGAAGTCTCATCATTACCACCTTTTAAGAAATCTCTAAAGGTATCGCTAAAATATGCAAAATCCTCTGTTTCCCCGGCATTCTGCTGGTTAGCCATTATTGTATTGGATGGTTCTACTGCTGTGTTCATCACCCAGCCTTCACCGTAGAAAATCACATCCGGATGGGTCTTATGAACCTCTTCCACAACTTCATTAATTGTCTCTGCATCCAAAAGACCTACTAAGTCAAAACGGAAACCATCAATATGATATTCATCCGCCCAGTATAAAACAGAATCAACGATGTATTTTCTTACCATTGCTCTTTCAGAAGCGGTATCGTTACCACAGCCTGAACCATTGGAATAGCTTCCGTCAGCATTGGTTCTTGAGAAATAGTTAGGTACAATTTCATTGAAACAAAAGTTGCCAGCATCATATACATGATTATAAACCACGTCCATAATAACGTTAATGTTATTCTCATGAAGAGTCTGCACCATTTCCTTCATCTCGTTTACTCTTACTGCACCATCATATGGATTGGTTGAGTATGAACCTTCTGGTACATTATAGTTAAGTGGATCATATCCCCAATTGTACTGCTTAGAGGTATCTGCTGCCTTCTCTTCTTCTGTAAGAGTCTCATCTATTGAAGCATAATCATAAGAAGGTAACAAATGAAGATGTGTAACACCTAAATCTCTTAAGTGATCCAATCCTGTCGAAATTCCATCATTATTAGTAGTTCCCTTCTGTGTAAGTCCAAGGAATTTACCTTTCCAGACATCTCTTACTCCTGATTCCTCATCAATTGAAAAATCTCTTACATGAAGCTCGTAAATAATAGCATCTGTATAACTCATTCCGGCATTAGGACTCTTATCATCCTCCCAGCCCTCAGGGTCTGTGGAATCCAAATCAATAACCATTGCACGTTCACCATTAACACCTGTTGTTCTTGCATATGGATCGCAGGATTCTTCTACTGCTCCGTTAACAGTTGTAAGATATGTATAGTACACGCCATTCAAATCACCTTGTACTGTAGCAATCCAAGTACCATTAACATCTTTTGTCATAGTGTGAGTAGCAAGCTTAGCACTTCCTTCTTCTTCATCAGAGCCTGTTGCATAGAGCTGCACCTGTACTTTATCCGCTGTAGGTGCCCACACTCTGAAAGTAGTCTCGGTCTCTGACCATGTTGCACCTAAATCAGAACCTGTATATGTAAATTCAGCTTCAAATTCATCTGAATTATATAAATTAGGCATCTTAACTGAGTAATCTGCACCATCATATGTAAGCTTATAAGAACCACAGGACTTAATAAGTGGAGTTAAATCCTCTTCAATTGAAATATAGTAGGTAGTTCCTACAGTAACAATATCTGTAATGTTAATTACTGTTCCATCAGCTTTTTTGATTACAAAATCAGTATTTGGATCAGTTACCAAACCGGATGCATCAACCACAATAGTGTTATTATTTCTATTGTATTCAACGGATTTAAGCTTGGTTCCCATAACAGCTTCTGTTGAGGAATTGGAATACGTACCATCTGAATATACATATGAACAAACCTTACCTGCAACAACATTTGAAAGGTCAATTTGTCTCTCTTCTTCCTTTTCTTCCCATTCACCCTTTTTTATCTTGTACTTAAGAGCATTAATAAATGGTACATCCTCTTCACTAACTGTATATGTAGCAATATATTCTCCATCAACTTCTTCAAACTGGATGGCCTGTCCGTCCTGATTATCTGCCCAAAGCCAAACATCCCATTCACTCTCTTTATTATCAGCTCTGTCATAATGAATCTCTACCGTTACATCATCGGCCTCATAAAGACTAACATTAACACGTCTGCTTTCACCATCAGCAGTTGTTGCAGTAACAGTAAATTCATTCGCTGTAAAATCATCTGCCAAGGTTACAGCATTTCCATTAATAGTAACACCTAAAGTCTCAGATGTATATGTAACAGCCTTAGTTACATGACCACCATTTGATTTAAGATATTCTAATTCTGTAGGCAATTCAATTAAATCATCTTTTTCGATGTTTAATGAAGTAGTTATTATTCCCGAAACATACAAAATAGAGTTATAATCATCGCCTTCCTTGCGCATAAAATGATTTTGGGAATCTCTATAATAGAGTCCGTAATCTGCCCAATAGAATTTATACTCATATTCACCTGGTTCAAGCGTCATTGTATATGTGTATTTATCAGAACCACTCTTCTGCATTTCATCGGAGTTTGTACTCCATCCATTCATAGTACCTGTAAGATATACATTTCCAACATCAGCATATGTATACGCTTTAAAGGTTACCTCATTACCATTAACGCTCGTTCCTGACATTGATAAAGCCCCAGTGTATACAGTACTTTTTCCGTTAAGCCATCTCTCAACCACACCATCTTCATCTGTGGAAAGTTTAGATGAACTAATAATATTATCCCTGGTCTTTTCACTACCACCATTATTAAAAATGTAATTGAAATCAGTATCGCTACTTACCTTAAATTCATAAGTGTAATATCCATCACCATCTATAGAAACCTTATTACCCGGCCATGAATTAGTGAGTTCATCCGGATTCCATGCATATACATACACCTCTGACCATGATTCCGCATTTCTATAATGCAACTTAACCGTCACCATATCGCTGGCTTGAACCTGCCAATTAGATATTGGCAACATAGTAAATACCAGTATAACTGCCAAAACTATACCAAGAATATTTTTGGCTTTGATTTTTTGTGTCTTCATATAAACTGCCTCCTTATTATTTTACAATCTTAAAAAATCATACATATATATTATATTTTTTGGGGATTAATAGTCAATATGTGTTTAAAAATACTAATTATTTAATTGTTATCATTGGAACATTTCTCCGCATCAATAGCAAGAACAAGCATTAATGCACACAGGGCATCCTGCGGGTCCCTTACGTCAATCACATATGTATCCGACCAATGTAATAATTCCTTGGATATAGTTGCTATACATCTTCCCTCATAATCCAAAACATCATAATCCCATCCAAAAAAATCACCCTCAACATGCCAGCCATTAAAGTCCACATCAAACTTATGTGAAAAAAACGAAAAATCCTTACAGATGCAGCCCGCATACCTATCACCAAGATATATCTCAAACTTAGGCAAAAAGGTAAATATCTTCTCTTGCACCGTTCCGATTTCGTAACCACGGGCATCATACACCTTAAGACAGTGCCCCCATGATAATTGCCCCTTTACGGTGTACACAGTTTCTCCCGCTTCGTTGTAGATATCGTAGCTGTCAAACCATGAAAAAATACGTTGTTTAAATAATAATTTCATATTAATAAACCTCCAAGTATTTCAATTAAATTAGATACAAAACGTGGCGTAGAGAGGAACTGTCTTTTTGTTATCCTCAAATCCGAAATTTTTGATAGAAAGCTTAATAGCATAAGCGGGTTTATAAGTATCCATATAGACTTTTAAACTTTTTGCTCGAGTATTATCAGCCGACTTAACCTCAATAGGAATAAGCTGCCCTTCACGCTGAATAACAAAATCCACCTCAGCGCCACGCTCAGACTCCCAGTAATAAGTTGAATAACCATTAATAGACAGTTGCACATTAACATAATTTTCAACCATACCACCCTTAAAATCATTAAGCTCATCCACCATATAAAGAACATCATTTGGCATTAATTCTTTCTTGGCACAAAGCAACCCCAAATCAGAAACATATATCTTAAACGCATCAATATCTCTATAATTCTCTAAAGGCTTCTTTATCTGTTCTACTTTATATACTTGGGATACTATACCCGACAAACAAAGCCATTCAATAGCATTTTCAAATTCTGAAGCACGTCCTCCTTTTTTTATTAATTTATATTGAAAACGTGTATTCTTTTTTGAAAGCTGGACGGTAATATTGTCGTAAGCAAGTCTGGTTTTCTTAATTTCATTCAAATTATTATACTTACTCATATCATTAAGATAACTTGTAAGTATGGTATCTTGTGTATGACGCACAAGAATATAGTCCTTTGTCTGAACAAATTGCATTACACATTCAGGCATGCCTCCCACAACAAGATATTGTCTATATATTTGCATTGCCAAATCATGCAATGCCGAAGGCAAAGGTGCATCTTCCTGAAAGCTTTTTTTAATTTGTTTTACCAAATCATCTTCACCAAGAGCCAACATAAATTCCTCCATATCCATTGGGTACAGAGTTTTTATATCCACCTTACCAACCGGAAATGAAAACTTAGTCCTATTAACTGCCACTCCGAGCAAACTACCCGCAACCACAATATGATACTCTGGTGCATCTTCACAAAAATATTTCAATGATGTCAAAGCTCTTTCGCAAAGTTGTACCTCATCAAATACTATAAGAGTCTTGTCCTTAACAATTGTCTGTCCCGCAATATGTGACAAAATTGGTATGAGATAATCAGGACTAATGTTTTCCTCGAAAGTAGCATTGAGTTTTGGATTTGTTTCAAAATTAAAATATACCACATTCTCATACTGTGTTCTGCCAAACTCCAGAAGAGCATATGTCTTACCTACTTGTCTTGCTCCTTGTAAAATCAAAGGCTTTCTGTTCTTGCTTTTTTTCCATTCTTCCAAAAACATCATAATTTTTCTATACATAACTCATCTCCTCACATACATTATATCAATATTATAAAATTAATTAGTGTAATAATCAATAATATTTTTAATGTTTTTTACATTAAATTACACGATATTTTTATTTAAAATCACATTTTTCTACACAAAAAAACAACGCCCCCACTAATGGAGGCGTAATAATTCTATTCTATATTTTCTCCAGCAACGCTGCTTTCTTTGTATTAAATTCCTCTTCGGTAATAACACCTGCATCCTTTAACTTGGCGAGTTTTTCAATCTGCGCCACCACATCAACACCACCTTGGCTGTTGCCGGTATTTTTCTTTGACTCAATAAGTTCGAGAATGTCTTTTTGTCTCAAAAGGTCCATAAACTCTCTACACTTTGCAGCCTGATTGTATATTGTCACACCAGTAAGCATTTCTGTGCGAAGGGTACGCTTCTTATTATCAGCATCCGTATACTTTTTAAAAATTGTCTCATAGAATCACACCTTTTCACTTACATCACATCTGCAAACTTTCCGCATATTTAAATGAAATTATATCTCTCGGTAAGGTGTTAATATATGCACTTTCCCTATGCATATAATCCACAATATCTCGCTTGCTCATCTTTCCCAGTTTTTCAATGACCAGCTCTAATATTGTTACATCTTCATCGGTCAAATTCGTAAACTTTGCATCACTTTGTAATTTGAAGTGATATGCATAAGTCTCGCCCATATCAACCTCTTCGCAAGGAACACCTTTTAAATCAATTATTGAATCGTGAGCAATCGGGACAGCCCCCATTGGGAGTGCCTGGTATACGAGTCCGGTTATGGAATGGCCTCTTTTCTTGAAGGAAAGAGCATCTGCATACCATAATAATTTCATTAATTTTACTTTATACAAATTATCCACTTTATTAGATGCTGCATAATATCTAATTACGTCCACAACTTTATCCAACGAAAGTTCGGTATTTCCATTAGACATTGGGTCATTTCTATATTTTGCATATTCTGCTTCAATAGCTTTACGTAAATATGCATCCTTATTACATTCATAAATTACAGTTGCAATTCTATAATATCTAAGGTAAGCCTCTTCACTTAAGTTTTCCCTAACCCCCTCTAATAATGTCAAAAACCATTGTGGGTCTGTGCTAACCTTTTTCAATATTGCATCATGAGCTCTATCTTGCACTTGATGGCTTTCGTATCGTGTGATTGTTTTTTCTCCCCAACCCAAAAGAACGCAAAAATCCCTCTGTGTTATTCCATAATTATCACGAATATCTAGTATTTGCTTAGATGTTAACAATCCGTTCTTCTGTCTATACGCATCCTTGATAGAGATATCATTTATCCTCATCAAGGTTTCATCTACATATAATTCTTCGGCGAGGTCACAATATAAATACATTGCTTCGTATTCTACTTTTTCTTTTTTAAAAACAGTCTGTTCTTGAATTCTGACTGTTTTAACTTCATGCTCTTCCATACAATTGGAACATAAGCATTTTTCAGTGCAAATTATCTTCATCTTCATAAGCGACCCCTTTCTTGCCATACGGAAATATATCTGGTGTAAACGCCTTTTCTGCAAAATGAAAAGACATAACAAACATATTCGTATTTCCATATTCGCTTAACAATTCAACTCTAACTTTAATATATACATCATCAGTACCATTATACACTTTACCGAACTCACGCATTTCACTTCTGTTAGTAAATTTAAGGTCTTTTACCGTCCTAATGTACTCCTAAACTGTTAAAGTCTTCAATTCTCTCTTTAAGGCGCTTTCAGGATTTTCATTCGGAAAAAGGGTGTTGACCGTATATTGATTGGTATATTTCTCATCTCGATTCTCATCTACAAGTCTTTTTATTTGAAATTTAATTTGAGCACCATTGTCAATGGCATATCTTAAATTCTGTAGATATGCTCTAATCTCTGCCTCACTTTCAATTCGAGATGATAAATGTTCCATAAAGCCCCTCCGTATTGGTATCAATTGATACTTTAATAATATAATTTTACCAATGAATTGTCAAGAAAATACACCTACATTCTCCTCATAAAACTCCTTCTGATAATGAATTTTAAAATAAGCCAGCTTCCACATATTCAAAGCATACGATATGCAATGCGTTTTCGGAAGCAGGTAACGGATTTTATTGCAAGAATTAATATACCAATCTGGAACTCCCTTGTGCTTAAGCATCTGTTGCTCATCACCGCTAATGCCCTTTCCTGTTCTAACCTGTTCGGCTATACGGAATGCTTCTTTTTCGTCGATTCCTTTTGATACAAGGTATGCAAACACATCTTCTCTAAGACACATATCTGACTTTTCTATGTATGGGTGTTTTACATCAAAAATACTAGATTTCATACTATACCTCCCTCGCTTACAAACTTCACTTCACAGCAAATCAAAAATGCAATATTGCTTAGCTGTTCTTTGGCTCGTAGTCTTTCTTTTATGGACTCCCATAGAAACATTTCTTTTGTAGGCAAATCCGCCACCTCCTCTGATAGTTGTTTATGGGTTAACTATAGCCGGGCAGGTGGACAGAATGTGGCGAAGTGAATTTTAATCTTAAAAAATTATGGAGATGATTATTCTCATCTCCATAACTTAAATTCATTCATCTTCCAACCAATGTCCATAATCGTCCGGATATTTTTCCGCCAAATCTTCTATCAAAATGTTTTTTGATTTTTCTCTGATATCGCTATATGTACCCTCGGGCAACAGGTCAAATAGAGCCTCCTTGGTTCTTACAAATCTGTTCTTTTCCGGATTCAGCCCGCCACAGGTGTGAATCACCTCGCCATTTTCGTCAAATAGCATAATGTAACTATCGCTACCGTCGGTAGAGAGGCTACTACAATCTCCAAGCCAAGAGATTTTGTTTTTCTTAATAGTGTCTATTATTGCCTGCTTCTGTTGCTCAGTAATTTTTACATAAACTAATATCATTAAAACACTATTTGGGATTAATTTACATATAAAATCACAAATAAAAAACTCTTTTCTACAGATGTAAAGAATAGTGATTCCGTCGCCACCTATTAGATTTCTAGTCCATTGTCATAATCTTGTTTTTATTTACTTTTTTCATAAACACTACTGAGACTAGCACAGATAATACTTCTGCAATTACAAAACTCACCCATACAAGCCATGTCCCACATTTGCCGGATATCACGATTGTGGAAAAAGCGTATGCTATAGGAATTACAAATAAAAACTGTCTGCATACAGAAATAATAAGGGATTCCAATCCGCTGTCCAACGCCTGAAAAATTCCCTGAAATGCAATGTTGGCACCTGCAAACACATAGCTTATAGAAATCACACGCATAGCACTGATGCACAAATCCTTAGTTTCCCCGGATAATCCAAAAATACCTGAAAATGGTTCTGCAAATACTTCCAACCCAACAAAACCAATCAACATAATTCCTAATGTGTAGATAAGACCATACTTTACACCATCTTTTACACGTTCTTTGCTTCTCATACCATGATTAAAAGATATAATTGGTGTTATGGCATCTCTCAATCCGAAGGCGGCAAATAAGATGAATTGTTGTATTTTGTAATAAAGTCCATATGCTGTTACTACATTTTCACCAATTCGTACAAAAATTACATTCAATAGATAAGTCATTACCGACATCAACGCCTGAGCGATAATGGCAGCAAAACCTATGGAGTAAATTCCCTTGATAATTCTTCCGGATGGCTTAATATATGAAATTGCATTTTTAATATCTTTATTTGTCTTTAGATGCAACACAAATGTGGTAATCATAACGGCTCCTGTGTCAATCTTATTTTCACAAAAAGAACTCCCTACCACAACTAATGTGATAGAGAGTTCGTATTGTTGATATTGGTAAATTAAGCAAGGCAAAAGTCCGCAAAATCTGCTACAAGCTTCTCACCATTTGCCTCTATATTATGTTTTGCTATTTCATCATAATACTCTAACTCATGGATGATAATAGGGATTTCTTTTCCAAATTTTTGAGTCAGCAAACCGGCTTGATGTATTTCTTTAACAATACAAATCAGTTCATGGATAAACGCCTTATTAACAACTTCCACATCAACATATGTTTTGGCATTATTCCATGCTGCATCATCATCCTCATAATATGGTAGTTGATTGTTCTCCAACCAATTTCTCACGTACTTTGCAGTTTCTCCGATTCCAAAACAAAAGAATTGATTTTGTATCCAAAAAGCATAATTCCATCTGGCTTCCTGTTCATCACTAGCGTTTGGAGTCTCTTCTTTCACCTGAGTTTCAGTATTGTATCCCAAAGTTACAGTTGGTTTGCAAGGGTTATCATTTTCATCATATACAAATAATGAAATGGCATAAATATCTTCGTCAGTCCATTGGTGTATATTTGAGATAATGATTTTTTTAAGAGTTTCTTTCATTAAATATCCTCCTTTGGATTATGCTGAAAATAATAAAAATATATTTTTATTATATCACATATATGTAATTCTGCATGTAGTTGCGCCCACAAAAAATCCCCTTCTCCAACTATTACAGTCGGAAAAGGAGATTTGTATTTTTATTTAACTTTCAATTCTACAATTGTCCCACAGCTTCAGCAAACTCTTCCTTGGTATCGACAAAGCGATATGGTTCGTATTCTCCATATGCTGAAGGTCTGCTTATAGTAACAAGCTGTACCTTATCATATCCTACTGTTTTCTCAAGCTTTCTCTTAAATTCTGAAAGATGCTTTCCATGTGTTGTACGCCATGCAACACAACCGACAGCATCCACATTCTTAGCAATTAGATAACACATGTTTTAGCTCCTCCTTAAAATCTTGTTCTGTTAGAATTTTAGCACTTTCATATAATTTACGCAACTGCCTTCCAACAGAATCATCATAATCTTTTTTATAAATGTATTTGTGTAGCCAATTATTAAATTGTCTATCATAGTACGTATTATACTGAATCTCTATAGGATAGTGACTTCCACTCATCTGAAAATATACATGAATTCCACGGTATCCATCATCTTTAGCTTTTCCCATAGACATATCTGCAACTCGTATCCCTTCTACAGCAACTAATGCTAATACATCATCATAATTATCACACAGAGAACGAAATCCAAGCAAATCATCAAAGACTTTCCTTGCCTGATGGTCCGGATAATATCGATTATATTTCATTATGGCAGATTGAATACTTTTTATACGATAGTCTAATGCCAACTCATGAAGTTCTGCATATTCGTCATACCATTCATTTACCTTTACCAGTTCTCCAATAAGAGCATCCTTGTCAAAATAATGAAGATTCTTCTTTAAACTAATTCCCAGCGCTGACTTATACGATAATCTCTGCAAAAGCTCAATTTTTAATCCATCTCTTTGTAGAATATTTGACATATAACACTCCTTTCTTGGTATGATTTAATTCTATTATTGTTATTATATCTTGTTATTAATAAAAATCAACTTTTTATTATTAGTATTTGTTGAATACTATTATTTCTATAATTAATACACAATTTTTCATTTGCAACGCTTTAAATATATCTCATTTATTGTTTCTGCATACAAGGACCTGGAGCGTTTATTCGTATCGTCATTCCAATTCTTCTTATAGATGTACAGTTCCCGCACTTCATCCCAATGATTGTGCTTTCTAAGCCATTCCGCTCTTTCTTCAAGTTTTGCCTTGATTATCGGCAAGTATTTCCATTCATAAGACTTTTGATTTTTATTAAAACGAATATACTCTTGCCTGCCATCATTATAATCGCGTACAATTGCAAAATCACAACTACTTATAATTCTACTTCCCCATACATCCTTACGCTTAATAGTTAGTACCCTTTTGCTATCCTCGCAAAAATCGTATCCAAAGGCTCTACCATGCTTGTCAAATGCCTTTTTAAGAATTCTACGAATTTCTTCTGGAGAAAAATCCTCATTGTCGTCATTAACATGAATATTAACATCAAAATCATACCCAGTGTTACCCTTAACATCTTGCGTAATCATCTTACGATGAGTGCTTCCTATGTAGGTAAAAGAAAAAGTGAAATAGTCATCCCTTAACTCATCCTGAACTAAATTAATCAGCTTCTCAAGTTCCATTCTGATGGGCAAATACTCATGACGTGGGACATATTGAAAATCATGTTTCATATAGTTTGTTTTCCTTTCCTAACCCATACCTCCATTTAACTATTGTTAAATCTTTGTAGTATAGCATCTTACTATAATTATGTCAATGAAAAAACAACTCAGGACACGATAAAAAACAGTAGAGATTTCATTCTCCACTGTTTTCTTATACTATTTCAGTAATTGATATTCAAACAATGTATCAACAAGATTGTTTAAATAGTACTGTTTTATAAGGGATTTCATTTCTTTTATCATATTGTTAAGGTCACCATACTTATAATCAATTTTATCTGTGCCATCGGGTTTTGTTCCAATTTTGATTTTGATATTAATTTCCTCGTCAATTTGATAAAGTCCATACATGTAATCAGGATTGTATTCATCTTTGCATTCTCTTTTAATAAAATCGAGAATTTCATTCATTTTTCTGCAAAGGACTTTATCTTCATCTGTAAATACGTAACCTTTAGTTACAAAATCACTTATTTTCTTCTTGCCAAGAGTGTCACCATCTAGGCAAAGCTGATTTTTGTAAAGTCTGCCATCAGAACCCGTAAAACATCTTATGTGTGAAGATTGTGTTGTACAAGTCCACAACAACGTTTTACATAAGAACGCATTCAAACTACCATTTTTCACAGCAACATCATATTCATCATGCTTATCGGCTGATTTCATTGTCATACTTCTTATTTTCCAATCATTATTGTAACTATAATAACGACTAGCTGCATATATAGGAAGTTTTTCCCAGAAATTATCAGCTCTTAAATAAAAACCATTTCCGTCATATCTTCCAGCGACAAGTAAACTAGAATTTAAATCAGGATTGTCAAAACCTGATGTGTTTGCAACACAATAACCTAAGATATTCTCATTGTATATACGCTTATTACGAAGTTTACCACTAGTTTGTTCCAAACCTTTTAATCCTATCAAAATACCATCTTCTGTATCTTCTTCAAATTTCCTCTTATCATAATAATATTCACTATAAAAAGTGTGAACTTTTCGTACTTTTATCTCGCCTTCGTTAATACACTTTCTATTATTATCTAAATTTATCGCATTTAGTGAGATAACTTCCTGAGACATTGGTTTAACATCTTCATTGCTCCACATACAGCAAGTTACACAAGCAGGCATTTTCGCATGAAAAAACAGCCTATTAAAAGCATAACCTCCATAAAATTTCTTGTTAATTAAATTTTGTACTTTCCAATACTTTATAGGACTAAAAACGATATAACTATCTGTATCCTGTCTTAAAAAGTATTTAAATGCTGACCAAATAAATACATTTGCAATGTCATTTGAAACCGCTCCTGTAACATCTTTTTTTCATTTCTTCAACTACAAAAAGTTTTTTCCATTCATTGGATTCTTCATAATTACGTTGAAATTCAACACCTGTTGTTTCAACATAAGGGGGATTTTCGAAAAGAATTACGGCACAATCAGCATTATCAATATACTTTTTAACTTCGTTATTTTCAATAATATCCTTTGTAAGTGCATTTGCTCCACAAAGGAATCCTTCATCATTAAGTAATGGTAACTCATTCTTCTCTGATGGAATCGGAGGAATTATGTAGCGAACACGACCACCAAAACGGTCTTTAAGCACCATCCATTCCTTTAGTTCATATGTGCTTACAATTACGTGGGAAAGTATATCCTCATTACCATCATCTAAAAACATTTCCAAATTACCAGTACCTGCACATCTATCAAGAATAATATAATCTTTTTTTCCCGCATCTAAAGCTCTCTTAATAGCCTTTTTAACAAGTTCAACAGCTAATTTAGAATACTCAGGTGGAGTGTAAAAAGCTCCTAACTTTTTTTGTGTCATTGGGTCATTAAGCATATCCATAATATACTTGAAATCCAATTCATTTCCCGTCCAAGGTTCAATACATTCCTTCAATGTTCCAACAGGCTTTCTCAATTCGTTAAAAAAAGCTTTTTTTTCAGGCTTTTGTTTAAAACTAGTAGCGTTATTATAATAATATCCTGACCAACCATATACATTATGAACATTAATATGAATTTTCACAGTTACTGGTGCTTCTGTAACAAAATTAATTACTTCAACCAAACCTCGTGGATTAAGATTTTTGTCAAACTCAATTATCCGCTTTGCGGGAGCAGCTTGAAAACCATTTATACCATCTGACGCTTTAAGGTTGGCATAGGTTTCAATATCTTCTATGTACATAATGTAATCTTTTGTATCATATACATAAATTTTGCCCTCGTCTTGACTGACCAAAGCTATTTTAGAAGGAATAGGCACACCATCACGATTAAATCTACATAAGTAAATAATTGCTTGTGACAATGTTTTAGTCTTACCATTGGAATTAACATTTTGCTTGTGCTCGAATAAAATACCTCTAGTGTATCCATCTGTACTTCTATCAATGGTTAAATATTCATCTTTTTCTGTACCGAATATAGCATCATAAAAGTTTGTCTGCCAGGTTTTTTCATCTGCTACTACAGTCTGCTGTATTAGAGCCATTTATCATCCGTTCCCTTCCTTGTGTATTGTAAAAATATTTATATACTCACCACACACAATATTGAATATCTTTCATATTCATATATATAAACTTTCTTTTATTTCTATAATCTTAACATAAACTTGAATTATATTCAAGTTTACTGGGTAAGATATAGCTTATTAAGGAAGGTGTGCTATGAAAGAACCTTACGATTTTGGCCAAATACTAAAAAAGCAACGCAAACAAAAAAAAATGACTCAACAGCAGCTCGCAGAAAAATTAAACGTTACAGTTACTGCAATAAGCAAATATGAGAGTAACACTGCATTACCACCATTTGAAACAGTGCGTACTTTAGCAATTATTTTCAATATATCCACCGATGTGTTTTACGGAATTGAACAAAGAGAAACTATTTCTACCTATAATCTGACTGAGGAACAAATAAAAATTGTCCAGAATCTCACTACAGCATTCCGGGATCATAATGTTTCAACTAAGAAAAATCTGTCTACTGAGCAATGTGAACTACTAGGACAAATCGTTGTTGAATTTTCAAAATAATAAATCACATCCTCCAACTATTACAGTTAGAGGATGTGATTCGTCATTTCTCTTGATTTCAGTAACCGTTAATTAATTGAACAGATATTCTTACATTTAATGTACTATATAATCAATTACTTAATTTTTATTTAGCTCGCTCTTTGTTTCAAGCCATTTCTTAACTCTATCATAATAATCATTCATATCTTTTATATCTTGCCTATTAATTTCTAATGACCACTTACTGTTCTTGTTAGAGAATTCCACAAAAGCACTTGCTAAATTATAATAATCTTCATGCTCAGAATCATTACACATCTTCATTATATACTCACTCAAATCGAGCTCATTATATTCTGGTGATTCTCTCCAATATCTTGGCCAATCTGGTACAAAAGGACTTAGAAATTGTGAATTTTTATTATCTTTCATATGGTACAAGTATGGAATAAAATAATCATTATACACTGGATGATATTCTTTAAAGCTACCACCAAAAGCAAATCCAACAGCGTTTTGTGCAGTTTCCCCCTTTGCTGCTTCGACTAATGGTTCACCAATAAATAATGATTTACTTTTATTCATTATCGCCTGTCCTGTAGATATACATCCCCTTAATGGTATTCCTGCAACAATTGACTGACAGAAAAAATCCATACATAAAGTCAAAAAAGATAAATAAATATTATGCTTTGATTCAAATAGTTCATCATATATATCTTTTTTATCTTTCCAAAACAACAGTGGATATTCATCATGCTTCGTATTCAATAACCATTCCGGACACTTCCCCATAGTGTAACTAACATAAACAATAAAGGTATCACTAAAATTACAAACATTAATATATCCATTTGCATTGTAGCACAATCTTGCTATTTTCCAATCTTTTGAAATAGGTATTGGTGCCACACTACCAGCAAACAACATACTTTCTCCTATGTGTGTTTGCAATTTATTAGCTAAATCAGATAATTTATTATATAATTCTAATACCTCTTGAGTCCTATTGTTTAATACAAAATTAGAAAACCCTAATATATCAAACAGAGCTATAGAATATAATTGCTCGTTCTTTTCACTCTCTTTTAGAAAATTTTGAAGGTGTTGTTTGATTTCTTCTAATCTACCATTATCCATCTTGTACCTCATTCATTCTCGAGTTTTATATTTCCTATGTTAATAACTATAATTATAGCACATCTTTATATCTTCATAAATAAAAATCCCCTCTTCGAACCATTGCGGCCCGAAAAGGGGATTCGTAATTTCACTTAATATCAGTAACCGTTATCTAAACGATAGCATTACTTATTTGCAATCGCTGCCTGAGCTGAAGGTATCGGATCAGTCTAAGAATATCTATGATAACACGATACATTTTTTATAATTTTAGGATAACATAGAACATTAGCTATATCAATAATTCTACTCAATTATTTCCCAATGTCCCGAACGATTAGAACCAACCCTAACAATTTCTCCATCAGATACCATTTCAGCCATATTCTGTTGAATTTGTCTATATGAAACACCTAATTTCACCACCAATTCCCTTTGTGTTACTTTGGAATCTTCTAATACTGCTTCTTTAATTTTTTGTTTGACATCAACATTGACATCACTATTGACATCAGTGATGTCAATAGATTCTACATCATAATTCAAATTAGGCAATATAACTGTAAACTGATATCTATCTGAACGGAACTTTGGTTTCTTATCTTCACTATAATTTGCCTGAAACTCATAACTACTGATTATTCTACCAAAGCCACTACCTTTTCGCTCCATATATCCAAGTCGATTGAATACATCCGCAAGTACTGGATTTCTTCTTGTTGATGGTACAGTTAACGGATCTCTTTCCTGTATTAATGAACCATCAGGCATTCCACCTGGCGAATATATTTCCATTCTATCATCATAAATATCTATATGCACTTCACTTCCGTTTACCAGATAATCACGATGTGCTAAAGCATTTACAAGTGCCTCATGATAACTACGCTCTACATAATCCGGCATTTCAATTCTAGAATTCGGAGTCTTTTTCCATTTCATTTTTGCATTTCTTTTAATGAAAGCTTCTCCATTTTCAATTAAAGAAATAACACTTCCAGAATACTCTGCATCATCTAAAGCATCTATTGTTCCACCACTCTTATTTAAACCGTTCCATCTTGTACAGAACAATCTTGACCAACGAATAGGGCTGTCATCTGCAAGTAACGCTCCAGCATTTGTCAAATCCCCTTCTTCATTTGCAAGACCGAACGATACAAAGTCTTTTTCATCAAAACTATTTCCTGTCCATTTCTTATATCTGGCTCTAAGTTTAGAATATGCATAATCTTCTACCTTATAAGTAGAATTTTGCAAATCATATGAAGTATTTTTCCCTTGTATGATAATTAGGAAGTTAATTATCACACTTTCCTTTCTTTTTTCTATATCTATGGTTTAATACAACTCAGATACTATGGACTTTTGATTTTGCCCTGTAGCTTGACTACTCAACTGGAGTGTATTGCCGCTACCTTTATCTGAATTG